>PEZT01000001.1:71564-130606 GCA_002773945.1 Candidatus Beckwithbacteria bacterium CG10_big_fil_rev_8_21_14_0_10_34_10 | reverse complement strand
TACAGGCACTATGAGGTAAAATCCATTGCCACCATTCATCTATCTCAACGCCAGAATTTGTTAATTCTTCTATTCTTTTTTTGACAAGACATTCAGATTCTATGCAAGGCCCCCCCATTTGATTAAAACAAGGGGTAGGATTAATCAAATTTTCCATCTGCCAGCATCTTTTTAATATTTCAGTTTTCAAAAAGACCCCTTTTATTAAAAGATAGGTAAAACAAACTTTTTTTTCAAATACTTCCTGTAAAGCAAAATATTGTCTCGATGATCAAAAGCAAAATCTTTTTCTAAAGGAATCATATTTAAATCAAACCACTGAGTTTTTTTAACTTCTTTATCCGGTTTTTGGACTATTTTTAAAGGTTTAACTAAAAAGACTAGATCTACATTCTGTCTATCTTCTTTTCGTCTTTTAGGATTATCGTTAACTCTAAAAAGAGAAATAACTTTAGCCTGATATCCAGTTTCTTCTTTTATTTCTCTTAAAATCCCATTTCTGGCAGTTTCATCTCTTTCTAAAAACCCACCAGGAATGCAATACTTTTTCGGATTAGGAACAGAAGAACTTCTTTTAACCAGAAGAATTTTATTCTTTTTTATTACTAAAGCGGTAACCGTGACATGTCTTAGGAAGGCTTTGTTTTTATCTTCCCAGAAGCAAGTAATCATCTTGGGTTAATTTTACCACTTAAAGATATTTTTTTCCCTTTAAGAGTGGTTAAAATACCAATAATCATAACTAAACCAGCCGCTAAACCCAAACTGCCGGGGAAAAAATTAGCAATTAAATATCCGCCCAGCAAAGGGCCAATAATTTGAGATAAACTGCCTAAGGAATTAGTAAAGCCCATAACTTCTCCCTGTTTTTTAGGGGAAACACTTTTAGAAATGCTGGCCATTAATAAAGGTCTTAAAAGACCAGAACCCAGAGCAAAAAAACCAATAAAAAACAAAGCAGAATAAAAATCTTTGGCAAAACTAACTCCCAGCATGCTTAAAACTACCATCGCCAGGCCAGTTATCTGAGAATTCCTTTCTCCTATAAGATCGATTATTTTTCCGAGTAAAAAGCCCCGAAGAATAATACTGACTAAACCAATAAAGGTCAGAAGATAACCAACTTGAACGGCATTAAAACCTAATTGTCTTTCCGCAAACATAGCAAAACTACTGACCCAGATAGCGTGACTTAAAACATAGGAAAAAAATAATCTTAATTTTCCAGCCACCTTAGAATCCAGAAGATAGCTTTTAAAATCACTAAATTTTAATATTTCTATTTTTAAATTCATTTTCCTTTTTCTTTTAATTGTTTCTGGCAAGAAAAAGAAAGTAGTTAAAATTGTTATTAAAGCCATCAGAGCGGCGACAAAAGAAGGCAGACCATAACCAAACCGAGATAATAATCCCCCGATAGCCGGACCAATCATAAAGCCAAATCCAAAAGCGGCCCCGCTTAAACCAAAAGTCTTGCTCCTGTTTTTTTTTGAAGAAATATCACTTAAATATGCTTGGGCAATAGAAAAATTACTTCCTAGTAAGCCATCAACAATCCGGGATAAAATAATCATCCATAAAGATTTAGAAAAGCCGAGAATAATAAAACCAATAAAAGTAGAAAGTTGGGAAAACAATAATAACGGCCGCCTACCATAAGAATCACTTAACTTTCCCATAATGGGGGCGGAAACAAACTGGAAAACAGAAAAAACAGACAAGATCAAACCTACCTGAAAAGGACTAGCTCCTAAATCCTGAGCCATAAAAGGTAGAAAAGGTAGAACCAGGGAAAAACCCAAAACCTCAGTGACTAAAATAATAAAAATAATAATAAATCTTTTGTCTAGTTTCATTTAAACAAAAATAATTAAAAACAAAAATCGCCATAAAAGGCCATTTAAATATTCTAACAGAAAGCTAAATAAAATTCTCTAATAGGAAGATGCTATATTATTTTACATATAAATGAGATTTTACTGAGAATAAATTGAGTTTTAAGATAAGTTTAAAGATACAATTTTATTTTTAGATTTAAATCCAGAAATAATTAATATTTTTGATTTGGAAAGATTAAAATATTTAGATAATAACTCAACCAGCCTTTTATTGGCCTTCCCTTCCCTAGCAGGGACTTTAAGCCAAACATTAAAATGATTTTCATCAATTTTCTCAATTTTCTCATTTTTTGAATTAGGTTTAACTTTAATAAATATTTTCATTTTGTTGAAGCAGCGATAAATAAGCTGGTTCGTATTTAGGGAGTAATTTTCTAACTATTATGCAAATTAAGCCTTATTGTCTTTTCTAACTAAACTTACAAAATTTGGTAAAGCTGCTGCTATAAAAATTAAAGTTCCACCTAATACTATTTGAGAAGTTAATATTTCAGAGAAAAATATTATTCCAAATATTATTCCAAATATTATCTCTAATAAACCAGTCAAGGCACCAATTCCGGGCTGAACATATCTATAGCCAATTACGACAAGCGAAAATGCGCTCAGAGAAGCAATTGCATAAGCAAATACTCCAAACCAAGCAATTGACAATTCTGGCAATAACTGTTTTTCTTCTATTAACAAAGAGCCTATTAAATGAAAAATAAAAATAACTAACCAAACAAAAAGATTAAGTTGTAAAGCAGAATATTTGTGAGAAATTTTTTTAGTAAAAACAATTTCAAATCCTGCTGCAGACCCTGCTAGGATTGCGGCTAGGGCAGCAAGTAAAGAATTTTGCTGAAACGATAAATTAAAAATCAGATATAGCCCAATCAATGCAAGGATTAAGCCAACTATTTTATCGATAGTAATCTTTTCCCCGAATAAAATAAATCCTAAGATAAAAGAAATAATTGTGAATGAAGCATAAAAAAGTAGAGTAGCAGAACCTATCCCAATTTTATTAAATGCGTAAAAAATTGGGGCAACTGTTAATGAACCAGCAAAAGTATAAATTAAAATCCATTTCCAGTCTTTTTTATCTATTTTTTTAATACTGTGGGTAATAATCCCCAAGGGAACTAGTATTAGTAAAATAATCAGACTTCTAACATATACTTGGAAAAAATTATCAATCTGAATTCCAATTAATTTTGCCCAAATACCATAAGAACCGAAAAACAATGCTGATAAAGCAACAATCAAAGCCCCTTTTGTTGAGTTTTTCATACTTACAATATAAATTATACAGATTTCTAAAGTTTTTTTAAAGAATTTTTTTCATTCAGAAAAATATGAGGACTTTGAATACCTAATTTTTTATTCTTGACAATTCTTACTAGCTGGCGAATATAGACGCTATTCGAACTTATTTTAGCACAGACAAAGCAATTTATATCCCTGTTTTTTGTTAAATGTTAAATGCCGAAAAGAAGAGTTTGTTAAATAAATTAAAAAGTTTTGAATAGCTTCCCATCAACGAGTACTTGAACCTCTTTATCTCTAAAAGCAGCAAATATTGCAGAAAATATTAACTGGAAGGTTAATGTATGCTTTTCTTTATCTCCTACTTCAAGTGTAAAGGGACCACTTATCATACTTTTACCATTAATTGATGTTGGAGAACCATCAACGAACACATTAAATCTACCCCACCAAAAATCCGTACTGAAACTGACTTTATGTTTTTCTTTTTGACCTATTGTAAATTCACCTTTTGGAAATAACATAGTTGAATTATGGCAATTTTATTATAATGCTGGGGAGCTAGGATTCGAACCTAGGATCTTCTGCTTCAAAGGCAGACGTGCTACCGCTACACCACTCCCCAATTATTATTTAGATTATTGGCTATTCCCAAAATCCAACCTTTTATTAATCTGTTAAAATTGGTACTTTTTTGGACATCAATTCTTATTAATCCATAATAAGTTTTTAAATTTTTCAGTTTGTTAATTTGGTGTTTCTTATAACGGATTTTTAGGAAATTTCCATTAATTTTAAGTGTTTTTAGCCAAAAATTTTTAATAAGCTTAACAGTTTTTTTATCTATTTCTTTATGGATATAGAGTTCAAAAGAAAGTTGTTCTTTGGTTATTTTGCAGCTATTTATTAACCATATTAAAAATGTTTTTATCATTTTGGGATCAGAATTACTAAATGATACCCTATGAGAGATATCAGACGCTTTTTGTTTAGCTCCTTCTGCCCAATAAAGAGCTATTCCCAAAATAAATAGATCTCTTTGACTTATTTTACCAATATCTGTTTTTCCTTTTTTAAGAAGAAAATTGGTAATTTTTTTTCTTTTTTGTTTAATTCTTTCTAAAGCCTTAAGTCTTCCTAGGGTTTTTTTCTTATTAATTCTGTTTTGTTGTTTTTTATTTAATTTAATATTAGATAACCAATAAGATAGCGTTGACTTTGAGACTTTAACTTTTTTTATTATTTCGCTGTAACTTAATCCGTTTTTTCTCAACTTTATAGCTTTTGTTTTTTCTTCTGTATAATGAACCATAAATATTGTTTCTAGTATATATTATGGTAGTCTATTTATCAAAGTGCTAAAGAGATTAAGAGTTTTAATATTTCTATATTTTCTAAAAGGGTAAAGCCTTAAACAGTTTTTTTATCTAATTAAGAATTTTACCTTAAATTAAGGTGTTTTTCAAAGTTTATTTTGACAACTAGGCCAAGATCCTAAACCATCTTGGGATATTTTAAAAGCAGCTGTTTTAATTGATTCCTCCCAGTTAAATCTTAAGTCAGGATCAGGGTTTAGGCCCATTCTTTTTCTGGTGTTAATCCATGAAGTAGAATTAAATTGATAAAGTCCAGCATAAGGATTATTAACAGCATAAGTATTAAAACCAGATTCACAGGAAGCTAATTGTCTTAAGATATTTAAATCAAGCCTATATTCAGTAGCGTATTTAGCAAAACTAGAATCCAACTCCTGGCTGGTAGGATATATTTTAGGCTCAGGAGAGGGAGATGGTGATGGCAAGGGAGAAGGACTTGGTTTTGGTGTTGGTATTGGCGAAGGACTAGGAGAAGGACTTGGAGGAATTAAAACTGAAGGATTAGGAAGTTGATTATAGCTGATTTCTATTCCTTTTTGTTCCTGTTTTTCTAAAACCTTAATATTCTTTTGAAGCTTAAAAATTAGTAAGCAGCCTAAGAAAGAACCAGATATTAAACCAATAAATAAAAATTTCTTTTCATTTAGAAATGAGTTCATGGAGAGTATTTTACCTTAAATGAGCGGGTGATGGGATTCGCACCCACGACCTTTTCCTTGGCAAGGAAACGTTCTACTACTGAACTACACCCGCAATAATAGTGCCGGAGACAGGAATTGCACCTGTATCCCAAGTTTTTCAGACTCGTGCCTTGACTGCCTTGGCTACTCCGGCATTCAAAAACTATTCTATCATATTTTGTGCCGAGGAGAGGACTCGAACCTCCATGCCCGAAAGCACAGCCTCCTCAAGACTGCGTGTCTACCAGTTCCACCACCTCGGCATTTGTGTCCCAGGGAGGATTCGAACCTCCGGCCTACTGTTTAGAAGACAGTTGCTCTGTCCCCTGAGCTACTGGGACATATATAAATATGTTTAGTGTTTTTTGTGGGTGAGACAGGACTCGAACCTGTGACCTTCCGGATGTAAACCGGATGCTCTAGCCAACTGAGCTACTCACCCAAAACTTAACTGATTTTATCAGAAATTTACAGGAAAACCAAGCAATTTTATGGTAAAATTTAATAGTTAATCAGGAAAGAATACTGAAATAAAAGGTTATTTTTGGCCAGATGGCGGAATTGGCAGACGCGTACGGTTCAGAACCGTATCTCTTAACTGAGGTGAGAGTTCAAATCTCTCTCTGGCCACTAAAAAAAATTTTAATTTTTTAGTTTTTGTGTGTGTGGTCTAGAATTTTTAACTTAAAAGAGTGATCTTGATTAGCTGTTTTTAAAGTCCGTCTACTAGCTGCATTATTTCTTCATAATGCTTTTTAATTGCTTCAGGAAAACGATACATTTTAGAGTATTCTGCTAGTTTGTCACAAACTCCGATTAAATTTTCTTTAGTTGGGTTTTCATAGTTACCCCCAATTTCTTTAAAAATATCCTTTATTAATTGAAGCACACTTAATTTTTTTAGATTCTCTAATTCTTGAGGATTAAATTGTTGAGCTTCGCTAGTCATTTCTTTATTAAGAACATCATCGTGGGCTTTAACAAAGCATCTTTCAATTGCCCCAAGGACATCTTGGCAAGTATATGGTTTTTTTGGATTAACTCCGTATATAACTGTCATCTTTCCTTCTTTAATCTGAATAACTATTTATTCAATTATTTAACTAAATTACTTCTTTGTCAAATTTTTTAGATTAAGGTTTTTTATCATATAGGTGTTTTGAAGTTTATACCACATTTTTTGGTAATATTCTCTAACTCCAATACCAGAGATGACCGCTATTTTTTTAATCCCCAGATTTTTAGTAATTTCCTCAGCCTTTTTTAAAAGTTTTTTTCCTAAACCTAAGTGTTGACTCGCTTGCCCTTTTTTCCCCAAAGGCAAAGACTCTCCATAAGTATGAAGCTCTCTTATAATAGAGCTATTTTCAAGTTCTGGGATAAAATGGTTTTTCTTAGAAAAAATCTGGCTGGGAATTCTTAATCGGAGTAATGCAAAAAGATGGTTTTCTTTATCAGTATATTCTAAGAAATATTCCTCTCCACCAGAGCTAGAATACTTTATTTGATTAAACTTAACTCTTTTACTATTTAAACTCCCCTTTTCCTTTATTTCCCGGCATCTAATGCACTGACACTGAAAATCTTTTCTCTTTTCCAAGACTTGTCTAATATTAGATAATTTATTCCCAGCGGCAATATTATTAACCGGTATATCCCGGCCTAACCGGTTTATCCTCACCCAGGCAGGCACAATCTTTTTAATTTTTAAAAGAAGTTTAATTAATTCCTCATCTTTATATGGTTTATACTTCCCTTTTTTAAACCACTGGTAAAGCTTGGCTTGGTAACAAACCACACAGGGATAAATTTTTATCATATCAGGCATATATTTTTCATTAGAAAATATTTCTTTAAACATTTTAAAATCCAAGGAAAGGCGACTTCCGGGTAAATTAGGCATTAAGTGATAACAAACTTTTATGCCCGCGTCTTTTAAAAGTTTGGTGGCTTTAATAGTTGCCTTGGTTAAATGACCTCGGTTAACTTTTTTTAAAATAGAATCATAAATAGTTTGAACTCCAATTTCCACCCGGGTACAACCCAAAATTCTCATCCTTTTTATTTCACTGATATTAATTTCATCAGGTCTAGTTTCCAAAGTTAAACCAATAATTCTATTTTTAGCAGTTTGATTAGTTTTTTGAGCCTCAGCCAGGGTTTTACTTTTTTCCCCATTAGCGGCTTCAAAACACTTTTTAATAAAAGATTTTTGATATGAATGTGGCAAGGCGGTAAAAGTACCTCCCATGACAATTAATTCAATTTTTTCCAGACTATGACCAGTTTCTTTAAGTTGTCTTAATCTTCTTTTCATCTGTAAGGAGGGATTAAAGGAAGCTTGCTTAGCCCTCATAACGGCTGGTTCATCATCTAAGTAGCTTTTTGGCATATTGACCTGAGTCGGACAATAGACACACCTGCCTGGGCAAGGGTAAGGTTTGGTTAAAACCGCCACTGGAATAATGCCGGATAAAGACCTAACTTTTTTTAGGCGCAAAGCTTTTTCAAAGGAGGCTTTAGGCTTGATTTCTCCCATTTTTACCATTTGCCAGTATTGAGCTAAAAGGAGACTGTTTTTAGGGAAAAGACCGGTTTTTTTGGCAAATTTTCGCTTAAAACTTGCTAAAATCTTAGCATTTAAATATGATTGAGATAAAAGATCTAAAACAAGCTTTTTCATATGACTAATTATAACATTATTGCCTCTCATTTCTCAGAGACCAGAAATAAAAACTGGCCAGAATTTAAAGACTTTACTGATAGGGTTAAAAAAGGAACCAGGGTTTTAGATTTAGGTTGCGGCAATGGTAGGCTTTTAAACCTTTTAAAAGGCAAGCAAATAAATTATTTTGGAATAGATAACTCCGAAAAACTTTTAGAAATTGCTAAAAAAAACCACCCCAATAGTAAATTTTTTCTGGCTGATATAACCAAAGATAGTACTTATAAAAATATAGGTAAATTTGACTATATATTTTGCTTAGCTGTTTTCCACCACTTAACTTCTAAAAAAGACCAGGAAAACACTATTAAACAGATTAAAAAACATCTTAAGAAAAATGGAACTCTTTTTCTAACCACCTGGAACCTCTGGCAAGCAAAATATCTAAAAACCCACTTTAAACAGAGAAAAAATAAAATTATTTCAATCCCCTACTTTCTGTCTGATGGAATAAAACCAACTAGAAAAATAGATAGAATTCTTTATTCTTATACTAAAAAAGAACTAAAAGACCTTATTAAAAAACAGAATTTTAAAATAAAAGATATCTACTACACTAAAAAAGGGAAAAAAACTAACTTTTTAATAGGCTACAATCTTTGTTTAATCGCGCGGATCTGATAAAATACCTTTATGGTGGATGTAGCTCAGTAGTTAGAGCGCTAATCTGTGGAATTAGAGGCCGGGGGTGCGATTCCCCTCATCCACCCAGAATCCTATAGTATATAATAGATCTAATATGAATGAACATGGTTATAAATTTGGAGATATTGTTCCAACTGAAGTTAGATGTGAAAAAAAAGGTAGTGATCCAGTTAAAATGAATTATTCTTTTTTGCCTGAGTTTGCGGTCAGTACTCCTTTATGCTGTCCGTTGCATCCTCCTCAAGGAGCTTGGGAGAATGTACAGTGCATGAAATGTGAACCTTGTATCTCTGTCGATATAATTCAGACATTTAATAAAGAGGGGCTGCAAGAATTATCAATAAAACCAAGAGAGTAATTATTAAAATCAATCACTAATAATTTATAATAATAACTTCGAACCTTATTCACTAGTTTATCCATTGTTTGTTTTTCAGACAAATAAAGTTTAAATTGTGCTGAATTATCAGATATTTTAAATAGTATTTACAAGCGAGTCATTCTTGATCTATGTAATGAATTAGCAGTCGAAACAGATTTGCAAAAACTTGATTTCGGATTTACTGATTCAGACTTTGAGATTCAAATGATTGATCAAAACAAGTGGAAGGCTTAGCTTAATGAGGTTTTTCAACAAAACTAACTATAAATACATTTTTAAAGTCGGCTCAAATGTTATTACAAACAAAATATTTAGTTGAGAAAAAAGTGTTGACAGAAAAACCGCAATTTACTATTATAGTTTTTACTGATAATCACTTGCTTGTATAACATAGAGGTCAAAAAATGTCTGATGAACAAATGAATAATCAATTAACTAAAATAGGTGGACTTCAGCATGAAAAAAAATACGAAGATGAATTGTTTAATACCGCTTTATTAATAGATATTTTTACGCAAGTGACGCAGATAAAAGGTAAAGATGTAACCCCTTTAAATGCTAATGAGATTTTACCAGAAATCCGTAGGCAAAATCAGAGAGAATATGATTTCCAAAAGGAAATCTATGATCAGATAGTAGAGTTAAACTAACAGATTAAAGACGGTATCACTCCAGAAGTCTATGAAAGATATAAAAGAGTAATAAATAGAATGGCTCGCCAAGAGAGTCAAATTAGAGGCTATCATTACAATACAGATAACGAGGACAGATTAGCTCAAGAGCCAACTTCAACACAAATAGACAGATATTCTGATGACAAAATATATGGGGGGGCTTTAAATAATATATTTGATCATAAAAGAAGAGTTGAAGGATATCCAGGTGATGAAGGAGACTTATTTCATAGAGCATATGATGAAAGTGGAAAACTATCAAGTATTCGCATTTTTGCTCAAACTCACAGAAATATATTGCAGGTGAAAACAGTTACTGCAGAAGATGTCGCTAGTGCCATCAATGACCACGTTAATCATCATAAACCAGAATTACCAGAAATAAGTGTTGACTTGTTAGATAAAGACGTATTTTTAGCTAAAGTGCAAAAATTTAATAATAGATATGGTAATATTATTGAAGTTGATATTGATGATTTTGGGAAAATTAAATTATTATTCAAAGAAAATATTATGGCTTTAATAGATAATTTTAAACAGCTTGAAGAAGCTACAGGTTTTACCATTGATAAAACAGGGGGATTTAACAGAGATGGACAATATTCTGGAACATTGGAATTTGCAAATCCTGATAGAGACTGGTCAACTATTTCTGATTTTGATCCAGATAAACACCAAGATACTAATACAAAATTGATTCTAGGTGTTTATAATATTCAAAAATTTGCACCATTGATAAAACTGTATGTGGAGCAAAAATTAAAAACAGCTTAATTTGCAAAAACTAGTTTTAGTAATAGTTAGAAATTTCAGGTCTTATATTAAAACAAATTTTGATTCTTTTTGACCATAAAACTGTAAGAATAATTCAAGATAAAAAGGTTTCTAACAAAGTCCCTTATTCTAGCCAAACTGCTTAACAAGGCTACATTCTTCTTGATATACACTGTAGTAATTATATATTTAAAAAGGGTTATTTCTTTTTAGTTTGGAGTTTGAGCAATTCCTGGCCTTTTGGAGTATTAATAGGAATAATATCTTCACTTTTACATTGTTTACAAACAGTTTTTTTATTAGCTGATCTCCAAATAGAATAGATAACTCCAGGAAGAATCATTATAATCCATAAACCAAGTTCAATAATTATACTGCCTGGAGTTACTTTTTTAGGAACTCCAATATAGCCACAATTTCTACAAACATACTGTTCTTTACTCATAATAAGGATATTTTAACATTTTTATAGTTTAGTTCAATGTCTCGTAGAATTTTATTGAAGGTCTTTATTAATTGGTTCAATCTTAAAAACATCACAGACTCAAATTGTTTAACAAAACCTTCTTCTTCCTGATATATTACAGTGACTTTATGTTTAACAAAGTATAAATTGGATTGATATATTGGGCTAATATATGTTTTAATCTCTAGAATTATTTACTAGGTAGTTTAGCCCAGAGGCTGGTTTTTTTATTTAATGGTTTATATAATAAACGCTTATAGAGGACGATTAAATTTTATCCAAGAAGAGGATGATGGTAGAATAATGAAATATTTATGAAAGTGACGGCTATTAAAACACCAATAGTTAAAAAAAATGATAATCTTCTTGATATTATTAGAGATTCTATTAAGACAATTCCTGAAAATAGTGTTTTAGTAATAACCTCCAAAATTATAAGTTACTGTCAGGGAAGAATAGTAAAGAAGGCTTTAGGTGGGAGAAATGAGAAACATTCATTAGTCCGTCAAGAAGCAGACCTTTATCTTGAACCTTCTTATTCTCAGTATAAGATGATGTTAACTATTAAAAATTCTACCCTAGCAGTTAATGCTGGCATTGATGAATCAAATGCCGATGATGGTTATGTTTTGTGGCCAAATAGGATTCAGAAAACAACTAATAAAATTTGGCGTTTTTTAAAAAAGAATTATCATTTGAAAAAAGTAGGCGTTATTATTACTGACAGCAAGACAATTCCTTTAAGATGGGGGGTAATTGGAACTGCTATCTCCCACTGTGGCTTTAAAGCTTTATATGACTATCGGGGTAAAGAAGATTTATTTGGCAGAAAAGTAAAAATGTCTCAGGCAAATGTGGTTGAAGGCATAGCTGTTTCAGCGGTCTTAGAAATGGGTGAAGTGGCTGAAAAAAACCCTTTATGTTTAGTTCAAAATATTAAAAGAATTAAATTCCAAAATAGACCACCAACTAAAAAAGAATTAGAAGATTTAAAGGTTTCTCCCAAAGATGATGTTTTTGGTCCCCTTTTAACTTCTGTGGATTGGGTTAAAAGAAAAGCTTGTTAGGTTTTTTTATCCAGAACTAAAAAAATTTATAAAAAAGGTTTAATAATGTACAATATAGGCTTATGTCAAGAGAATCTTTGTCTTGTCCGGGAAGTGAACCATTTATGGAAAAAATAAGAGACTTGACGGCCTCATTTTTCGAGTTGACGAGGTTTGAAGTCGAGGGACTAAATAATCTAGAGTTAATGAGAGATGGAGAGCCAGTTATAATCGCTTTTTTTCCTCACAGCGGTCATCCAGATTCCTTGGCAGTTAGAAGGGCTTTTCCCCAAGAATTAAGAAAAAAATTAATTTATCCGGCGGCAGCTGATTACTGGCACAACGGTATTAAAGGAAAAGCAAGATCAGTCTTAAGTTCAATGGCAGTTAACAGCTTTCCTGTTAGTAGAGATGATCATTTGAAAGGAATAGAATCAGGTCTAAAATCAGCAATCCGATATTTAGAGGAAGGTTTTTCAATTGTTATTTCTCCTGAAGGAACTCGATCTTCTCTTCCCTTAAGTGAAAGAAATCTTAGAACCGGTATGGCAGAATTAATTTTAAGAACTGGTAGGCCGGTAATTCCGGTAAGACTAAGGGGCTTAGAAGATGCCATGCCTAAAGGTTCTAACTTTTCTTTTAATTCATTAGTACGCGATAATAAAGGCCAAAGATTAATCTCTGTTACATTTGGTAAGCCAATAGATTTTGATCTAGGGGGTGAAACCCTTCGCTCTCGACAAAGAAAAATAATAATGGCTCAGCTAAAACAACAATTTTTGCAAATGTAGGGAATAATTTATTAACAAAGATGGTTACTTCTTTTATTTCTCTCCTTTTTTAATTAAAATAAATTGGTAGTTTAAAATGAAAATAACCCTTAAGCTGGCTTTAATAAGTTTTTTAATTCTTTTTTTAGAACTTCTTTTTATTCGTCTTATCGGAACAGAAATAAGAATTTTTGCCTATCTTTCTAACTTAGTTTTGCTGGCTATTTTTCTGGGGTCGGGTTTGGGAATGTTTATTAAAAAAAAGTTGTCTTTAATGGTTTCCTCCAGCTTAATTTTAATTCTAAGTCTGATTGTTATTTCCGGCTTATTTAAAGGGATTACTAATTTAATTTCACCCCTAAGCGAGAGTTTTATTTGGTTTCAAACTTTTTGGAGCTCAAGCTTAAAAGTCTTTTTTGGACTTGGCTTAACGATAATTTTATTTTTCCTTTTAGTTTTAACTTTTGTTCCCTTAGGCCAGCATTTGGGCAATATTTTTAAGGAATCTAAGAAGATTATTTGGTTTTATACCATAAATATTTTATTTTCCTTGCTGGGAATGTGGTTGTTTTATCTTTTATCTTTTTTAAGAATTTCGCCCTTTATTGGAATTATTATCAGTCAGCTAATTCTTTCTTGTCTTGTAACTGAAAAGGAGAGAAACTTATCTTTTTTAATTTTTATTTTTAACTTTGTTTTGATTGTTATTTTTCTGACTAATTTAAAAAATACTATTTGGTCACCTTACCAAAAACTGGCTTTTTTCGAATATCCCCCAAACATTTATCAAATGACTGGTTACCAGATTCAAGTTAATAATGTTGGTTATATGGGGCTTTTGGATTTGTCAAAGGAGCATAGAAATAATTTGGAAAAAACCCTGGATAAACAGTCGGCTTTGGAAAATTTTAACCTCCGTTTTAGTAATCAGTATGACTGGCCCTTTTTACTTAAGCCTGAGGCTAAAGACGTTTGTATTATTGGAGCCGGTGGTGGCAATGATATTGCCGGAGCTTTAAGGGCGGGAGTTTTAAAGATTGAGGCGGTGGAAATTGATCCAGAGATTGTTAAATTGGGTAAAAAATATCATCCTGAAAATCCGTATGCTTCCAGCAAGGTTAAAGTGATAATTGATGACGGCCGGTCTTTTTTTAAAAAAACTACCAGGAAGTATGACCTTGTTATTATGGGTTTAGCTGATTCTCATACTTTGAATTCTTCGCTTTCCAATCTTCAGCTGGATAATTTTTTGTATACCAAGGAAAGTATGATGGAAATTAAAAAAATCCTAAAACCCGAGGGCCTGCTTTTTATTTCTTTTGATGTTCAACGGCCTTGGATAGGGAGTAAAATTCAAAATAACTTGGCTTCTGTTTTTGGTCATCAGCCTTTAATTTTCAGTTTGCAGAACGAACTTCCATTTTATGGGTGGGGGGGAGTTGTTTTTGCCCAAAGCCAGAAAATAAACCAATTAGAAAATGTTTTATCTCAAGATAAAGATCTGGCTAATTTTATTAATTCGCGCCGGTTAAAATATGAGCCTTTTGAAAAAGAATTAACTGATGATTGGCCTTATTTATATTTAGATAAAGCCAGGGTCCCTAAAATTCATCTTATTATTTCCTTAATTCTGCTGACTATTTTTGTCAGTTTAATTAAACTGTTATCCAAAAAGGGTAGTTTTTCCCGACCCTCTTTTTTCTTAGGAGCCGGTTTTTTGCTGTATGAGTTTCAAAATATTAGTAAAAGCGCTTTGTTGTTTGGCAACACTTGGATTATTAATTTATTGACTGTCTCGGCAATTTTAATTTTTATTCTTTTAGCCAATTTGATGTCTTTAAAATATCGAGTCCCAGAGAAAATTTCCTATATTTTTCTTTTTATCTCTTTTTTTCTTCAAATAGTTTTGCCGCTGTCTTCTTTAAACCTACTGCCTCTTGGTTTTAAGCTAATTGTGGCGCCAATAATAATGAATCTACCTTTGTTTTTTGCCAGCCTAATTTTTATTAATTTCTTTGTTAAAGCCAAAGATAAAAAAACTTTTTTTGCCAGCAATTTAATTGGTTCAGCTGTAGGAGGAATTTTAAGCTTTCTTTCTTATGCCTGGGGGATTAAGATTTTGCTCGGAATAAGCCTTTTGCTTTATATCTTATCTTTTTTAAGACATTCAAGCTTGAAAGTAAAATAGAAAAAATAATTACCTAAATAATTGTAAAGTAAATTGTAAGATTAATTGTAAGGATATTTTTTTACCTAATTCAAAAAGTCAATACTTTAAAGGCTAATAACTAAATTATCTAAAACCAACTTAACATTAAGATTGTAATTTAAAAATTTTAAGCTTTTCTCAAATTCCTTTAAATATTTTAACCTTTTCCTATTAGAAAAATCATTTTTATTATTTCTTAAATAATTGATCATGTTTAAACAAAAACTAATTCCCTCTTCTCGATTTAAACTATGAGGTTCAATTAATTTTAACCTTTCTCCTAGTTTGGCCTTAATAATGTTTTTAAAAATTTTACCCATTGGTTGATTGTCTTTTTTTGGTTCTATTTTTTTGGGTTTCAAGTTAATCAGTTGGCACCTAGATTGAATAGTTTCTAAAAGTAAGTCTTTGCCTGGACTTAAAAGAATGATTAAGGAATTAGCAGCTGGTTCTTCTAAGGTTTTCAAAAAACTATTTTGAGCCTGCAGAGTCATGGTTTCTGCCTGGAGAAGAATAACGACTTTGATTTTAGACTGAAAGGCTTTTTTGAAAATATAGCTTTTAATTTTTCTAATTTCTTCTATGCCGACTAACTTTTCACTTTTAACTATTAAGATGTCAGGAGAGAATTTATTAATATCCAGTTTATATTTTTTAACAATTTGACTGGCCTTTTCAAGTCTTGTTTCTAAACTGGAACCTGTAATTAGGATGGAATTCATTTCTTGTCTTGACATTATACCTAATTTCTAAAATAATTGAAGGTAGATAATAAGTTTTAAACTTACAAACAGACTATAGTCTGTTTGTAAATAGTGGAGTTTATTAATGCCTGTCCAAAATAGTAACGAGTCTGTTGCTGATATTCTTTTCAGAAACAAAATATTAAATCCTCAGGTTTATGAGCGAGTTAAGCTAGAAAACCTTAATACAGGTAAAAATGTTGAGGATATTATTAAAGAGCATAACTTTGCTTCTTCTAAAGATATTGCTCAAGCTAAGGCAGAAATATTTAAAATCCCTTATGTTGATCTTAAGGAAACCAGTGTTTCTCCTGAGGCTTTAAATCTTGTTCCTGAGGAAGTGGCTAAAAGATACCTTTGTTTTCCCATAAAAATTGATAAAGAAAAAAACGAATTGAGTTTAGTAATGAAAGACCCTGGAGACTTAAATGTAATTGAATTTATTGAACTAAAAACCAAGAAGAAAATTGCGCCAATGATTGCTCCGGAAGAAGATATCATTCAGGCAATTAAAAGATATTATGCTCAAAGCCTTTCCTTTGAAGTTACTAAAGCTTTAAAAGAAACAGATAATGGTGGAATTAAGTCACCGGTAATTGATATTAATGGGTTGGGTAAAATTATTAGAGAAGCGCCGATTGCCAAAATTGTCTCTACTCTTTTGGAGTTTGCCATTAAAGCCAAAGCCTCAGATATTCATATTGAGCCCCAGGAAGATAAAACCAGAATTAGATACAGAATTGATGGTATTCTTCATGAAAAACTGGTTTTGCCTAAAGCCGTTCATGATGCGGTTGTATCGAGGATTAAAATCTTATCCCGGATGAAAATTGATGAAAAAAGAATCCCTCAAGACGGCCGGTTCAGTTTTCGGACAGGTAATGAAGAAATAGATTTGAGGGTTTCTTCTCTTCCTTCAGTTAACGGAGAAAAGATTGTGATGAGGCTTTTAAAGAAAAGCGGTGGGGTTGTCAGCTTATCTGATTTAGGTTTAAGAGGCAGGGCTTTAAAGATAATTAATGAGTCAATCTATTTACCCAATGGTATTTTTTTAGTGACTGGGCCGACTGGTTCTGGTAAAACTACCACTCTATATTCAGCTATTTCTAAAATTAACACTTCCAGGGTTAACATTATTACTCTAGAGGATCCAGTTGAATATGAGATTAAGGGAGTGAATCAGGTTCAGATTAATCCTGCGGCCGGTTTAACCTTTGCTTCGGGCTTAAGATCTTTTTTAAGACAGGATCCAGATATTATTATGGTTGGTGAAATCAGAGACCAGGAAACAGCTGCTTTAGCTATTCAGGCTGCTCTAACAGGTCATCTAGTCTTCTCTACTCTGCATACTAATAGTGCGGCTGGAGCTTTGCCTCGGCTTTTAGATATGAAAGTAGAAAATTATCTTCTGGCTTCATCCATGTTAGCTGTGGTTGGTCAAAGAGTGGTCAGAAAAATTTGTACTAGTTGTAAAGAGGAATATATTCCTCCGCCAGAAGTAATGGAAGACATTAAAAAGTATTTGGGTCCTTTATTTCCCAGCAATAAGGATGGAAATAAGCTTTACCGGGGCAGAAAATGCCCGGAATGTAATGAAACCGGCTATTCTGGTAGAATTGGCATTTTTGAAGTTTTACCAGTAAATCAAGTAATTAGTCGTTTGATTCTGGAAAGATCACCCGCTTCTAAGTTAGAAGCCCAGGCCAAGCAGGACGGGATGGTAACCATGACAGAAGATGGTTATTTAAAAGCCCTGGAGGGTTTAACAACAATTGAAGAAGTTTTAAGAGTTTGCAGGACTTAATATGGATATTAGAGAATTATTAGCGATTACGGTTGAATCAAAAGCGTCAGACCTTCATCTTTTAGCTGGGTCAGCCCCAATGATAAGAGTTGACGGAGCTCTTTATCCGGTTAAGCAGGAAACCAAGTTGACTCCGGAGACATCCAGAGATTTAGTTTTGTCATTGTTAAGCCCGACCCAAAAAAATCTTCTTTTAACTAACAAAGAAATTGATTTTTCCTTTAACTTTGGTGACAGGGGTCGTTTTAGGGTTAACGCCTATTTTGAAAGAGGCCGGATGGGAGCGGCTCTTAGGCTTATTCCTAATAAGATAAAAGGAATAGAAGAATTAAATTTACCTAAAATCTGTCACCGTTTTACCCAACTTAAATCTGGTTTTATTTTAGTGACTGGTCCAACAGGGCACGGTAAGTCCAGTACTTTAGCGGCTATTATTGATGAAATTAACACTAAGAGAAAAGAACATATAATTACCATTGAAGACCCGATAGAATATGTTTATGAAAACAAAGAAAGTATTATTTCTCAAAGAGAACTTAATCATGATACTTATTCCTGGACTATTTCTTTAAGGTCAGCCCTAAGAGAAGATCCAGATGTGGTTTTAGTGGGAGAAATGAGAGATTATGAAACTATTGCGGCTGCTTTAACGATTGCGGAAACTGGCCATTTAGTCTTTGCCACTCTCCATACGAATAGTGCTTCCCAGACAATTGACCGGATTGTTGATGTTTTTCCAGAACACCAGCAAGCTCAAATTAGAATGCAGTTATCCAACTCTTTAGAAGCAGTTTTTTCCCAACGTCTTCTCCCCGCCTTGGGTGGTGGCCGAATTCCTGCTTGTGAAGTCTTGCTGGCCACCTCAGCGGTAAAAGCGACCATTAGAGAAGGTAAAACCCACTTAATTGATAATGTGATCCAAACATCCCAAGGAATGGGAATGATTAGTTTAGAATCCAGCTTGGCAGAATTGGTTAAAATAGGTCGGATTTCCAGAGAAATTGCTTTAGCTTGGAGCTTAAGACCAAAAGAATTGGCCCGTCTTTTAGGCGAAGGAAAAACCTAAAATGGATAAGTATTCTTACAAAGCCAAAAGCCTAACTGGAAAAGAAATTACTGGGTTAGTTGAAGCTAGATCTTCAAAAGAAGCTTTAAAACTGCTTCATGAAAAAAAACTAATAGTCTTCAACCTTCATTCCAAAAATCAAAAATTTGCTTTAGCCTATTTAAGTGTTTTTCAAAAAGTAAGCCAGAAAGATGTGGCCGCCATGACTCGGCAGTTAGCGACGATGATAAATGCTGGATTAACCCTGACAGCCTCTTTAAGTAATATTAGGGATCAATCTAAACCAGCGGTGGTGACCATTTTAAATGAAATTATTAAACAAGTTGAGGGTGGTTCATCATTTTATGAGGCCTTAGCTGAACACCCTAAAACCTTTACCCAGATTTATTTATCTTTAATTAAAAGTGGCGAAGCCGCTGGTAATTTGGATAAAGTTCTAGCCCAAATGGCTGACTCACTGGAAAAAAACCAAATGTTTACTCGGAAAATAAAAGGAGCCATGATTTATCCGGCTATCATTATGATTGGGATGATTGTGGTGGTTTTTATAATGATGATTTTTGTTATTCCTCAATTAACCTCAATGTATGAGGAATTCAGCGCTGATCTGCCTTTTACTACTAAAATATTAATTTCTACTTCTGAGTTTACCGCCAAATTTTGGTATATAATTTTAGTGGCTGTTTTTGGAGGCCTGATTGCTTTTAAGCGATGGCGGAAAACTAAGTTTGGGAGAGAAAAAACCGATACCCTTATTTTAAAACTGCCGGTAGCCGGCAAGCTAGTAAAAAAGATTAGCCTAACTCAAATAACTAGAACCTTAGCCATGCTTATATCAGCTGGCGTTCCCATCATCGAAGCTTTAGGTATAGTTTCTCAGGCGGCTAACAATAGTATTTTTGAAAACTCAATTAAACAATCTGCTAAAGATGTTGAAAAAGGAGTTCCTTTAACCACGGCTTTAGAAAAGTTTGAAGAATACCCGTCTTTTGTAATTCAAATGGTATCAGTTGGAGAACAAACAGGAAAACTGGGTGAGGTCTTAGCCAGAGTGGCTAATCAATTTGACCAAGAAGCCGAAGAAACAATTAAAGGCTTGACAAGCGCTTTAGAGCCTCTTATGATGGTTATATTAGGCATTGGAGTAGCTTTTATTGTGATATCAATAATAACGCCGATCTATAAGCTGACCAGTCAGTTTTAAAAACATAATATTTATTAAAGAATTTTTTTAGAGGCAAACAAAAGCCTGCCAGAAAGGGGGTGAAAAAATGAAAATTAAAAGAGGTTTCACCTTAATTGAACTTTTAATTGTAATTGGGATCTTGGGTATTTTAGCCATTGGTTTAATTGCCGCCCTAGACCCCCTGGAGCAGATGAGAAAAGCCAGAGACACCTCCACCAGGAATGCAGTTGAAGATTTTTATAACGCCGCTTTAAGGTATTATGCTATTCAAGAGGAGTTTCCCTGGACAGTTAATGCGGTAACATCAACAACCCTATTAGATATTACTGGGACCTATGTTCAGGATTTAATTGATGCTGGTGAACTTAAAGCTATATTTACTGATGATACAAGCAAACTAAATAAAGTTTGGATAACATCTACTAACCCCGATTTATCAGATAACATGGATGATATTGCTGTTTGTTTTGCGCCCGAATCTAAATCCATAAAAGGAGATGATAATAGTAAGTACACAAACGCGGGAGTTGTGAATGCTGCCAGTTGTCCGACAAATGATTATAGTTCAGTTACTTGTTATTGGTGCGTGAAATAAAAATTTATTAGAAAGTTAACTTTTTAATGTGTAAGGTATTGAAGAAAAAAGGAGAGGCAGGTCTCCTTTTTCTCTTGTTTGTTTTATTTTATATTTTTTTCCAATTAAAAAGCATTTATGGTGGTGATAGCGGCGATTTTGTCACCGCCGCCTGGCTTTGGGGATCACCTCATGCCCCAGGTTACCCCCTATATACTCTTTTATCAGGTATATTAGTTCATTTGATTCCTATTAATACCCCAGCCTGGCGAGTAGGTTTAATTTCCTCAATTTCTTCAGCTTTAACCTTAAGTTTTTTCTATCTGCTTTTAAAAAAATTCACTAAAAACAAACTAAGTTCTTTAATTGCCACTTTAACCTTAGCTTTTATTTATCCGTTTTGGCTTTATTCAGAAGTAGCCGAGGTATTTGCTTTAAATAATCTATTTGTCATTCTTTTAACTTATTTATTTTTTTCCAAGTCTTTTTCGCTATTCTTTTTAGTCCTTGGTTTAAGTTTTTCCCATCACCATACGGTTGTTTTGCTTTTACCCGCTTTTTTTATTTTATGGTGGCAGAAAAAACATAAAAAAGAATTTAAATTTCGAAAAAAAGATTTCCTAAAATTTGGACTTTTCTTTTTATTAGGCTCGCTTTTTTATCTTTATCCTCCTTTGGCTTGTCAGAAAAGCCCTTTAGTTTGTTGGGATGATCCGACCAATATTAAAAACTTTATTCGTTTAATAACCAGGGCTGATTATGGTATTTTTAAGTCAAATTCCCAGCTTGGCAATGCGCCCATATTAAGAGTTTATTCTTTTTTATCCGGCCTTAAAATGATTTATAAAGATTTCACTTTTCCTGGAATTCTTCTTATTCTATCAGGTCTATACGCGGCTTTTAAAAAGTATAAAGAATTATTCAGGTTTTTAATAATAACTCTTTTTCTATCTCTCTTCTTTATTTTTTATGCTAGCTTTGTTTTAGTTAATGACTTTATGGTGGGTACTTTTGAAAGATTTCTAATTTTTCCTTATCTTTTTCTAGCTTTTTGTTTTGGTTTTGGAGTTGAAGATGTTTTTGAAGCAAGCCAAACATTAGCTAAAAAGTTTTCCTTAAGTAAACCTAGTAAAGAAGTTCTAACAATAGGAATTAAAATAATTCTTTTTATTATTCCCCTATCATTTTTAATATCTAATTTTAAAAAAATATCAATTTTAAAAAATGATTTAAGTGCCGAAAAAATGGTTGAAGACCTTTTAAGACCTTTGCCAGAAAATAGTATTATTTTAGTTTCTTCGGATACAACTGTTTTTAATTCTAACTATGTTCGTTATGTTTTAAATTACAGACAGGATGTAATTGTGGTAGATTATCCTCACCTTCCCTTAAATTATTATCAAAAGCTGTTAAACAAACACTTCCCTGATTTAGTATTACCAGAAACCCTAGATTATAAGATAGCTTTAGAAGAATTTATTAAAGGCAATGAAGCCAATTACCTGGTTTTTTCTGATGCCCATATATTTGAACCTGAAAAAAACTGGCTGCCTTATGGTTTGGCCTGGCAGTATTTACCCAAAGAAAAACAGCCAGAAAAAAAGGAAATTATTAAAATGAACACAAAAATCTGGGCTGGTTTTAATGATCCTTTAAGCGGCAGCTTGGGAAAGTATAAAAACCTATTCTTGGCTGATATATTAAGAGTTTATCAAGACAGAGAGCTGGATTTTGCCAGCTATTTACTTTTAAATGACTATTTAAATGAAGCCCAGGAAATATTTACCAAGAATGAAGAAAAAGATCCTAATAATCAAGATGTTTTAATTGGTTTAGGAGCAATTCATTTAAAGAAAATGGAGTGTAATGAAGCCAAGGCCTATTTTACTAAGGTAGTAGAGCTTAATGATAAAAATGCCACTGCCTTAGGTTATCTTAGAAAAACAGCCCTAGATTGTTTTGGTGATGAAGAGGAAGCAAAGAAATTTGAAAATAAATGCTTGGATCTTAAGAAACAGGATGATTATGAGCTTTCAGACTTAAAAGATTTTGAGGAACAGAATTTTAAATAAATAAGTAGGAATAATATTAAAGAAGTTAAACTCATCAATAAACCCAGATAAAAAGATTTTGGAAAATAATTCATTTCTATTAAGTGTTCACCTTTGGGAATAATTATCGCTCTTTGATTTAAATTAGCCGGCATGATTTCAGTTTTCTGACCATCTATCTTTGCTTCCCAGCCGGGATAAAAACTATCAGCTATAACCAAGATTAAATCCTCATTAGTATAGATTTTTAAGCTAATTTTTTGATCCTTATCTTCAAGAAGTTCTAGTTGGGATAAAGAATTCCCATTGCTTTCTAATTTAATATTAGGATCTTTTTCTAAAATAACTGAGTTTTGAAAAGAAAAATCTTCTTTTTTAATAAGGTTAAAAAAGCCATTTAAGGATGAAACAATGAGATATTTATTGGCAAATCTAAATCTTTCTAAAGCTTCGGGATTTTCATAAAGATAATATTTAGCCGACTTTTTTTTAGTTGTTTCAATTGTTTTTAATAGGTTTAAATGGTAATCACCTTCTAAAAGTTTAGTAGAAGTGACATACTTAACCGCGCCAGCATTTAATAATTTCTGGTTTAATCCTTGCTGATATAAAAATTGTCTTAAAGGTGGTAATCCATAAAAGGCTTCTATATTTGGAATATTAAAAAGTAAGTTCAGATTTGCCCGAAGGCCGTTCTTAAAAAATAAATAATTATCAATATTTTGCCACCCAAATTCTAAAAATTCATCATTCCAGCTCTTTAACTGAGAACTATGGTTAAACACCCTTTGACCAAGAGTTAAATAATTGGTTATTAGAGGAGGAGCTAAAGCTTTATCTTTATCGATAAGCGGATGGTAATTTATACCAAAACTAAATAAATCAAAAATAGCTATCCCTATTATTATTAAAGCTAAAAACTGGGGGTAAATCTTAATTTTCTTACTCTTTTTTACTAATTCTTGTAAGTTATCTAATCCTTGGCTTGCCATAATTGAAAGGGAGAAGGCTACTAGAAGTAAGAATCGAGATGGAACTCTAAAAAAGTTAAACGGAGGAAAACTAAAGACAAAATATAAAGGAGAACCATTACCTAAAACTAAAAGTAAAGAAATAAAGAAAATACCAAGCAGAGTTTTTTTAATCTGCCAATTCTTTTTAGAAACAAATAAAAATAGTAATAATAATAAAGGTAGAATTCCTAAGTAAGCTGTATTTTCCCAATAAATCCCCCACTGGCCATTTTTAAAAGCTGGATAAGTTCCTTCTTTTGGAGTCCCAAAATAATTGGGAATAAGAAAAGTAATTAAGTGCTGTGGTGGATAAGGAAACTGAAAAATAGTTTTTGTTGATATTCCCCCCTTTCTCATAGATATTTTAGATAGTTCTAATGTTGGTAGTAATTGAGGAGCTGCAAGAATAAAACCAAAAACAACTGCCAATCCTAAAAGAAAAAATTTCTTAAAAAGATTTTTCTTTGTCTTGTAATTTTGAGGAAGATAGATTAAATAGAAAAAAAATAATCCTAAAAGGCAAATAAAAGTCATTTGAGGGTGACCAGCAAAAAATTGCTGAGCTAGGATAAAAGCAAAGAATAGAATATTTAAAGCCACTTTTTTGTTATTAATAATTTTAAAGGAAAAATAAAATAACCAGGGTAAAAAAGAAGACGCTTGGATTAAGTTAAAGTGACTAAGGTGACATACAAAAAAACCTCCAAAACTAAAAATAATGCCTCCAAATGTCGAAGAAATTCTACTAAACTGAAGCTTTCTCAAAAACAAATAAGAGCCCAAAAAAGAAAAGAAAAATATCCAGACAAAGCTTAAATTCCAAGCCAAAGGAATAGGAAAAAAACCAAATAAAAGCAAATTAATAATATTTAAAGCTCCAATTTGACCTTCAGCTAAGAGAGGAAATCCCCCACCAATATTCTTACTCCAAAAAGGCAACTGGCCGCTTTTTATGCTTTTAGATAGAAAATCCTTAAGAGGATAGTTAAAATTCCAAATGTCTGATTGACCAAAGTCTGGAGTATAGAAAAGTTTAAGATTGGGTAAAAAAAGAGAAGAGAAAAAAAATAACGCCAAAATTATTATTAATAAATAAGGCCATTTTTCTTTAAAAAAACTCAATAAGTTTACTTTCATTTTATTGCTTATTATATAACAAAATGCTATCTTATTTTTATGAAATCCAACATTTTTGGTAAAATGACAATCCTTTTAGGATTGTATTTTTTATTTTCTTTTAGCTTTATTTTTAGCCGTGGTTTTTTTACTTTATCAGGAAGTGTAATGTTTCTAGCTTCAATTGTTTTACTGATAGTTTTTCTTATTAAACCAAATTTAGTCAAAGTAAATCTATCCAGAAAAAGATTTATCCAGCTTCTTTCAGTCAGTCTTTTTTTAAATCTTAATTTAACCTGGTTTCTTTATGGTGGTCTTTATCAAAGCTTTCAACCTGCTTTGAATATAAGCTATTCTTTATTACGAATTTTAGTTTTTCTGTCCTTTTTTTTATTTTTAGCCACCACGAGAAAGTTTTTAAAAGTTATGACCGGTATTTTTTTTGTTTTTTGGCTAAGCCTTCATTTATTAATGATTAGTTCATCTCCTAGGCCCTGGATTGATGTATATGAGATTTTGAAGCGGGCCCCAGAAGCACTTTTTCATGGCTTAAATCCCTATAGCATTGATTATAAGCAAATGTACTTTAATGTTAGGCCAAATTTCTTTTCCTACTTTCCTTTTATGTTTTTGTTTAGTGCTCCTTTTGTTTTTCTATTTAACGATCCTCGCTTTGGTTTTGTTTTAGCCCAGGCCCTAACATTTATTATAATAGCTTTTAAATTTTCCTGGAAAAATAAGGATTTTGGAGGGAAATTTTCCTTCCTAATGGGCCTTCTGATTCTTTTCCAACCCTTAGCTCTTTATCTAACTGAGCAATCTTATACTGAACCACTGATTTTACTTCAACTAACCCTTCTGTTATATTTTTTATTTAAACAAAAGAAATTAGCGGCTTTTGTTTTGGGAATGGGTTTAGCGACTAAACAATATTTTGTTCTGGTGGCCTTATTTTTAAAAAAAAGACTATTTAATAATAAAGAACTATTAGTAACTATTATTACTACCTTATTTATAGTTGGACCTTTTTTTTTAATTAGTCCAAAGGATTTTATTTATGATACTTTTTTAATTATGGAAGTTACTCCTCCCAGATATGATGGTTTAACTTTTTTTTCCACAGCATATCAGTTAACTAAGATTCCTTATTCTAAAATATTAGCTTTAGGAGTTTGGATAATAACTTTCTTTTGTTTGACTAAATCAAGTAAAGAGTTTAAAAATAATTTTATTATAAAGCTAGCTATTTTTTTAGGAGCCTTCTTTTATTTTAATAAGTGGGGCTATGTGAATTATTATTATTTAGTCTCAAACCTAATTCTACTGTCTATTTATATTCAGATTTACCAAGTAGAAAATAAAATACTCTTGAAATAATTTTAAATAAAAAGATGAAAAAGAAACAGTATTATTTTGATTATTTAAAAAATACAGAAAAGTTTCCCCGAAACTTATATCATCAAGCCAAACATTATTTAGTTGATCAAGCGGTTAGTCAGTGTTTGTCGGGGTTTTATATCCTTGATGCAGGCTGTGGTTTGGGTAATATTAGTGGAAGGTATGATAAAGACTATTCTATTTTTGGAGTGGATAAAGAGAAATCAGCTATTAAATACTGTCGAGAGAATTATCAAGGAAAATATATTAAAGCCAATTTGGAGAATTTACCTTTCCCGAAAAATAAGTTTAATTTAATTTTGTTTTTAGACACAATTGAACATTTGAAAAATCCAGAAAGAGTTCTTAAGGAACTGGCTAGAGTTTTGAAACAAAAAGGGAAAATTCTAATTTGTACTATAAACTATGCTAACCCTCTTTGGTTCATTTTAGAAAACACCTGGCACCGATTTTTTGGAGGGAACTGCAAAACATATTCTCATGATGTTCACCCAACCCGTTATACTGAAAAACTTCTTTTAAAACAGTCCAATAAATATTTTAAGCAAATCTATTCTAAAAACAGAGTTTTAGCCATGGAACTTTTTTATCTGGGTCAAAAGAGATAGAAATTATGATTTGTTCTCACAAACTTAAAACAAAAGTTGCCCAATACGGTAAAACTAGTCTTTTTCAGTGTTGCAGTTGCAATCTTATTTATTCGAATAAATATAAAAAAAAGTTTGATCCCAGACTTCTTTATCGAAACTACTACAAAACTGAATCTCAGGGAAGATTTAAATTCTTTTTAGAGGATATTATTAAAATATTTAGATTTTTTAGAGCTTTTAAAATCTTTACTATTTATCCTCGGGCAAAATCAATTCTGGATATTGGTTGTGGTAGAGGACAGATGCTCTATTATCTAAAAAAATATTATCATTATGGCACCGTTGGAACTCAGCTTGATCAACGGGCACTAGACTATGCTAGAAAAAAACTAGGCCTAAAAATATTCAACAAAGATCTTTTAAAAATTGGTTTTAAAAAAAAGTCCTTTGATGTTGTTAGCCTTTGGCATGTACTAGAACATATTAAAACCCCCCAGCATTATCTAAAAAAAATTAACTTCCTTTTAAATAAAAATGGTTTTTTGGTTATAGAAGTTCCAAATTTTAATTCGTGGACTAGTTATATATCAAAAGGATATTGGTTGGGTTTGGATTTGGATTATCACTTAAATTTTTTTACCCCGAGTTCACTGTCAAAAATTATTTCCAATAATGGATTTAACATTAAAAGAATTCATACCTTTTCTTTAGAATATTCTACTTTTATATCAGTTCAGAGTTTAGTGAGTAGAATAACCAGAACTGATCAACTTGTTTTCAATTGGCTTCAAGATAAAAAATTTCAACCGGCAATAGTTTTTCATCTTTTCCTTTTTATTCTTCTTACTCCAATTTGTTTTTTTATTAATCTTTTTCTCTACTTTTCTAAAAAAGGAGAAGTATTACTTTTAATAGCTTGTAAAAAATAGACTATAAATTGGAAGTTGTCACTAGGAAGATAGATAACTATAATTAAATCTATGATATATTTTATTCTTTTTATTTTAGGTCTTTGTATTGGTAGTTTTTTAAATGTTTTGATTTACCGGGAGTCTCATGAAGAAGCTTCTAAGACAAAAAAAAGTAAGTCTAAAAAAAATAGATTCAAAAACTTAAACCAGCATCTGCCTTCCTGGGCTCAAGGCAGATCATATTGTGATCACTGCCATAAGAAGCTTAGTTGGTATGATAATATTCCCCTTCTCTCATACATAGCTTTAAAAGGTAAATGTCGGTCTTGTCATAAGAAAATTCCCTTCCAGTATCCCCTAGTTGAATTTTTAACCGGTCTTCAGTTTACTTGGATTTACTTTCTTTTAAAAAGCAATTTAAATTTTTTTTCCCGTTTTGAAGGTTTTTACAGTTTTTTAACTCTGGGAATCTATCTTCTTTTAGGGGCTTGTTTTTTAGCCATATTTATGGCTGATATTAAATACCAAATTATTCCTGATTCAGCTGTGTTTGGAGGAATTATTTTGGGTTTTTTAAAAATCTTTTCTGACTATCGCTTTACTGGGATGTTGGATATTTCTCTTTTTTCTTCAGCTTTAGGAGCAACTTTATTTTTTTTAAGTTTAGTTTTAATTACTAAAGGAAAAGGCATGGGTATAGGCGATATTAAATTGGCTTTTTTAATGGGCCTGATTTTAGGCTATCCAAAGATCATTATGGCTTTGCTTTTTGCTTTCTTGACAGGGGCAATAGTGGGTGTCATACTGGTTCTTACAAAGGAAAAAAGCCTAAAAAGCAAGATTGCTTTTGGGCCGTTTATGATAGCTGGCACAATAACTGCTCTTTTTTTAGCAGATTGGATAATAAAAAACTTAGGATTTAGTTATTTTTAAAAATAAAGACAATGAATTTTAAAACCACTGCCCTTTTTAAAAGATTAGTCTTTAAAACTTCGTTTTCTGCCTCAAAATTTGGCTTTACTTTAATTGAACTTTTGGTGGCAATTGGGGTGCTAGGGATCCTTTCTGTTATTAGTATGACCAGCTATACTAAAACTAGAGCCAAGGCTAGAGATGCCCTAAGAAAATCTGATTTAAGACAAATCCAGAATGCTTTAGAACAATATTATAATGATAATGGTACTTATCCTCCCAGCCTTTCTTTTGGAAGTTCATTTGGTAACTATATGGTGGAAGTTCCCCAGGATTCTAAAGATGGTTTAACCTATGTTTATACTCAGTTAAGCACTGATGGTCCAGGTCAAAGTTACAAACTTTATGCTTTACTAGAAAATGAAAATGATCCTCAGATTATTGGAGATTTTAGCGGTGAAGCAAACTGTAGTGGAACAACTGGCTGTAATTATGTTGTTTCTAGTTCAAACCAGGATTTACTTCTGCCTTCACCTTCTCCTAGTCCTTCACCTTCTCCTAGTCCTTCACCTTCTCCTAGTCCTTCACCAACAATTCAAGTAATTCTTAATTCTGCCTCGTATAAAACATGTAGTAATGTTTGTTCTTCGGCCGGAGGCACATGTTTAAGTGTTGGAGACAATGTTGATGAGGGAACTAATGGAGAACATCAAGCATATTATAGTAGTTGTCAATATAACTTAGCTGCGACTTGTGGCACTAATATGTCATTACAGAACTATTGGTGTTCGGGAAAACACGCTAAATGGACTTATTGTCGTTGCCAGATATAAAATACTAATTAAAAAGACGAAATATGAAATTAGAACAAACAAATAAACAAGGTTTCACCCTTTTAGAACTTTTAGTGGCCATTTTTATTATGGGTGTTTTAACTGCTATGCTTTTAGCTAATTTTCAAGATGTTAGGTCTAGGGGTAGAGATACAAAAAGAAAAACTCAGCTAATCCAAGTTAAAAACGCCCTAAGAATTTACTATAATGATAATCAACAATATCCAGCTGATGATGGAGTTGGGAACTTAGATTGTTCAGGTTGGGTGGGAGGAAGTTGTACCTGGGGAGGTCCTCTTATAGACAGAGCTACCACTTATATGACTCAATTGCCAGAAGACCCTTTTTCCGGAGTGGACCCAAGCTGGGTTTATTTTTATGAGAGTGATGATACTAATGGAATTGGAGAAGGATTTAATCTTTATGCTTGTTTGGAAAATGATTCAGATACTGAAGCAATTCCCTGCCCTGCTGGGACTTTAACTTGTAGCGTTACTAATTGTTATAAAGTTACCGCAGAATAAATAATTAGTTAATAATCAATTCAAAAAGAATTAAATCAGGAGGTATAAAGTGGTTCAAAAGAAAAAGAAAAAAATAGCCTTTACTCTTATAGAACTTCTAGTGACAATTTCTATTATTGGAATTCTAATTGCGGTGGGGACTGTTGCTTATTCTAGTGCTCAAAAAAAAGCCAGAGATTCTCGAAGAAGAGGTGATTTAAAAGCTATTCAAAATGCCTTAGAACAATATTATGCTGATAATACAGCATATCCTTCATTAACTTATGGTGATGGAGAATTTGCTACTTATATTTCCGGTGGTATTGTTCCAACTGATCCAAAAGATGGAAGTGTATATAATGCTACCACATATAGTTCTTCAGCTTACACAATTTGTGCTGATCTCGCGCAAGATGGTAGGGGGGCTAGTGATGCTGATGGAGATATTGATGATATTTGTGTGATGCAATTACAGGAATAAAATGAAAACACTAAATAAGACAAAAAAGGCTTTTACCTTAATAGAGGTTTTAGTGGCGACTACAATTATTGCTATTTTAACCGCTATTGCCGTTAATTCTTATGCTTCAGCTCAAAAAAAGTCTAGAGACGGTAAAAGAAAAGCTGACTTAGAAACAGTTAGATCGGCTTTAGAAATGTACCGAGTTGATGTTGGGAGCTATCCTAGCGGGGTTACTTATGCTGCTATGATTAATAACTTAATTACTGCTAACTACCTTAAAACAACGCCAGCTGATCCAAAGCCAAGCGAATATAACTATGAGTATACTAGTACTAATGTTTATTCTTATTGTATTTGTGCCCATGTAGAATCAAGTGCTACTGTAAATGAATGTGATTGTTCGCCTGGAAATTGTGATACTGTCGCAGGAGCAAGCTGTAATTATGAAATTTCAAGCCCATGAAAGTTACCTTCTTTAGAAAAAGAATACCTTTATTTTTAATAGGTTCAGCCGGCTTTTCTTTAGTAGAAATTTTAGTAGTGATTAGCTTAATGGCAGTTGTTTTTACTATTGGAACAAATTATTACAAACGTTTTAATGAAAAAAGAGAGGTGGAAAAAGTAGTTGAGGTACTTACAAACTATCTCCATCAGGCGTCAGCTAATGCCAATAACAATGTTAAGGATTGTACTGATTCTTTGTGTGGGGGCACTGATCTTCTTTGTGATACAGCTGATGATAGTCCGGAAGTTAATGGTTTAGACGCTTGGATTGTGAATATAAATAATCGGACAATTTATTGGCGTTGTGGTGGAATTGATCAGACAGATAATATAAAATCATTTAGCAGTGAAATTCCTGCTTCAGTAACAATTGTTAGTATCCCTGACCCAGTTGAGTTTCAAACTCTAGGTGGGACAGTTACTGCGGCGACTATTACTATTAATGGCTCTAATCCAGCTGATAGCTCATCTTTACAAATTAGGAGTAGTGGTTTAATTAAAAGATCATAAAATAAACACCAATTAAAATGATTAAATCAAATAAATCTGGTCAAATGATGATTGAGGCTTTGTTTGCCTTAACAGTGGTTTTAGTAGTTTTAATTACTCTAGCCAGCGGAGCAGTTATGGCCATTAGAAATGTGAGGCTTTCTCAAAATTTAATTTTAGGATCTCAGTATGCTCAAGAAGGGATAGAATTTGCCAGAAAAGAAAGAGATAGTCGAACTTGGGAGGAATTTGAAACTGATTTTATTGGTAATAACTGGGGATTGGCAAAAGACAACACCTGGAGTGATCCGGCACCATGTAAAGACCCAACTAGTCCGCCTGTCACTTCTAATATTGATAATACTGATAGCCTTGGTAATATTTATAGCCGGTTTCTTAGATGCGTTAATTTTGAAGTTGATCCTGATCCTACTATAGAAGACAGAGCTAAAATTACTGCCACTGTTTACTGGACTGATGATAATTGTGATCCAGGAGAATACTGCCGTCAGGCTGAAGTAACAACATATTTGACTAAATGGTCAAAATAGAAATGAAAATACAAAACTCAATTAAAAAGTTTATTAAAACAAAAACAGCCTTTACTTTAATAGAAGTTTTAGTGGTAGTTTCAATCATTATTTTAGTGACTGTTTCTAGTACCGGCCTTTTTATCTCCATTGTTAGAAGTAATCGAAAAACTAAAGCCCTTCTATTAGTTAAACAAAACGGAGATCAAATAATTAATTTAATTTCCCAGAAAGGCAGGTTAGCGGCTTCTATTTCAGGTTGTCCTTTTACTGATAACAGCAGTATTACGATTGTTAACAGCGATGCCTCTTTAGAAACTTTTGCCTGTGCTAATGGGCAATTAATTCATGATGTTTTGTCTACTCCTCAAGTTATTTCTGACGACAGATTATTAGTTTCTGACTGCTTTTTTTCTTGTCAGGATTTAGAACCAGAAATAGTTACAATTAAGTTTACCCTGGGCGTCGGTGATCCAGTCAATGATAAAACTGGATCATCAGAATTAAACTTCAGTACCAGTGTTTCCTTAAGAAACTATTAATTTTTCTATTTGACTTGCAATTATTCTCTTTTAAATGTAATAATTAAATTTAAGATGAAAAATGGTAAATCAGGCCAGATTGCTTTAATTGTTCTTTTAATAATGGTGGTGGTTTTAACTATTGGGCTTTATCTTATTTCCCATTCAGTGACTGATGTTTCTGTTTCTAAAGATGAAGAAGAGGCTAAAAGGGCTTTTTCTGCAGCTGAAGCAGGGATTGAAGAAGCTTTAAGACAATCAGATTTAGGAACTTGGATTCCAGCAGATAGCCTGCCTGATCTGGAAGGGGTGACTGTAGAAGTAGTAGGCCTGAATGAAATAACCAATAAAATGATTGACCAAAATGAATTTATTAATATTAACCTTAGTGGTTTGTCTGGAATTGGAACTCTTGATATTAGCTGGTCAACAAATGCCGCTTTAGAGTTAATTCTTTATATTGATAATGCTGGAGCAATCTCCACTCAGCGCTGGGCAATAAGGTCTCCCAGTGTAGCTACTTGTGCTGAAAATTTTACTGACGTACCAAGCAATAGCTATTCTATTGGAGTTGCGCCTAATAATATCCTCTTGAGAATAAGAGCTTTGTGTAGTCCTACTGATGTAACTATTATTGGTTCTGGTGGTATAGATCTAGCTGTTCAACAATATGAAATAGAATCTCGAGCTACTATTGGTCAAGAAAAAGGGAAAAGCAGTGCTATTCAGGTTACTAAGAGTATAGAAGCTTTGCCTCCGGTTTTTGACTATGTTTTGTTTTCTAAAGGAGGGATTGAATAATTAATGCCTGTCCATTTTGGCCTAGATATAGGTTCAGATACTATTAAAGCGGTTCAATCAGAGAAAAGAGGGGCTCAAAACAAGCTGATTGCTCTGGGTGAAATTAAAACTCCAGTTAGTTTAAATTCTCAGTCAGAAGTAGATAAAAGGGCTTTAGCTTCAGCCATTAAAAAACTCCTTAAAGATACGGGGATTAATGTTAAAAAGGTTAATCTTTCCTTATCAGAATCAATGATTTACTCTCAAGTGATTAATCTCCCCTATTTATCTGAGACTGAATTGGCTTCAGCCATAAGTTTTGAAGCCGAACAGTATATCCCTGTTCCTTTAGATGAAGTTAAATTAGAATATATAGTTTTATCTGAATCAATTCAAGGGGCTCAAGGAAAAAGAATGGAAGTCTTACTGGTGGCCGCCCAAAAACACGCCATTGACAAGATAGCAGAGGTGGCTGAATTAGCGGAAATCACCCCAGTGGCTTTAGAAACAGAAATTCTTAGTTTAACAAGATCAATTAATAGTTTATTTGAAGCTAATTCAATTGTTTTAGATTTGGGGCACATGAGTACCAACATTTTTATTTTAGTTAATCAAAAATTAAAATTAACCCGGAGTTTAAATACTGCCGGAGAAGCTTTAACCAGAGCGGTGGCCCAAGAGTTAAATATGGAAGTTCTTCAGGCAGAACAATATAAAATTAACTATGGTTTACTGCCAACTGTCCTAGAAGGTAAAGTAGCTAAAACTATTATTCCGATTTTCGGGGTTATTTTGTCAGAAATAAAAAAAGGCCTTAACTTTTTCCTCCAACGAGAAAAGGGAGTAGAAATTAATACTCTTATTCTTTCGGGCGGCGGGGCTCTAATGCCCGGATTAGACCAATATTTAGCCCGAAGTTTAGGTTTAGAAATAGTGACTTTTAACCCTTTTAAAGGCTATATTGAAGATGGCGCTTTAAAAAAGATCACTCACCACCCTAAATTTGCCACTGCTGTTGGTCTTTCATTAAGAGAAGCAGAAGAATGAAGGAAATAAACTTTTTAAAAGACCGCTTAGACGCTTTAGCTAAAAAAGAAAAGCGACTCTTAATTATTAGAATTTGGTCTTTTGGTGCCTTGGGAATTTATGGCTTACTAGTTCTATCTCTTTTTTCCTACAATTTATTAATGAAAAGACAGAGTAAAGTTCTGGGAGAAAAGATTATTAAAGAAAAAGCAGCGATAGAAGAATTAAAATCAATTGAAACCAAACAAGTATATTTAAGCCACAAAACTCAATCTTTGGCTCAAATATTAAGTTCTAAAAGACAAAATCAGGAAATTGTGGAAACTTTTATTTCTCTTTTACCAGAAGGTATTTCGGTTAGTAACTTTAATATTGATGAACAAGGCCGGATTAGTTTTTCCGGCCACTGCCAGAGTTTTTATACCTTAAAGCATTTTTTAGCTGTTTTAAGCGATGAGGTTGAAGATTTACCTTTGGCAATTAAAGAATCAAATATTAATAATATTAACTATGGTTTTGGAGATGGTTATAGTTTTTCTGCTACTATTCTTTTTTATTTAGGTGAAAAACAATGAAGTTATTGGAAGAAATTAAAAACCCTGACAAATTAAGAAAAAACCTCGCTCCTACATTTGCGGTTCTAACTGTAATTGTTTTAACTATGACAGTTTTCAGAACCTCTTTTATGAGTGTTAAAAAACTATTCAAGATGAATAAAGAAGCTCGGAATGAATTAAGCCAATTAGAAAAGAAAAGCCAGACGTTAAAAAGTTTAGATGAGACTGAAGTCAGTGATAGAGTTCTTCAGTTGGAGAAAGTCTTTCCCTCAGAAAAGCCAGTTTTAAATCTTCTAGCCTCTTTACTTAGTCTTTCCCGGCAGGAAGGGGTGAGGTTTGGCGGAATTGAACTTAATCCTGGTCAAATAGATAACAAGGGCCAGGTAGAAGTAAAAAGAGTGGAAACAGAAGAAGAAGAAAAGGGAAAAGCCCTTAGTCAGTTTGAAATTCAGTTTGAAATAATTGGTAAGTCAGAAGCGATTAACTCTTTTATTAAAAAGCTGGAGCAGACAGGGCCTTTAATGAAAATTGAAAGTTTGAGTCTTAGTTTAGGAGCAAACTTAAACACCAGCCTAACGGTGACTGTTTATTATCAATCCCCGCCTGCTACTTTAGGTCCAATAACTCAACCAGTCCCCCTTTTAAGTGCTCAAGAAAGAGAAATCTTGGATGAAATTAGTCTTTATCGGACCGTAGAAGAAATTACTGCTTCTTCACCGGTGGGTAAACAAGACTTTTTTAGTCTTCCTTAAGATAAAATTTTTCTTCTGAAGAATTCCTGTTAAAAAATAAAGATAAATGCTAATTTAAATAATTTTTCTAGTACTTTGGAAATTTAAATAGAAGATTATTGTTCTTCGGGTATATTGGTGTACATAGTAAATTCAGGCTTAGTGAAATTGCCTTTCGCAAGAATTTCTAGCAACCCATTTTCTAAAAGTAATAAAGGATTTCCTAAAACTGCAATTGTAACTATCCCCGTTCTTTGCTTTTCAGAAAGACTATACCAAGTCTCTATGGGTATTCCATATATTTCATCAGGTAACTGTTTTTCATTTTCACTCATTTTTAGTATTTTACCTGATTTAGTTTATATAGTAAATAGGAAAAAGAAGTGATTAAGCAGGTGGATTATCTTTTTCTTCCAGGGTAAGAATAACTTTTTTATTTTCTTTAATAGCTTTGGTTCTAACTAAGGTCCTAATTGCTTTAATAATTTGGCCTCTTTTTCCAATTACTTTTCCCATGTCTTCTTCAGCAACACTAATAAGATAGTTTTTAAAACCTGACTCAGTGGTTTCTTCTTTTAATTTAAATTCTTTAGGCTTATCAATTATTGCAGTAATAATAAAAGTAATTAGGGTTTTCACTAAAATTAACCTCTTTTCTTTAAGTCTTTATATAATCGGGTCTTTTTTTATTGAGTATCTTTCAACTAACTTTTTTACTGTTTCGGTTGGCTGGGCTCCTTTTTTTATCCAGGACTGATACTTTTTCTGGTTTAAAGCAAAAACCTTTTTTTCTCCTAAAGGATAATAAGTGCCTAAAGATTCAATATATTTACCATCCCTTTTAGATTTTGCTTCAGCAATAATAATCCGATAATAGGGCTGGTGTCTTTTACCCTGTCGTCTTAACTTAACTTTTAACATAAAATTATTCCTTTCTTTACAAACAATGTATTTTACCAGAAATTATGTCTTTTTCCCAAATTTTTGGCAAGCAAGCCTGGCTGCTTCTTGTTCAGCTTCCTGTTTTGAGTATCCTTGTCCTAGGGCAACCCTTTTGTTGTTGATTAAAACAGCTGACATAAATACTTTTTTATGATCAGGTCCTTTTTCAGAAACCAAGACGTATTCGGGAGTTTTTAAACCCTTAGCCTGAACTAGTTCTTGAAAACTACTTTTATGGTCTAAGGGAATTTTATTGGAGAACAGGTTTTCTGAGGGGTCTAAAAGATTCTTTTGGACAAAGTTACAAGCCTTTTCAAAACCAGAATCTTGATAAATGCCGCCAATAACAGCTTCAAAAGTATTAGCCATAATTGAAGGATTGTTTTCTCCGCCAGATTCCTTCTCCCCGCGGGATAGTTTTAAAGCAGATCCTAATTTAAGTTTCTGAGCGGCTAATCCCAGAGTTTTAGTTTGAACTAGTCTGGCTCTCATTGATGTTAGTTTACCCTCAGGTAAGTGAGGGTACTTTTGGTACAAATATGAAGAAACAATTAATTCCAGAACCGCATCGCCCAAAAACTCTAATCTCTCATTGGAGGCTAACTTTTCTCCTTTATGTTCATTAAGGTAAGACCGGTGGGTTAAAGCCAGTTCCAAAATGTCTTTATTTTTAAATAATTTTTTAAGATTTAGTTTAACGAATTTAGATTTCATCTGATTGAACTTCAATAAGATTCAGTAAATCACCAACTGTTTTTATTTTTTCCACCTCTTCTTGGGGTAGGTTAATTTTTAAAGCTTGATTTAACCTTAGGACTAAGTCAGTCATTTCTAAGGAAGATAGATTAAAGTCAATAAAAAAATCTGCATCTTCTTCAATTTCTTCTTTTTCAATTTCTAATATTTCTCCAATTAAATCAATAACTTTAATTTTAAAACTATCTTTACTCATTTTTTCCTTTAATTTTTAATAAAACTGTTCCTAAGACACCGTTAACAAATCTAGGTGAACTGTCGGCCCCAAATTCTTTAGCTAGTTCAATTGCTTCATCAATAATTACTTTTTCTGGCGTTTTTTTTTGCAGGAGCTCAAAAATAGCTAATCGGAGAACGGCTAAGTCCACCTTGTTTAACTTGTTAACCGGCCATTCAGGGGCTGACTTTGCAATTAAGGGATCAATTTGTTTAAGGCTTTTTAAAATAGGCTTAATTAAAGGATCCTCGCTTGAAGTTATATGCTGATCAAAACTGAAGCTGAACAGTTTTTTAATAATGTCTTTTCTTTTTTTATGTCTAGGATCTTTGGCAGTTTTCATTCTTGACCACAGGAAGGACAAACCTGGCGATAAACCTTTTTATTACCGCAACGGGAACATGAACTTAAAAGTTTAAGCTTAACTTTTATATTAGCCCTTCTTTTTCCTTTTCTTCTGGTAGAGATTCTTCTTTTAGGTAAAGCGCCCATATTATAACTTTCTAATTAGATTCAACAAATTTGATTTTATAATTTTTTAACTCTCTTTGCAAGGTAGGATACTTTGATATTCTATTAATAAGTTTTTCGGCCCAAACTTTAGCTTTTTTAATTGTATCAATATCCATTAAAGAAGCAATTTTTAATTGGCCAAAACCATGCTGTTTTAAACCATAAACCTCCCCTGGTCCTCTGATTTTAAGGTCAATTTCCGCTAGTTTAAATCCGGAATTATATTTTTGCATGGCATTAAGTCTTTTTAAGCTTTCTTTATCCTTTTGTGAGGCAAAAAGAAGACAATAAGACTGCTTTTTGGACCTTCCCACCCTGCCCCTTAACTGATGAAGTTGAGCTAAGCCAAATCGATCTGAAGCTTCAATTACCATTAGAATTGCCCTGGGGATATCAATCCCGACTTCAACCACCGGCGTGGAAACCAAAATATCTAATTTTCCCTGACTAAATTTTTTAATAATCTGGTCTTTTTTATTCCCTTTTAATTGACCATGGAGTAAACCTAACTTTAAGTCTGGAAAAACATCTTTTGATAGTCTTTTAAACTCGATCTTAACTGACTTAACTAGTTTTAGAACTTCGCTTTCTGACTCATCTATTAAAGGACAAACAATAAAAGCTTGAGCCTTTTCTTTTTTAAGAAGTTTTTCAATCCAAATATACGCGTCCATTCTTTTTTCTACTGGCACTACCCAAGTCTTAACTTTTTTACGCTGAGGCGGCATTTCATCAATTACTGATAGCTTTAAATCACCATATAAAGTTAAAGCAATTGTTCTAGGAATTGGGGTGGCAGTCATGGTTAAAATATGAGGAGTTAGTCCCCTCTTAATTAATTTAGTTCTTTGTTCGACTCCAAAGCGGTGTTGTTCATCAATAATGGCTAAAGAAAGCTTTTTTAAAACTTTAGACTCGTAGATTAAGGCATGAGTGCCAATTAAAAGGTCAAACTGATCACCTCTAGGAATTTTCTTCTTTCTTCCGCTTTGAAAACCTATTCTAAGTTTTCTTCCCCTAAAGACTTTGTCTTTAAATAAACTTTTTAAAGTTTTAAGATGTTGCTGAGCCAGTATTTCCGTGGGAGCCATTAGAATTGCCTGCCAGCCATTTAAAAAACAAAGATAAACTCCAATGGCAGCGACCACTGTTTTACCTGATCCTACGTCTCCCTCCAATAAGCGGTTCATTGGTTTTTCCTTCCTAAGATCACTAAGAATTTCTTTAACCACTCTATTTTGAGCCGTCGTTAATTTAAAAGGTAAAGCACTAATAAAACCCTTTATTTCCTTATAATATCCTTTTAAAGGATAGGTTAGTTGATTATGTTGCCATTTTTTCTTTCTTTGGGCCACATTTAATTGAACTAAAAAAAGCTCATCAAATGAAAGCCTTTTTCTGGCAGATAATATTTCTTCCCTATTTTGGGGAAAATGGATTTGTTTTAAAGCTCTGCTTAAATCAATTAAATTCTCCTTTTTTCTCACCCCTTCAGGTAAAAAGTCAGGAATAGAAAGTTTTATTAAAGGAGAAATTCTAGACCTAAGCCACTTAGAACTAAGCTTAGCTGTTTCTCTATATACTGGCACTAAGCGGCCGGCATGCAAGGGTGAACCTTTAGCTTTTAATAATTCATATTCTGGAGAAACAAAGGTTAGACGGGATCCAAAATAGTCAACTTTACCAGCTAAAAATATTTCCACGCCTGGTCTAAGAATGTTAACTATAAAAGGCTGGTTAAACCAGATAGCTTCAATTTGGCCTGAAGAATCTTTTAAAACTGCTTTTTGGATTCTTTTACCAGACTTAGTGTAGCTATTTTGGCAAGTTACAATGGTTCCCTTAAGAGTCACTGTTTCCCCTCTTTGTAAAGATGCAATTGGACTAACTAATGAATAGTCATTGTAACGAAAAGGAAAGTGATATAAAAAATCCCAAACATTATTAATTCCTAGTCGTTTTAATCTCTGAGCATAAGCCTCACCCACCATATATAGATCTTCAACTGGAGTTTTAAGGTTTAATTTTTTGTATTTCATCTATTTACCCTTTTTAAAAAGATAAATATTAACAAGGGTTTAGCTTTAAGAAAATAACATAGATATGGCTGGCAGCATGGAGCTAATAATTAAAGATAAAGTCACTAAAATTATTATTACAGTCCAAACAAGCTTTATCTTCCTTTTTCTAGTTAATTTAAATTTCTTTTTCATCTTAATTTAATTTTATGCCATAAGTTTGCTTTTGTCTAATTTAATGCTAAAATTTATTTATGGTTTTAAGAAGAAGATATCGGCGACCAGCCTGGAAATGTCGCCTAAAGAGTTTCAGAAAAAAAAATCCTTTTAAAAACCTGACAAAAACTCAATTACTTAAATATGTTACTTTAGGAAGTTTTGTTGGTTTAATTGTTCTTTTTCTTTTTTCAACCCTTCTTTTTGCCTGGTATTCTAAAGATTTACCTCAGCCAGATAAAATTGTTAGAAAGGAAGGCTTTTCCACTAAAATTTATGACAGGGAAGGTATTCTTTTATATGATGTTTTTGCCGACCAGCAAAGAACCCCGGTTGAGTGGGATAAAATTCCCCAGTATTTAAAAGATGCGACCGTTGCTATTGAAGATAAAAACTTTTATGAACATAAAGGTTTTGATCCTCGAGGTTGGATAAGGGCAGGCTTTAATATTGTTTTTAAGGGCCGGATTGAAGGTGGGTCGACTTTAACCCAGCAACTGGTTAAAAATGTTCTTTTAAGTCCTAAAAGGGTTATCAGCCGGAAAATTAAGGAATTTGCTCTAGCCATTCAAATTGAGAAGAAATATACCAAGGATGAAATCTTGAAAATGTATTTAAATGAAGCTCCTTATGGGGGAACAGCCTGGGGAGTGGGAACAGCTTCAGAAACATATTTTGCTAAAGAAGTTCAGGAATTAAACTTAATTGAGTCTGCTATTTTAGCTGGTTTGCCGCAAAGGCCATCTTTTTTCTCCCCTTTCGGGCCTAACCCCAAAGCCTATGAGAGCCGGACGAAAGATGTTTTAAGAAGAATGAGAGAAGATGATTATATTACTAAAGACCAAGAAAAACAGGCATTAGAAGATTTAGAAAAAATTAAGTTTAATCCCACCGAAGAACAGTTTAAAGCCCCCCACTTTGTTATGTATATAAAAAGTCTTTTAGAAGAGCGTTATGGTGAAGCCGTCATTGAGCAAGGGGGTTTAAAAGTTCATACGACTTTGGATTGGGAATTGCAGAAAGAGGCTCAAGAAATAGTGAGTGAAGAAATAGAGAAAGTAGAAGTTTTAAACATTACTAATGGGGCGGCTATGGTAATGGATCCTAATACTGGTGAAATTTTAGCCATGGTGGGGAGTAAAAATTATTTTGATAAAGATTATGATGGCCAGGTAAATGTTTGTTTATCCCTACGCCAGCCAGGATCAGCCATAAAACCAATCACTTATTTAGCGGCTTTAAAAAGGGGTTATACTCCAGCCAGCCTTTTAATTGATGTTATTACTCATTTTCCTGGCGGAGCTGGTCGGGCTGACTATATTCCCAAAAATTATGATGGCAAAACCCATGGCCCAGTTCAATTAAGATATGCTTTAGGTAACTCTCTTAATATCCCTTCAGTAAAACTATTGGCAATGACGGGACTAAAAAACATGCTTCAAACAGCTTTCGATCTCGGTTTAACTACTTTAGAGCCGACTGATGCTAATATAGGCAGGTTTGGCTTAACTGTCACCTTGGGTGGAGGTGAAGTTCGACTTTTAGATTTGATTTCCTCTTATTCTAGCTTTGCTAATAAAGGTAGAAAAGTCAGTCCAGTGGCAATTCTGAAAATAGAAGATACCCAGGGAAAAACCCTTGAAGAATATAAAGATACTAAGGGTAAACAAGTAATCAGCGAAGAAGAGGCTTTTTTAATAAGTGATATTCTATCAGATAACCAAGCTCGGATTCTAACCTTTGGAGCTAATAGCCTTTTAAATATTTCTGGTAGATCAGTAGCAGTTAAAACCGGAACCACTGATGATATGCGGGATAACTGGGCCATTGGTTGGACTCCAGGAAAAATTGTTGCCATCTGGGTGGGTAACAATGATAATAGTCAAATGAAACAGGTAGCCTCAGGTATTTCCGGCGCCTCTCCTATCTGGAGAAGAATTATCTTAGAAGTTTTAAAAAAGGAACCAATCCAAGAGTTTAGTCTTCCTTCAGGGATAGTTTCAAAGGAAGTGGACGTTATTTCTGGTTATTCTTCTCATGATGGCTGGGCCAGCCGGAAAGAATTTTTTATTAAAGGAACAGAACCAACCGGAACTGATCCAATTCATACTAAACTTAAAATCTGTAGGAGTGATCAGGGAAAACTTGCCCCTGACACCCTGGTAGCTAAGGGTGAATATGAAGAAAAAGAATTTATTGTTTTAAAAGAAGATGATCCTTTGAATACTGACAAAAATCGCTGGCAGGAAGGAATTGATGCTTGGCTTGAACAGCAAAGCGATGAGAAATATAAATTTCCTCGGGATTATTGTGAGGTAACAGATGAAGTAATTATAAATATTAGAAAGCCAGGTGATAAGTCAAAGGTTAGCAGTAATTTTGAAGTCGATTTGGAAATTACTTCTAATTATAAGATTAAGGAAGTTAAAATATATTTGGATGACGAGCTTAAAAAAACTTTGACAGAAAAGCCATTTAATACTAGCTTAAGTGCTTCAGACGGGATTCATAAATTAAAAGTGAAAGCCAAAGACGAAAAAGCAAATGAAGGTGAAAAAACAATTGAAATTGGAGTTAACCAGGATCCCAAGGCTAGTCCCAGCCCGAGTCCTACGCCTACACCTTCCCCAGAAGTCTCCCCCAGCCCTTCCGCTGAACCTTAAGAATAATCTGTTTTCTGATTTTTTCAATTTCCTTGTCAGTTAAGTTTTTTTTGCTATCCTGATAGTAAATTCGTAAACTTAAATTTCTTTTAAATTTATTTAAAAACTCTACTTTTTTAACTAAAGGATTAGTATTCAAGATTAATTTTTCTAAAGAACCGTAGTAAACAGATCTATCTAAAGTAAAGGTTAAGTCCTCTATTAAGGCAGGATATTTAGGGATTGGTTGATATATCTTTTTTTTAGAGGCTAACCTAGTTAGATTATCAAAATTAAGATAAGCAAGGATAAGCTCATCTTTAATCTCAAAATTAGTTTTTACTTCACTTAAAAGACCAATTTTTCCCAGATTAATTTCTTGACCATTCTTTTTAGCATAAATTGTCGCTGTTTTAGCGCTCTGCCATGTTGAAGGATTAATATTTTTAGCTTTTTTAAAGACTACCTTTAAAATTCCTATTTCTTTAAACATTGATTCTAAAATACCTTTAAGCTCAAAAAATCTATCCTTGCTAAAGACAATTGCTAATTTTCTTTTTTCTAAGGGTAAATTATTATTCTGAGGAATAAAAACATCTCCAATTTCAAACAGCTTAAGATTATCACTTTTACCCAAATTATCTTTAATAACTGAGAGAATAGAAGGAAGAAGATTCTTTCTCAAATACTGCCAATCTTGAATTAAGGGATTTTTAATTTCCAAGTGAAAAGTAGGATCTAAGTTGAAGTTGATAATTTGCTTTCGAGACTGCATTGTATAAGTCATAATTTCTGTTAAACCCCAGCCCTTAAGTAAGGTTTTAATCTTTTTTTCCCATTCTAAATCACTTTTATTGGGGCTTTGATATCCAACCACAGCTCGAGGCAGCTTGGAGGGTAAGTTATGATAACCGTAAATCCGGGCAATTTCCTCAATCAGATCTTCCTGAAGATTTATATCTTTGGCTCTCCAGGAAGGAATAGAAACAAGATAGGTATTTTTAGATTGTTTATATTTAGTCTCAAAACCCAGAGACTTCAAAATCTTAATAACCTTAATGGGTTTAATTTTAAAACTAAGGTATTGTTCTATTAGAAGATGATTCAAATCAACATTTTTTACTTTATACGGCTTATTATAAACATCAATAATTTTGCTCCCTATTTCTCCTTGGGCATTTTTCTTAAGTAAGTCAATTCCTTTATATAAAGCCGGTAACACCATTTCTGGATCAGGTGATTTTTCAAATAAAGCGGAGGCTTCAGTTCTTTGGCTTAAGTTCATACTACTCTTTCTAATTAAACGAGGATCATATGTTTGAACAAACAAAAGAATTGATTTAGTTTTGGAAGTTATCTGACTATTCTTTCCTCCCATAATCCCGCAAAGATCAATAATTCTTTTATCACCATCTTCAATAATAATGTCATCACCTGGTAGGTCAAAAGTTTTTCCATCTAGGGTGGTAATTTTCTCACCTTTTTTACTTAATCTTAAAACCATTTTTTGTTTTTTTATTTCATTCCAATCAAAAGCATGAAATGGCTGACCTAGCTCCCTCATAAGGTAATTTGTTAAGTCAACAATGTTATTAATTGGCCGCAAGCCAGCCAGGATTAACCTTTCCTGAATTAATTTAGGCGAAGGCTTTATTTTAAGGTTTTTAATCACCACTGCTGTAAATCGAGGACAAATTTTTGAGTCTTGAATTGTCAAATCAAGAATTCTTTTAAGACCATATTTAGGTGAAGGCCTTTGATCTAAAAGTTTATAAGGATCTTTTTTAAGCCGGGCTTTAATTCCAAATTGGGGTAAAATAACACTTAGTTCCCGGGCAATTCCCAAAACACTCATCATGTCTACCCTATTGGTAGTGATTTCAATATCATAGACATAGTTACTATTTTTTTTAATCACTTTTTCAACAGAAGCCCCACATAAAGATAAGCAATCCGCTATTTTTTTAGGACTAGCATTAGTTTCCAAATATTCTTTTAACCAGTTATGGGGAATTAATATATTCATTTTAAAATTGCCATAAAAACCTTAAATCATTACTGTAAAATAGTCTTAAATCATCAATTTTAATCCCTGATCTCATCATAAAAGTTCTTTCTACTCCAAAACCAAAGGCAAAGCCATTATATTTTTTACTATCAAATCCAGACGCTTTTAAAACATTAGGATGAACCATTCCTGCCCCGCCTAACTCATGCCAGCCGCTTTTGCATGTCCGGCAGCCTTTGCCTAAGCAAAAGGGGCAATTAATATCGACTTCAAAAGAAGGTTCAGTAAAATTGAAATGAAATGGTCTAAGTCTGGTTTTTCTTTCTGGTCCATAAAAGCTTTTAGCAAAATAGTCAAGGACTCCTTTAAGATTGGCAATACTGATATTTTTATCAATTAAAAGTCCTTCAAACTGGTGAAACATAATTGTGTGAGTAATATCCTGTTGGCGGCGGTGGCATTTGGCAATATTAATCATTTTAATGGGTGGTTTTTTTAGTCTTTCCATTTCTCTTATTTGGCCTGAAGAAGTTTGAGGGGTTAAAACCATCTGGCCGTATTTTTTATGAGGAGGAGCTTTAATGAATAATGTTTCCCATTCATCTCTGGCTGGGTGGTTTTTGGGCATATTTAAAGCTTCAAAAGCATACCAATCCCATTCAACTTGGGGATAACGAACTCTGACAAAGCCAATTTTTTCAAAAATATCAGAAATTTCGGCAATTGCTTGAGAAACTAAATGAAGATGACCTTGCTCCGGTCTTTTACCCGGCAAAGTAAAATCAAACCAATCAGTTTTTTTTGGCTGATCACTTTTTAAACTTCTTTCTTTTCTTCTTAAAGCTCCCTCAATGGCTTTTTTCAGTTCATTAATCAATTGCCCCAGTTCAATTTTTTCTTCTTTTTTAAGTTCAGAAAATTTTTTGGTATATTCATTAAGTTTGCCTTTTCTTCCAAGAAAAGAAATTTTTAAAGAATTTATTTCTTTAATATCCCTAGCTTCTTGAATTAAAGCCAAGGCTTCATTTCTTAAATTATGGAGAGATTCCTTCATTATTTTAAAAGAAGTTTACTTTAGTTTGTTAACAATTTTCTTAAAGCCTTCTTGATCATGAACCGCTATGTCAGCTAAAATTTTTCGATTTAGTTCAATTTTATTATCCGAAAGCTTTTTAATAAAAACACTATATTTAAGATTTAAAGGATTTAAAGCGGCATTAATTCTTTGAATCCACAGTTTTCTAAAATTTCTTTTTTTTAACTTCCGTCCAATATAGCTGTATTGGCCAGCATGAAGATCAGCTTCTTTTGAAATCCGAAACAACCTTCCTTTTGACATTCTCATGCCTTTGGTTCGATTTAAGACCTTTTTATGACCCTGTCGTCTAACTGTTCCAGTTTTTGCTCTCATTTTAAATTACCTTTCTAATTTTTTTAGCCATTTTACCAATAAACACTTTAGTTTTTTTCTGTCTTCTTCTTCTTTTCTGGCTTTTTTTAGCATTAAGATGCCTCCCGCATGAGCCTCGACGAAGTAGTTTACCGGTTTTACTAACTTTAAACCTTTTTTTAACTGATTTTCTTGTTTTTTGTTTGGGCATCTTTCATAACTCCTTTAGCTTTTAAAACTGTCATTAAGAGCCGGCCTTGGAATTTGGGCTCAGCCTCAACTTTACTAATATTTTCCAATTCTTTAACCGCTCTAGTTAAAAGTTTGTGACCAAATTCCTTTCTGGTTATCTGCCGGCCAACAAACTTAACACTTAATCTGACTTTATGACCCTGATTTAAAAATTCTTTGGCTCTTTCAATTCTTGTTTGGTAATCCTTAGAGGCAATAAAAGGAGTAAAACGGATTTCTTTTAAATCCTGCTTTTTTCCTTTTTTGCCTGACCTTAATTTTTTAGCCTCTTGATACTTAAACTTTTTAAAGTCTATTATCTTGCAAACTGGCGGCTGGGCTTTTTCTGCCACCTCAACCAAGTCTAATCCTTTTTGTCTCGCTTGAAATAAAGCTTCATTAAGCGTGATTACTCCAAGCTGCTTTCCTTCATCTGTAATAACCCTAACTTTCTCAGCCTGAATATATTGATTAATTCTATAAAACCTTTTTATAGTTATCCTCCATTGTATATCTTATCAAATTTATGACTTTTCTTCAATTTCTGTTTTAATTTTACTTAAAAACTTTTCGACCTTCATTGTTTCCAAATCTTTTTTCCCTCTTTTTCTGACAGAAACGATGTTCTCTTTTACTTCCCTATCACCAATAACCAACATATAGGGGATTTTTTCTTCTTCTGCTTCCTTAATCTTTTTCTGCATGGTGGCATCTTTATCATTAATTTCAACTCTAATGCTGTTTGCTTTTAACCTAGCAGAAAGTTTTTTAGAATAAGCTAAGTGCTTCCGGGAAATAGGAATAATTTTTACTTGAACTGGTGATAGCCATAAAGGAAAAGCGCCAGCAGTATGTTCAATGTAAACGCCCAAAAACCTTTCAATTGAGCCCAGTAAGGCCCGATGAATCATAAAAGGCGTTTTCTCCTGGCCGTCTTTATCAATGTATTTCATTTGGAATTTAGCCGGCAGATTAAAATCTATTTGAACGGTAGAAAGTTGCCAGCGTCTTCCTAAGGAATCAACGCCATCAATATCAATTTTTGGAGCGTAAAAAACAGCCCCACCAACATCAACTTCATAATGTTCGTGGCCAAGGCCAACTAAAACTTTTTTTAAAGTTTCTTCTGCTTGATTCCAATCTTGAGCTTGACCAAAGTATTTGCTAAGTTTTTGAGGGTCGCGGACTGATAGTTTATAGATAAGTTTGTCCATTTTCAAAGTTTTATACATATAGCTAGTAATTTCCAAAGCAGCTTTAATTTCTGCTTCGAGTTGTTTAGGAGTGCAGATTATATGGGCATCATCTTGAGTAAAGCCCCGAGGTCTAGTTAAACCATGGAGCTCACCGGATTTTTCATAGCGGTAAACAGTTCCCATTTCCGTCCACCTGATGGGCAATTCCTTGTAGCTTCTAATTTTTGCCGTATACATTTTTACTTGAAAAGGACAGTTCATTGGTTTTAAGCGGTATTTTTTGCCCTCAACTTCCATAGGACCATACATACTCTCAGCATAAAATTTCAAATGGCCAGAACGCTGCCAGAGGCTTTCTGAACCAATATGGGGAGTAGAAACCAGTTCATAACCATTTTTAAGATAGGTTTTAAGGGCAAAATCCATTAATAAATGGCGGATCATGGCTCCTTTAGGAAGATAAAGAGGCAGACCTTGGCCGACTTCATCATCAAACATAAATAACTCTAATTTTTGACCTAAAACTCGATGATCTCGTTTTTTGGCCTCTTCAATCTGCCATAAGTATTTATCTAAATCTTTTTTTGTTTTAAAGCAAGTTCCATAAATTCGAGTTAACATTTTGTTTTTTTCATCTCCATGCCAATAAGCGCCGGCGACTGATAAAAGTTTAAAAGGACCGATTCTGCCAGTTGATTGAACGTGAGGGCCTTTACAAAGATCTACATCAGAACCAGGCAGATTAGGTTTTCCTGTCCAATAAACAGTCGCTTTTTCCCCTTTTTTTTCAATTTCCAAAAGCCATTCTTGTTTATATGGATTGTTTTTAAAGAGTTTTCTAGCTTCAGGAAGAGAAATAACTTTTCTGATAATCGGCAAGTCAGCTTTAATAATTTCCCTCATTCTTTTTTCAATTTTGGGAAAATCTGATTCAGCTATTTTTTCTTGATAGTCAAAATCAAGATAAAAACCTTCATCAGTTGCCGGTCCCATGGCTCTTTTTAAACCCGGAAAAAGCTCAACCACTGCCTGGTGAAGAATATGCTCGCAGGAATGCCGCATGGTTTTAAGTAAATTATTTTTAGCTTTATTCATCTGTATTATTCCTGTAAAAATTTTATCAGTAAACACAAAAAAAAGAAAGAAGAATCTCTAAGGCTGTTTATTTTTATTGGTGGGCTCGACAGGACTCGAACCTGTGACCTTTCGCACGTCAAGCGAACGCTCTAGCCAACTGAGCTACGAGCCCTTTTAACAACAACCTATTTTATCAATTTATGTTTGTCGGTGTCAATTTGTTACAGTTACTTTCTACTAATAACTAAGAAATGAGTATAGTTGTTTTTCCCCGCTAAATTCTTTTTTATTATTTGAAGCTTATATAGTTTAGCGGCTTTGCTACTGGCTATGACACTGGTATTTTTGTCTTTTGAGATGGCTAGTTTTTTAGCACTTCCGGCCGTATCATTAGCTTTAATTGGTTTTAGCCAAGGGTGGGTTTTAAAAAATTTATAACATTGGGCTAGAGCGGCTGGATGAGAGTAAACCTTCCTTAGTTCTTTTAGACGCTTACTAGGATTAACTCCTTTTGCTGGGACTACTAAAAGACAGTGGTTAATATAAAGAGAAACTTTTCCTTTAATGGGAAGAGAATATTTAGCCATTAGTTTAACATTCTTTTTAATTGGGCCAATAATAGAGTTTACTATCGGCACCATAGCATAATCAGACTTTTTTTCTAAAACAGATTTAAATAAATCCTTGAACTCTTTTTTAGAATAAGCGAGAGCCTTTCTTTTAAAATATTTATCAATAGCTATCTGGCTATAAGCTCCAGGAATTCCTTGATAGCAAACTTTAATATGTGGTACGACCATTATTAGGCTCTTTATTTTCTATTTCTCCCGGTAAACAGCCTAGATTTCTGGCGGCTGATTCGGCGAGTTCTTGATTTCCTCCTATAGTAGAGGCAATTAGAATGACCATCTCTTTTATCTGTGATTCTAAGGGTAGCTGACAAATATTATTTTCTGATTTTTCGTTCATAGAAACTCCTTTTAAAGCAATAAAAAACCTCCTTGTTAGGAGGTGTTATCTATTTTTAAATAATTATAAAAACTACAAAATCACCTCCTCTTTCTGGAAGTTAAAAAAGAAAAACTTGCTATAAAAAATTTTATTTGTAATTTTCATTTAAATTATTTTAACATAAACCTTTTTAAAATTCTATAAAATATTTCTAGGCTTTTTAAGTCAATCCATTCATCGTCTATATGGATTGAACTGCAAGTAGGTTTAAACATTATAACAGGTATTCCCTTAGCGGAAAAAAATCGACCGTCAGAAGCACCGTGATCTTTATTTAATTTCAAACTTACCTTATTTTCCTTTGCCACCTTAATGATTTTTTTAATATACTTGTTGTTTTTAGAAGTGTTCATTGTTTGACCATCAGATAAAATCTTAAATGTAACTCCTGTTTCTTTTTGACAAACACTTTTTAATAGGTTTAAAATTTGCTTTCTTTGGACCTTTTTAGGATAACGAAAATCTAAAATCATTTCTGCCTTAGAAGGAACAACATTAGCTGCTAATCCCCCTGATATTTTTCCCAAATTAACCGTTTCTAACCAGCGATTAGAAGAAGTAGTATCAGGAACCTTTCTTTTAATTTTTTCATATATTATAAATAACTTTTCCAGACTATTATCTCCTTCCCAGGGACGGCTAGCATGAGCTGATTTTCCCTGAGCCAAAATTTTAAGATGAAGGACTCCTTTTTCAGCTAAAGTTAAATTAAAGTTATCTCCCCCATCAGGAACAATAACACAATCAGCTGTATAGCCTTGGTTAACTAAGTAGTTTGCCCCATCAAATCCACCAACCTCTTCATCTGTGTTTAGGATTAAACCCAGATCAATATCTTTAAGACCTGGATTTAACATTAGTTTAATCATGGCTCCAACAGGCCCTTTCATATCAGAAGCGCCTCGACCATAAAGCCGGCTTCCTTTAAGGTAAGGTTTAAAGGCATTCTTATAATCTCCAGGGACCACATCTAAATGGCCATTTAGAATATACTGATAGTGTTTTTTAATCTTTTTCCCAGCCACTAAAGACAGTTTTCCTTTAGAAGAATATGTTTTTACTTTTAAGCCACTTTTTGAAAGCAGTTTAATAGAATAGTTAAAACACTTTTTAATTTCTTTAGGATGATCTTTATCTGACTCAAACTTTATTAAATTTTTAGTAATATTAAGCATAATTTTAAAATATCATATTTAAGCTAAGTCTGGTATTCCATTGCCAACATAATTAAATTGTTCACCCCTTGGTTGAACATCAACACTTACTCGATCATAATCTTGGCCGCAATTAGGGCCACACATAACTGGACTTTGATCACTTAAGCTAAAGCCTAATCTTCTAGCAACTTCATCCATGTCTGGGAACAAGTTGCTATTTTGTTTTTTTGGATAGTCTTCATGAGGATTCATTAATTATCACCTCCTTTTTGGCATTAAAAAACCTCCCTTGTTTGGGAGGTTTACTAAATATTTTTTTGTTTTTAACTTACTTTAATCCTCCCAAACCATTGCCTTTCTTCCAAATAAGGAAAAGGACATGAAAGTTTCTAATAATTTGGGTTGATAAGAGAATGTTATTCATAACTTTAATATACTAGACATTTATCCTTTTTCTGTCAAGAGGCAATTATCCAGTTTTAGTGGCGGTATATCTTTCTTGAGAAAGCATAAATTTAGTCCCTGATTTTTTCACTCCACCCCAGTAAGCTGATTTTCTTTGAGATCGGTAATTAAAGCTTTCTAACCAAGTTTGAGATTCAACCAGTTTTTTCCGCGCCAGTTGAATCAGTCTTTTAATTCGGCTAAAAAAGTTTTCATGATAAGTACCAGGATTAACAGTGGCTGTAAAAGTGGCTTTTTTAATTTCTACTGATAAACCTTCGGTAGATTCAGCCAGTTTTTTCAATTCTTCTTGAACCGCTTTTATCTCTAGCTTAGCTTCTTCTTCTTTTCGGTGAAAGACTAATCTTTCTTCTTGGATTCGACTTTCAAATTTTTGCTTTTGGACTTGTTCTATTTGTTTTTCTCGGGATTTTAAATAGTCTTCAAAGTTAAAAGGTGTTTCAGGTTGGAGTTCGCCTGAATCACCGACCTGGTCAGAATTCTTATTTCCGCCCAGAAGCTGGTCGGCCATGGCTTTACCAGTACCAATAGTTGCATCTTTAGCTTGTTTTTGAACTGAGGAGCCAATGTCTTTTAAAGCCTCAATAAAAGAAACCGGCTGGTGAGAGCCTTTTTTTTTCTTAGAAGATGAAGAAAAGATATTAATTGAATCCATATAACCTAATGTTACTATAGGCTCATAAGGTAGTCAAGGGCTTTTCTTTTGGCGAGAATTGCAGCAATATAGGCTTTTTGCATGGGGGTGTTTAATTTTTCTTGGATTTTCTTATCCGGAGTAGCTTGAATCATCATTTCAATTTCTTTTGACTCGACCTTAATTTGGCGAGCATTAACAATTGCTTGGAGAGTGAACTCCATTTTTAGAGTTTTGTCGGCCTGTTCCTGATACTCTTCTCTTAATTTTTGAATTGAAGAACCCTTAGAGGTTAAGTATTGATCAATTGTCATTCCTAGTTTATTTACCTGATCCAAAAGCCGAGACAGCATTCTATTGACTTCATCTTCAATAATAAGATTAGAGATTTCTGTTTTAACCTCTTTCATTAAAGTTTTTGTTACCAGTTTTAACCGTTCATCGTAGTTTTTCTTTTGATTCGAAAGATCTTCTTTTCCTTTGTCCGGGGTCCAAATTTTCGCTTTAGCGCCAACACCTCTAATTTCTTTTTCATAATTACCTAGTTTAACTTCTGGCATTTCGCATGATTGAGCTTTAAAAGTCCAGTCTTTATTTTCATCTGAGGAAAGAGGGGTAACTTTAGGGCTTAAAATGGGTCTTAAATTATGCTTTTTAACTTCTTCCTGATAGGTTTCAGGCAATAGCTTTTCTAAAACTTGCCGATATAAAGTTTGTTTATCCAGGCTTTTTTCAACCAATTTAATTGGCGCTTTTCCCTTTCTAAAACCTTTAATTTCTGCTTTTTTAGCGATTTCGCTTAAAACTTTAGAATAAGTGAGACTGACCTTTTTCCAGGGAATAGTAAACTCCAGCTCAAAAGTTTTTTTAGGTAGCCAAGTTAATTTACCTTTTAAAGATTCAGACTTGTTTTTAGGAGTACTTTTTTTAGCTCTTTTTGATTTAGCTTTTGTTTTTGTAGCCATATTCTCCAATTTTATCATTAATTTTAATTTTTGCAATCCTGTGCCTTATTCGCCTTTTGAAAACATCAGGTAAACGAAAGACTTTCTTCATTTTTCTTTTATTCATATCTTAAAGCTTCAATGGGGTCTAATTTACTGGCTTTAGCAGCTGGAGCGACTCCAAAAACAGTCCCAATAGCGGCTGAGACTCCAAAAGCTAAACCAATGGACCAAGGAGTAACCGCTGTTTTCAAGAAATTGCCTAATATTGCCGAGCCAAGGTAGCCTATGATTATCCCGATTAGACCACCAGTAATGCTTAAGAAAACCGCTTCAATAATAAACTGAGTTAAAATATCCTTTTCTTTAGCGCCAACAGCTTTTCTTAATCCAATTTCTTTGGTTCTTTCGGTGACAGAAACCAACATAATATTCATAATTCCAATACCTCCAACCAATAAAGAAATGCCTGCTATCCCACCTAAAGCGACCGTTAAGACCCCTAATATCTGGGTAATGCTGGAGAGAAGATCCTTGCTATCCATAACCGTAAAATCTTCTTCATCCATTTCTTTTAAAAGAATTTTTTCCACCTCAGCGGCTGTTTTAACAGTGTCATCAGCCGTCGGTGATTCAACATATATATATGCCAGATTTTCAATATTAAATTGTTTACTGGCAGCCGTAATAGGAATTAAGGCCATGTCATCTTGATCTTGGCCAAAAGCAGCCCCTTTTTCTGTAAAAATACCAATAACCGTGTAGCGAGCGTCTCCCAACATTATTTTTTTTCCTAAAGATTCTTGATCACCAAATATTTCTTCCTTTAGAGTTGGACCCAAAATAGCGACTCTCTTTCCTCTAGAAATATCAGCCTTAGTAAAATTACTGCCTTCAGCAAGATCTTGTTTTCTGATAGAAATATATTTTTCCGTGGAAGCTACAATCCCGGTTTGGTGAGATTCTCGGCCAAATTTTGCTACTAAAGACTTGGTAACAATAGGAAGAACACTTTTAACATATTGGCCTTCTTTTTCTAGAGTTCTAACTGTTTTTAGAGTTAACTTGTTATTAACTGCTCCAGGAGGTCCACCCTCTCTGCCTCCCTCATCAGAAAACTGAACCTTACCGGGCATAACCATAATTAAGTTTGCCCCTAATTCTTCAAATTGTTGAGAGATATAAGACTGAAGGCCAGAACCGATAGAAACCAATAAAATTACCGATGCTACTCCGATAATTATACCAAGCATAGTTAATAAAGAACGAATCTTATTGCTTTTTAATGAATTTAAAGCTAGTCTAAATGTTTCTTCAAATTCCATTGTCTATGACTCCATCTTTTAGTTTAATAATTCTTTGACTTTTCTTGGCAATATAAAGATCATGAGTCACAATAATAATGGTATTTCCCTGACGATGAAGATTTTTTAAGATTTTCATAATTTCCATTCCTGCTTTAGTGTCCAGGTTTCCGGTTGGTTCGTCGGCAATAATAATTTTAGGATTGTTTACTAAGGCTCTGGCTATGGCTACCCGTTGCTGCTGACCACCTGATAATTGATTAGGATAATGGTGAAGTCGATTAGCCAAACCAACCGCTTCTAGTTTTTCCTGAGCAATTTTTCTTCTTCTATTTCTTTTTATCCCTGCATAAATTAATGGTAGTTCAACATTATCCAAAGCTGTCATTCGAGGGAGCAGGTTAAAGTTTTGAAAAACAAAACCAATTTCTTCATTCCTAATTTGAGCTAAATCATCAGCCTCTAAGTTTTCTGTTCCTCTTTTATTTATAGATATTTTGCCTTCAGTTGGTTTATCCAGACAACCAATTAAATTCATTAAAGTAGATTTGCCCGAACCAGAAGGCCCCATAATACTAACCATTTCTCCTTGAGCAATATTAAGATTGCAGGATTTAAGCGCTTTAACTGTCACCCCATCCAAAGGAAAGTACTTTTTAACATCGGAGACTTTGACAACTATTTTATCTTTCACTTTTGCCTAATTTTCTTTCCAATTCTTTGAATCCAGAAATAGCAATTTCATCATCCTCACTAAGACCCTCTAAAATCTGAGTATAGATATCATTACTAAAACCAACTTTTATTTCTTTTTGCTCAAATCCATTTTCAGTTTTAAGAAAAACATATTTGCCATTTTCATTTTCTTGAACAGCTTCAAAAGGAATCGCTAAAACATTTTCTCTTTTTTCAATAAAGATTTCTACATCACCATTCATTCCCAGCTTAAATTTTTCTTCTTCTGTTGAGTTAGGCAAGGCAAACTTAACTGCATAAGCGGTTCCGCCGCCTGAAGTAACCGTTGAAGTAAATTCAACGTCTTGAACATAAGAAGTAATTTCTTCTTCAGGATAAGCATCTAAAATTAAAGTTGCTAATTGATTTTCTTTAATTAAACCAATGTCAGCTTCATCCACATTAGCTGAAAAATACATTTTATCTGGGTTAGCAAGATAAAATTGGCCAGTGGTAGGGGTAATATTAGTGCCCGGATGAGGAGTATCAATATCAATTACCAAGCCATCAATGGGACTGATCAGAGTAGAATATTTTAAAGCAATATCCGCTATTTCTACATCTAAAACTACCCTGTCTAAATCAAACTGAGACTTTTCTTTTACTCTTCTTATGGTTTCAGTTAAAGCAATATCCCGATAATCATCCAGCATAATTTGCTCATGATCCCATCTCTCGTTCATATAGTCTAAGAGTTCTTGTTTTAGTTTTTTTTCCAATTCCCGACGGTCTAAAGAAGCGATTGCCTGCCATTTTGTAACCCGATCTCCTTTTTTAACTCCTACCCACGATAAACTACCAGAAGTTTGAAATTTTAAAGTCACTTCTTCTTCGGATTTAACTTTCCCTGAAGCAGAAATAGTTAAAGATAAGTCTTGTTTTTGAACCGGAGCCACGTCATAGCTAGGAGCGTTTTTAGAAGCTAAACTCCGGCTCCCAAAAAAAACTCCGCCTATTATAAAAAACAGAGCTATAAAAAGAATTTTTCTTTTTTTTATTAATTCAAATATTTTTTTAGTTGTGTTTTTTATCATCTTTAATCCTTGGTGCCGCGGGAGAGACTCGAACTCTCACGTCAAAGACACACGGTTCTAAGCCGTGCCTGTCTACCAATTCCAGCACCGCGGCTCTATCATTCTTCTGCTTGTAGAGGTTCTGGTTGTACTGGTTCGTTTGGTTCTTGTGGACCTACAATTTTTATAGGTATTTTAGTTTCCTCAAGCGACCAACCTAAATCACAACCTTTGGGTAATTCTTTTTCAGAATCAGACATTTTAATTTTTATAAATTTTTAATAATTGTATTTTACCAAATATTTAAAGAATGTAAAACAGTCTTTTTACGTTTATTTAAACCTTAAAGCCTTCCGATGAGTCAACCATTCTAGATTATCATCTAGTTCCTTTAACTTTATTTTATTTCCATATTTAATTTCTAAGGCCTTTTTAATTAGAAAATCAGCTAGATGGGGATTTTTAGGTAGAACTGGTCCATGTAAATAGCAGCCAATAACATTTTTAAAGACTGCTCCTTCTGTTTTATCTTCACCATTATTACCAAAACCTTTTTCTACCTTTCCTAAGGTAAAAGTTTTATTTTTTTCCTTTTGTTGAGAAATATTAGTTATATAAGTATTGCCTGAATGATTTTCAAAGCCAACAAGTTTTTTAGAAATATTTTGGTCAATATTTATAGCCTTTTTGTTAATATTTATTCTAATATTCCCTATTTTTCTTTTAAAACTAGCAATGGTTTTTAAGTCAAATAAAGATATTCCGGGAATTTTTTTACCGTCATGGGTTTTAAAATAGTGGCCAAAAAGCTGATAAGTGCCGCAGATAGTTAGCATGGGGACTCCCCTTTTAGCTTCAGCTTTTAAAATTCCACCTTTTTTTTGTAAATCATTGGCGACAATTTCCTGTTGTCTGTCTTGACCGCCGCCGCCAAAAAACAAGTCAAACTCTTTTTCTTTAATTGAATCCCCTGGAGAAACTGAAATAACCTCTACTTTTATATTTCTTAATAAACACCTTTTTTTTAGACAGATAATATTTCCCCGGTCACCATAAATGTTTAGTAAATCTGGATAAAGATGACCAATTTTGATTTTCATTGTTTTTTATTTATTAAATAAATATTTTAGTCTTGCCAACTTAAATGAGTTAACTTCATTTGGTTAAGGATCTTTCTTGTTTTAAGCATGGCTGTATAGGTGGGTAAAATAAAAAGGTGGTTATCTTTTTCTTTAAGTAATCCCCTAATGGCTTTTTTTAAATCAGAAATAATTATTACTTTTTTATCTAAAGAATATTTTAATCTTAAAGCTAAATCAGCTGATCTTATGCCTGAAACATAGATATTGCTTAAATTTTTTGTTTTAAGATTATCAAAATCTACATCCCAAATCCAGGACACATCCCGGCCGTCAGCAATTAAATCATTTAAAACTAATAGTAAAGAGCCTTTTTTATTTTGAGTTAATAAATTTAAAGTTTTAATTATTTCATTAAAGCCAGTGGGGTTTTTAACTAACAAAATTTGAAGGCTTTTATTCTTTATTTTAATTTTTTCCGTCCGGCCAAAAACAGGCTGAAACTTTTTTAAAGCAGAAAGACTAATTTGAGGAGTAATACCTAAAGTCAGACTAGCACCAAAACCGGCCAAAAAGTTATAAACATTATATAAGCCGCTTAGCCTGGTTTTTAAAAAATACTCCTTTTTTTCAGCAACAATTTTAAACTCTAAATAGCTATTTTGATTAAAGTTGACATTAAAGGCTTTAATTTGTTTTTGGGGTTGAGTTAAGCCGCAGGAAGAACATTTGTAGTTACCTAGGTGAGATAAATAAACTGCTTGATACTTTAAGGGTAATAAACATAAAGGACATAAAGTAGCATCAGAAGCATGACTTAATTCTTGTCCACCAATTTTTAAATCATTAATCCCATAAAAAATAACATTGGTTTTTAGCTTTTTGCCTAAATTTGCCAGAGTGGGATCATCAGCATTAATAATTAAAGTAGTTTTAGAAGATAATTTATTTAAAGCCTCAAGCCATTTTTTAGCTAAGGTATCAATTTCTCCATACCGGTCCAACTGATCCCGAAACAAGTTGTTTATGATCACCACTTTGGGTTTAATAATTTTAATAGCTTGAGGTAAAACTGCTTCATCAATCTCCCATAGGCCAATTCTTTTTTCAAGCCTACCTTTTAAATTACTATTCTTTAATAATTCAGAAAGAATTCCCCGGAGGAGGTTTGAACCAGCCCGGTTATGATAAAATTTTATTTCTGCTTCTTTTAAGATATTGCTTAGCATCCGACTAGTGGTGGTCTTTCCATTTGTGCCAGAAATAAGAATGGAATAATCAAGTTGAGATAAGTATTTCTTTAAAAGATTAGGCGATAATTTTAAAGCTAAAAGACCCGGGGCAGCCGTTCCCCCGGTTTTTGTTAACTTAAGAAAAAAAATAAGAAGCTTAGCGATAATAATGGTAAAAAAATTTCTAATAAACACTCCTTTATTTTATCTTTAAATAAAGAATTTGACAAATCAATTATACAAAGCTTTTTACAAACTTAATTAGTGACCAAAAGCCCTTTTCTATTAATAAACTATCCTATATTAATCCAGTTTAACCAAACAAAACCCATAAAAAAACCCATCAGTAAGCCCGGTGAGGTTTACCAATGGATCTAGAGAAAAATATACCACACAACTTATAATATGTCAAGAACCTGTGTTATAGGTTGGTAATTTGCTTTTCCAACTCTTCAAGCTCATTCCTAAACCGATTAACACATTTTGCCCAAGCACCATCTTTTTGAACGGATTGAGGGCAATAAACCACCATAATATCTTCAGGGGTTTCCATTCCCCTATCAAAATATTTTATTCTTAATGTTTTGGCCATTAAATGAAAGCTATCGGCCCAACTATCAAAACATAATGTTTTCTTTCCATAAACTCCCAATCCAAATGGATTATTACAATCAGGAGGAGACTTTTTGCCCAGATTTGTCTCACACATGGCAATGGCTCCAATTAAGTAGGGGTCAATTTCAAAATCTAAAGCATATTTAACTAAATAATCACTTTCTTCAGCCATGGGTGATTTATAGCTTGTTAAATATTTATTAACTACTTCATAAGTTGGATCATAAACTTTATCGGAGGCTGTTTTTAAACCCAAAACCGAAATTAAAGAATTTGAAGAAGACTGACTAATAAAATTATTGATATTTTCTTCAGCCAACACCTGTTTTAGAATATATTTAGTCCGATAATTAAGTAGAGAAAAGCTTAAAAAAATAGTAAGCAAAAACAATAAGGGCCAAACAATCACAATGAACAGGCGTTTCATTCTTTAATACTGACATAAATAAA
>PEZT01000001.1:67425-71543 GCA_002773945.1 Candidatus Beckwithbacteria bacterium CG10_big_fil_rev_8_21_14_0_10_34_10 | reverse complement strand
AACTTTTAAGTTTTCGAGGAATCAAGCTTGTCTTATTTTACCAAAAATTACTGACAAATTAAAGCTCCGGCAATGACGGCAAGAAAAAGGGGTTAAAGGGGAAAATGAATTGCCGTCATTGCCTCCGCTTGTTGCGCTCGCTTCGCTCGCGCATTGTTGTTCGCTCAGGCCTCGCTTCGCTCGGCCTTCGTTACTTTTGGTTTGCCGGAAAAATTTTCGCTAAAAAGAAAAACGGGGATTATAAGTTTCCTCCTGTGAGAATAAATCCTCGATAAGTTTAGTTAAATTAATTTTATTCATATATTTTACTGTCCACTTACTATTATTAAAATATCAGCGTCTGGTTTTGTTTCTCCTTCAGGTAAGTTAGAGATTTCGCCATTGGTTACCTGGATAATTTGTTTAAGAAAATCATTGTTAACATTATTTAAGTTTATTACTAAGGTTTTTTGATAATCATTTTTTTGAGCATTGCTAGTTATAACTGTAATGTTTTGTATAGTACTGCTTAATTTAGTTTTCATTAATTCTGCTAATCCTGCTTTTTTACCACCATCGTAAATTGCTACTTTAATAATACTTGGTGTTGCTTCTGGTGCAGGCGTTGGAGATGTTTGAGAAGTTTGTAAGTTAATTGGAGCAACGGTAATTATTTTGTTAGTTGATGGACGGTAGAGAATTGCTTCTCCTGCTTTAGTAAAAATTAATAATTTATCTCCATTTTCAGAATTTGCAAAAAATGATTGATCCTTAAGTTTATTTTTATCCGTAATAGTAGCAACAGATGGTTCCTCTTTAGGAAGTTCCATAAATTGTCCAATTTTTTGTGTTAATTGCACTGCTTCTTGTTTGAATAAACTATCAGAATTATTTTTTATGGCGTTATACTGAATGTAGAAATAAACAGCAAACCCCGTTGCTGTTATAAAAAAGACCAAAATTACAAACAGAAGAATAAATTTTTTATTAAATTTTTGAGAAATATTTATCATATTGTTTCATTTTCGTCAGAAATCAAGCTCTCTGCTTATTTAGGGAGTAGCGCTTGGGCTTGCTACTAAAGTTGGTGTTAAACTTGGCACAATGGTTGGCTCTATTGTGGGGGTTGGGTTTGGTGTGTTTGTTGGCTCATTTGTTGGGGCTACAGTTGGTGTAACTGTTTCTGTTGGTGTGGTAGATTGTGTAATCGGTGTTGGACTTGGAACCGAACCACTGCTTTCGTAAGTTTTGGCGTCTTTAATCGAAAGTGCAGACCAGTTGAATTGTGCCTCTTGCGCCAAAGTTGAACTGATTTTAATTGTAAATCCTTTTGTAGTTACATCAGCAACCCAATATTTAGTATCGTATTGACCTAATGGCGTAATATTAACAATTGGAGTGTTTACATATTCTTTCTCAAAGACTACTTTAACCTCAGAGTTACCAACGTTCACCTTTGCATATCCTGCCATGTCTTTATCCTGAAACGTAACTCTACCTCCAAAAGTAACATCAGCTAAATAATTAACCGCATTTTTAAAAGTAGTAATTCCTTCAAAAATTGCTTCCTTTATAAAATCTATTGGGTTTGAGGCAATAATAGTTTGTTTTTCGGAATCAAAAGTTAATCCTGGAATTGCTTTTATGGCGGCGCTTTGAGAAGCAATTTCTCCTTGTTGCTCTTTGATCGCGTTCAACATAGCCCACATAATTGGATCAGCATTTAATCGCAAATATCCGTCAGATCTCATAGATATTGCTTCAGGGATAATTTTTTGCACATCTTGGGCAGCAAAGCCAACATAAGAATTTGTTGAATCAATTCCTAACGGATTATCAGCTTTATAATTAAATTTAATCGCGTTTAATTGCATTATTTCTTTGAGTCCTAAAGTATAATCTCCTTGAATATCTTTTAACCTAATATCAGATATCGTTCCCCAGCTGGTACTTCCGGTTTTGTCAGCTGTATCACTATTTACTGCCAACGATCCGTTAATATACGTTTTGTATGCTCCCGGACTAGTCGTTCCGATGCCGACGGAGCCGGTTACAAAAAGTCCCGCATTACTTGAATTGTCTCCTGCAATAATTTGTAAATTAGCACCATTCCTTTTGAGTGCCGGGAAGGCATTGGTTGTACCACCAAAAGCAACTCGGTCAAAATCGGTACCAGCAGCGTTATACCAAAGATATACACCCGTGGCTGAAGAAGTTAAACCTCCTCTTGATGACCACCCGATCAGACCAGTTGATCCCGCTATTACATTCGTTCCAGCCGTTAACGACCCCGATGATTGAATATTCCCTCCAAACAAAGATGGCGTGGTTCCAGATGTATAAATTGCGTAGTTACTATTTGTCCCTTTGGCCAATGCTTCAACCCTTATGCCATAATTGTTAGTAACCGCGCCTGCGCCAGTTGGGTCTGTAATATAAACTCCATTTGCGCTTGATAATATACCGCTTGATATGGCTGGCCCAGAGTACAGTCCATAGTAACTAGATAGAGTCCCGCCCGTGCCAAAAGTTGGAGCCGATTGAAATGCCGCGTAGTGGTCGTAATTGGCGGTCCCCCCAATGTCTATTCGAGCGTCAAATGAGTTGTAGCCGATAGTTCCACCTCTTGTAATGTCAGAAGAGTCAGAAAAAGCATGTCCATTCCCGCTGATTGTATCGTCGACGACGCGAGCGATAAGGACTTGTGAGTCACTACTATTTGATGTAGCTCCTGTTCCTACTTGCAATTTTGCTCCCGGACTAGTCGTTCCGATGCCGACGTTGCCGCCTGGCATTAAAGAAAGATTTTGAGAAGTAGCTGTAGTTATTTGAGCAAGACCAGCGCCGGTAAAAGCGAGATTTGCTCCCACTCCAGAAAGTGTTAGTGCATTTCCTGTTCCTGATAATGTTTGTGATAATCCTGTAAATAATGTATTTCCGGCTGATCCCATTGTTCCAGTTGTAATAATATTATCTGCTCCTGTATCTATTGATCCAAAACCAGACGTAATCGATCCTACGTTTAATGCACCAACTGAAGTTAGTGAAGAGGAAAGAATTCCTGATCCAAGTGTAGTTCCTGATAGAACATCAGTTCCGTCAATTTTAAAAGTTAATCCAGATGATAAATTAAGAGCGCCTGTCATTGTATCACCAGAAGAACTTACATAAGCGAGAGATTTACATTCCCATAAACTGGTAGTGGAATTCCATCGTAATACTTGATTGCTACTACAACCTCTAAGTAAAGCTAGCCCAGATGAAGAAATCTCCAAACCAGAATTTGATGAAGTATTTAAACTTGTGTCAGATGTTGGCAAATTAAGAGTTATTGCATTTGAGGAAATAACCACACCATTACCAACGGAAATAGTTAAAGTTACTGTTCCTGAAGTTCCACCGCCTGTTAATCCGCTACCTGCAGTTACACCAGATATTCCACTACTGCTTCCCGTATCGCCTTTGTCGCCCTTATCACCTTTGGTGCCGCCATTGCCGGAAATTCCCTGGTCGCCCTTATCACCTTTAAAAGCAGCTGTTCCAGGAGTACCTTGCGAGCCCTGATAACCACGATCTCCCTGATCTCCTTTTTCGCCTTTTATAGTAATTGGTTGAAGTTGAGTAAATGCTAGCCCTTGTTTTTGCTCCAGTGCTGAAAAAAGTTCAACCAGACATTTATCATCTAATCTCCAAAATGCTCCACAATATACACCACGAAAGAAATTATAAATACCAGACTTTTGAGGTTGTTTTATCGGTTGACTAGAAGCATACGCACTATTAGGAAGTATTAAAAATGATAGTAAAATAAAGAAAAGAAAGAAATATTTTACAAAACCGCGAAGCGGCTTACTCTCTCTCTTTCTCTCTCTCTCTCTCTCTCGTTTGCGCCATCAATTTTTGTAGCATTTTCTTTAGGCATATCATATTTTAATCATAGAAATTCTAGATTTATTGTACTATTTATTTATATCAATTACTAATTTAAAAAGCAAATACAAGAGGTAAAAAAAGAAAAAAATAAAACTGGCGAAAATTTCTCCCGAAAAAAGAAAGCGAAGGCCGAGCGAAGCGAGGCCTGAGCGAACAACAATGCGCGAGCGAAGCGAGCGCAACAAGCGGAGGCAATGACGGCAATT
>PEZT01000001.1:65942-67379 GCA_002773945.1 Candidatus Beckwithbacteria bacterium CG10_big_fil_rev_8_21_14_0_10_34_10 | reverse complement strand
TTTTTGGTAAAATAAGACAAGCTTGATTCCTCGAAAACTTAAAAGTTTTCTCGGAAATAAGTTCGAGCGATTTTGTAGATATACTCCAAAGTCCTAAATTTTGGGGCGGCACGAAGTGCCGCCCATGGAATTAGTGCGTCTCCTCGGGCAATTTTCTCGGAAAGAAATCGAAAGCCGAAAGATTTTAATTTTTGCCAACAACTTTTTAAGAAAACCACCCTTTGCGATATTATTTGTCCCGACTTTACGTCGGGACACTTTGCCCAAACGCACAAAAAGATTTTTGCTTTATAGTACAATAATAGATATGTACAACAGTAACTCGCAAAAATTCTTTTTGTATGCGCGCAAGTCAACAGATGTGGAGGATAAGCAAGTCTTGTCTATCGAGGCGCAATTAGTTGAACTTCGGGAATTTGCCAAGCGTGAGAGTTTAGATGTTATCGAGGAGCTTATCGAGAAACAATCAGCCAAAATTCCTGGCCGGCCTATTTTCAATTCCATGATTGAGCGAATTGAAAAAGAAGAAGCCTCGGGAATTTTGGCCTGGCACCCTGACAGACTTGCGCGAAATAGTGTGGATGGTGGCAGGATTGTTTACATGATCGACACCGGAAAAATAAAGTTTCTCAAATTCCCCCAATTTTGGTTTGATGCTACACCTCAAGGAAAATTTATGTTGACGATTGCGTTTGGGCAAAGTAAATACTTCGTGGACTCGCTTTCGGAAAATACTAAACGGGGACTGCACCAAAAAGTCAGACGAGGAGAAATGCCCGGGGTTGCGCCGGTGGGCTATATTAACGATTCGCGTACTAAAACCATTGTCGTTGATAAACGAAAAGCGCCGATTGTTAAAAAGGCTTTTGAAATGTTTGCCACCGGCAATTACCGGATTTTAGATATTGCTGACTTTTTGGCAGAAAATGGCCTGATCAGTAAAACGGGTAAGTGTTGGAAAATTGATCGGGTAAGCAAAAGAATTTTAAGTAATCCGTTTTACTACGGCCATTTTCTTTTCCTCGGCGAGATCCACGAAGGGGTTCAAGAGCCAATCATCGCAAAGAAACTTTTTGATGCTGTCCAGCTCGTATTAAATAAAAGATCAAAACCCTGGTCAAAACCTCGTGTTCCCAAACCCTTCTTGGGACTTTTTCGTTGCGGAGAGTGTGGCATGATGATTACCGCCGAACAGAAATTGAAATATTACAAACACACCGATCATCACGCCACCTATACCTATTATCGCTGTACGAAAAAGTCTAAAACTGTTGTATGCAGTCAGCCGTATACAAGGCAAGAGGAGCTGGACAGCCAATTATCAAAGATGATTTTAAAAGTTTCTTTGCGGCAGGATTGGGCAAAAGATATGCTTAGTAAATTGGATTTAGAGAAAGCGGAACTTGCCCATTCCTGCGGTGCGTTTGCTCAAGAAAA
>PEZT01000001.1:0-65813 GCA_002773945.1 Candidatus Beckwithbacteria bacterium CG10_big_fil_rev_8_21_14_0_10_34_10 | reverse complement strand
AGAACAAATTTCCCGCTTTTTGCAAACGCACAATGTTTGGCTCGAACCCATGAAAGACTGGATAGTTGAAGCCGCTGGCGCGGCTAATATCGCAAAGGGTGAGAACTTAGAAGACAAAAAGGTGTTGGCTCAAAAAATCTTCGGCTCGAACCTTCTTCTTTCCGAGAAAATTGCCCGAGGAGACGCGCTAATTCCATGGGCGGCACTTCGTGCCGCCCCAAAATTTAGGACTTTGGAGCGGGTGATGGGATTTGAACCCACTACCTTCTCCTTGGAAGGGAGACGCTCTACCAAATGAGCTACACCCGCATATTCGTAAGATAACTTATTTTTTAAAGTGTTTTAAAACAATCTGACTTACTTTTTTACTATCTGCTTTTCCTCCAAGTTTTTGGATTGTCATTCCAATTATAGGACCAGGCTGATTTATATTAGGATTACTAATAATTAATTTTTTAATTTCTTTTTCTAATTCTTCATCACTTAACATTTTAGGTAAATAACCTTTTAAGATTTTACTGTCTAAATCACACTTAGCAATTAATTCTTGACGGTTAGCTTTTTTATAAAAACTAATGCTTTCTTCATTTTTCTTAACTAGGCCTTTAATTAACGAAATTATTTTTTCATCATCCAATTCTTTTCTGCCCATCTCTAATTCTTTATCTTTAATCTGGGCCATTAAAAATCTCAAGCTTTCGAGTTTTTCTTTATTCCCGGCTTTTAGATTTAAGATAATATCCTGATTTATTTTTTCTTTTAAATTCATTTAGTCGGAGAGCCGGGATTCGAACCCGGGACCTCACGCTCCCAAAGCGTGCACGCTACCAACTGCGCCACTCTCCGTTTTTAGATTTTAAATATTCATATTTATCTGTGCCGCGGGAGGGAATCGAACCCACACAGAGAATTACCTCTACGAGATTTTAAGTCTCGCGCGTCTGCCAGTTCCGCCACCGCGGCAAACAGTAATATTTTACCCCAAAAAACTATTAATTAAAAGATTTTAAAATATTAATAGGAGTAAAGACTAATGTCTATTTAGTACTTTTTTAAGTAGTTAATCTTGGCCTCAGACTTTATTTTTTCTAACCAAGTCTGAATTGCTTCAGAAGTTTTTTGCTGTTGAAGCTGGCTTTTAACTGTTCCTCTAATTTCTGCTGGTTCAGCTTCAGGAGGGATTGAAGCCTGATTTTCTTCAATATAGGTATCTATTTCTTCTTCAGTAATTTGGGTATTTTTACCCGCTAGTCCTTCGGCAATTTTCTGGATTTCAATTTCTTCTTCTAGCTGGATTCTGGTCATACCTTGAAGGGCTAAAACTTCATCTAATTTTTGACCCCGAGCAGCTAAGTTATCTTCAATTATTTTTATTTCATTAGCCAAATCTTCTTTAGTGACTTTAAAACTCTCTTTTTTGGCTTCTTGCAAGATTAATTTTTTGGTAATTAAAGATTCTAATGTTCGTTTTCCATTCTGAGCTTCAAGAATTTTAATTAATTCAAATCTGGAAACTGGCCGGCCATTAACTAAAGCCACTACAAGATAAGAACTAAGGAAATAGAGTCCTAAAGCAATAGCTAAAAAGATTAAAGCTGGTTTAACATCAATTTTTTTCTTTTTCAAAAAATTTTGGATTTCTTTACCCAACGGAATATTTATTGAAGAAAGATTAATCCTCAAGGCTTGTTTTTTATTGTTCTTCTTTTTTGCTTTTGTCATATTAAATATTATAACAAGATTTATTTAAAAAAAAAGGGGTAAATTAAACCCTAGAAATTTTTTTTCAAATAGTTCCAGAAATCAATTTCATCTTCTTCGTAACCTAAAGCCCAAAATGCTATTCCGCCTAAACTATTTTGTTTGGCTAATTTAAACTTGGTTACTAAAGAATCATAGTTTTCAAAATATGTTTGCCACCAAGCTCCATTTTGGTTATAGGAGATCCAGGGTGAAGAAGCCGTCGCATCCCAGTTTATTTGAAGGTTCATTTCTTTGATCATTTCTTGGGCCCGTTTGTAACTTATCATTTCCCCTAAGTATGAGTAAGATTTGGCTCGATAAGAATCATCAATCGTCCTCCATTTGTAACCATATAAGGGAATCCCTAAAATTAATTTTTTTTGATTACTTTTATCTTTAATCCGAAGTTTAAAACTGTTAACAGCCATGCTAATTGAGTAATCATCAAGTGAGCTTTTGTTTAAGGGTGCCACTGGTCCAGTATACCTTGTTCTGCTCTGGGTAAAATCATAGGCCATTAAAATTATTTGATCAACAATTTTGACCATTTCCTCTAAATTATATGGTTGACCATCAATCATGGCTTTGGGATAAATATCGACTGAAATCATGGCCTGAGAATCAACTTCTTTTAAAGCAGATTTAAGCTCTTTTAAAAAAAGATTAAAGTTATATCCAAACTGATCATCTGAATATAAAGGGAAATATTCAAAATCAATATCTACTCCATCTAAATCGTAAAGTTCATATATTTTTTTAATTTCTGAGATTAACAGAGCTCTTTTAGACTCGTTTGCTACTACTTCAGCCATAATTGAAGCCTCAAAAGAACTAAAACTTAAAAAAACTTTTATTCTTCTCTGTCTCAATTTTCTAAAAATTTCTTTAGTTTCAGGCCTATTTAAGTGATGCCAGCCTGGTTCAGTTTCACCATATTCTTCTTTTAGTAAATAGCCATCTTCTAAAACAGTTAAACTAAAATAGATTAGCTGATCTAAAACATCATAATTTAGGGAAAGTTTTTCATTTACTGACCAGTAAGGGAGGAAACCAATTATTTTTTGAGGACCTTTGATTTTTAAAAAGGGAAAACCAGCTACAATTGGAGATAAAAAAGAATTAGTTTGACTTAAGAAATACAAACCAATGTTTATAAAAGAAAAGATAACCACTACCACAATAAAGGTAAAAAATGTCTTTAAAGGATTAAAAACAAATACATTCTTTTTCATTATTTTATTATATCCTTATCTTTTGGTTGAATAGAAGAGGAACTTAAATTATAGAGTAATATTATTAGTCAGTTATTTTAGATGATATAATATTCAACAAAGCGCCTGTAGCTCAAAGGATAGAGCATCTGTCTTCGGAACAGAGGGCTGGAGGTTCGAGTCCTCCCAGGCGCACTTTATTTTAAAATTAAGTAGAAAAAGATTTTGCTTGAAAATCTAGGCTTTGATATAATTAAGTTACTAAATTTTAAGAGGGTCGCTAGCTCAACTGGTAGAGCAATTGCCTCTTAAGCAATAGGTTCAGGGTTCGAGTCCCTGGCGACTCACAAAATGAATATAATTTTAGGAATAATCCAAATAACAATATCCTTAATCATGATAGTTCTGCTTTTAATGCAGTCTCAGGGTTCGGGTTTAAGTGCTACCTTTGGGGGTTCATCTTCTTCATACCACTCCAAAAGAGGAGTGGAGAGAGTAGTTTTTGTCTTTACTATTATAATAATTATCCTTTTTTTCCTTTCCTCAATTGCTAATTTTTTAACTTATTAAACAATGAAATTTTTTAAAAGATTCCGCTTGTTTTCCTGGGTGACTAAAGCTTTTTTAGCTAAGCATGGTCGTACTATTATAGTTGCTTCATTAATAGGAATTATTGGGTTTTTCTTTATCGGGAAAATTATGCCTCTTCTTCCCCGTCTAAAAAAACATGAAAAAGTTGGTAAAATTGGAAGGTTGGATTTGGATAATCTTCCATTAGAAATAACTAGGCTTTTAAGCCTAGGTTTAACTACTGTGTCTACTGATGGCTCGGCTGCTCCAGGATTAGCCAAAGAATGGCAAATATCTGGTGATGGTTTAGTTTACACTTTTACCCTATTAGATAACATTTATTGGCAGGATGAAACTCCAGCTACTGCCTGGGATATAAATTATAACTTTAGTGATGTTCAAGTTAATGTTTTAAGCGATAAGCAAATTAGATTTACCCTAAAAGAACCTTTTTCTCCTTTTTTAATTATTCTTAATCAACCAGTTTTTAAAGAAAACTATTTGGGTGTTGGTCCCTATAAAATTAAGAGAATTAAAAAATCAGCCAATCTAGTTGAAAAAATTACCTTAACCAGTCCAGAAAAAGACATCAGTTTTAGATATTATCCAACGGAAGAAGCAGCTTTAGTTGCTTTTAAAATGGGAGAAATTGATGTTTTGGACAGGCTAATTAAGCCCCAATTAGACGAAAAGTGGCTTAGTAAGGTAAATTTAGAAGAAAAAATAGTTTTAGATCAATATTTAGGCCTTTTCTTTAATACTGAAGATCAAATCTTTTCGGAAAAAAGTTATCGTCAGGCCCTTGCCTATGCTATAGAAGATAAAACTTACGGTGACCGAAGAGCCACTGGCCCAATTAGCCCTATTTCCTGGGCATACAATCCAGATGCTAAACTATATGATTATAATCCTGCCAAAGCTAAGGAGCTTTTTGACTTAGACGAAAAAGTTAAAATAAAAATATCCACCACTGAACCTTTTTTAGATCAGGCCGAAAAAATTAAAAGATCCTGGGAAGAAGTCCTAAATGTAGAAGTAGAAATTGCTTTAATTAATAGCTTGTCCGAAGAGTTTCAAATTTTTTTAGGAATTCAAGAAATTCCTTCTGATCCTGACCAATATGTTTTTTGGCATTCCACCAGAAATACTAATATTACTAAATTTAAAAGTCCAAAGATTGATAAATTATTAGAAGATGGTCGGACAATTACTAGTAAAGAAGAAAGATTAGAAAAATATTTAGATTTCCAAAGATTTATTTCCGAAGAGTCGCCCGTTATTTTTCTTTCTCATCCTAAAACCTACCGCTTGAGCCGAAAAAGGCTTAGTTTTTTTTAATAATCCAAAAGATAACTTTTCTGGCTAGGTCAAAAAAGAACGCCCCTAAAATTAAACTATAAAAAGATGATAAGTGATAAGGGTTAATCACTACTCCTTGGAAATTTAGTCCAGGAAAGAAGAATTCTTCTAGAGAAACTCCCAAGTTTAAATAAATAAGGATTCCTAAGGCAAAAATAAGTCTAACCCAGCGAAATAAACCAAGAGTTAAAACATTAATGGGCAGAAAAGCTAAATTAAAAATGGGTTTAATTAATTTTATAATCAGGGTTATTAAAATACTGACTAAAATAAACTGAGCTGGATCAAAACTCAGTTTTATTCCTGGAAATAGCCAGCTGACTAGGCTTAAAGCAACTCCATTAACAAAACTAGTTTTTAATATTTTTTTCACGGGTTTTTAAATATACTTTTCCTAATTTAAAACATAGCATAAAGAGAAAAATTCCGCCAGCTCCCCCTAAAGACAAAATAATGGAAAAATAAGGTGAAAAGGAATTTACTCCTATTTCTTCGGTGGCAATTTCTCCTTTATAATTAACTTTAAATTTAACTGATCCTTTTTTAAAAGGTTCAAGCCTACCAAGGTTAATGATAATTTCCTTTTTACCATAGGGTGGTAAGATTTGAACTAAAGCCGTTTGTTTATTATTTAATAAACCAGTTGTTTCCCAACTTGCCTTACTTTGATGGATAGCAGTATTGCCTAAATTTCTAAGAATCACTTTTCCTTTTAAATTTTGACCACCATAGGCTTTTTTGGGTAAAATTAATTCTACCTTAGTTTTAAGCCTTTCTTCTGGTAGCTGACCAAAACTAATATCTAATGACTGACCTTGACTTGTATCTGACTTATATGCCCCGGGTGGATAAGGATACTCGGAAGATAAACCATGGAATACAAATGTAAAATGATTTAAATCCAATTGACTAAAAAAGTCAATCCCGCCAGTAGTATCTTCCCAAGTTGGGTCAACTGGACGCCATAGAGTTTCTTCCCAGTCATAATACTCAGGCCAGGCATGGAGAATATCTTGGGTTAAGCTTAAGGGTCTTAAATTAGGATTATTAGTATAAGCATAACCATTAACTTCCCGGGCTAAAATTCCTTTAGCCCGAGCCAAAGTAATAAACAAATCAGTAAACTCCATGCAAACCACATCCTTGGGGTTATTTAAAGCCATAATGGCCCCCATTCTCTTATTAGAACCATCAAGCTTATTATAGGAATAGTCCAAGGTATTAACGACATAATCATAAATTTGGGCTACGGTATCTAAATCCTTAACAATATCTTTTATCTTAGGATCATTAACCGGCCAATAATTTTGGGATAACAAATAATCTGCCTGGTTACTCATTTTCATTCCCTTTATCTCTCCTTTGGGCTCCAAAAATATTTCTGCCGCTCCCGAGGCCTTAATTTCTATTCCTTGTTTTGGTTCTAAAAGATAAATAGCCAGCCAATTGCCGTCTTTATCCAGCTGAACATCTAAAGGGTCAGGATTGATTGATTGATAATAAACTTTTTGAAAAGCTGTCTCGGGTGGAAGAGCAATTTCTAAATACTGAGCAACCTTATCTTTATTCTCTAAATAATATTTAAGATTAAAGTTAAAAATCTGACTAGCTCCAAAAGATGCAAAAATACCATTTTTTAAACTACTTTGGTCAAACTGATAAGCATTAAAACCGGCCTTAATTCCTGTTTGACTTGGCCTAGGTCTTATAAATATTGGTTCTTCAAAAAATAAGGGGGTTAATAATTCCTGTTCAAATGATGTCAGGTCTGTCTCATCATTTATTCGAGGAATAGCAACTGTTAGAACTTGGCCATTTAATTGGGCGTAATCCCTGGAAGTATAGCCTAATTTTAAATTTAAAACCTGGTCTTTCCCGACGACTTTGTCATTAAAGTTAAGCTTAATTTTAGTTTGATTATTACTTTTTTCTATTATGGGATTTAAACTCCCAAAATTGTCACTCGCCCAAATGTTGTTCACCTCAACTGTCCCTAAAGTTAAACTGTACTCCGTGGCATAAATATTAGCCAAGTTGTTTTTCAAGCTAATGTTTTGCTCAACTAAAACACTGGCATCAGAATTAACAGTGTATTTGATTGAATAGCTTTTACTAAATTCACCTTGAGCAAAAACTGGCTTAATTATTAAGGAAAGAAATAAGAAGCCAAAAAAAAGGAAAGTTGATGTAAATTCTCCAGTTCTTAAAATTCCAATTAATAGACTTTTCTTTTTTATCATAAATTCATTTTAAATTTTTTATTTATAGCTGTCTAGCATTTTGAAGCCTTAAAGTTGATTAAGATATAAAAAGTTCTAGTTGACAAAGGAATTTTTTTGGCCCAAACTGAAATCAAACAAAAAACAAACAAAGGAGGAATCTATGCCTGTCGTTCTATATGAAAAACAAAGACAAGCCCTAGAGTTTGTCGCTCAATATATTCAAAGAAATGGTTTTGCTCCGGCATTAAGAGAAATTGCTGATGCCATGGGTTTAAGTTCTTTAGCCACGGTTCATGAACACATGAATCAACTTCAGAAAAAAGGGGTTTTAAAAATAACTGGGTATGGAAAACATCGTCATATGGAAGTGGTAGATAAAAAGCTGGCTGATAATGACACGGGGATGAAATTGCCTGTTTTGGGTTTTATTGCTGAAGGACGGCCAATTGAGCCATTCTCGGAAATGGACGTTTTTTTTAGTGTTGCTCCTTCCCTATTATCTGGTAAAAAAAGGGCCTTAGTTTTAAAAGTTAAAGGTGATACTTTCCTAGATGAAGGTATTTTAGATGGTGACTTTGTTGTCATTGAAGAAAAAGCTAATGTTGAGGACGGAGAATTAGTTTTAGCTCTTTTAGAAAAGGATGTAGTTACCTTAAAAAGGTTTTTTAAAGAAGAAACCAGGGTTAGACTAGAATCAATAAGAAATGTCAAACCACCTTTATTTGTTAATAAAATTAAAATCCAGGGTGAAATAAAAGCTATTATTAGAAAATATTAGAAAAGACTACTGACTCTTTCTTTTTTTGTGCTTTTTAAGCTTGTGGTCAACGTAAAAGACTCCAAGTCCAAAAAAGCTTAAAACAATAGCTAAATCAAACTTGTGAAAATATGTTCCTAGAGAATTCCAGTTTTCGCCCAAAACTTTACCAATATAACCCAAGACAGCAGACCAGATAATTGAACCTGTTAAAGTATAAAAGCAGAATTTTTTAAAATTCATTTTTGAAATTCCGGCTGGTAAGGAAATAAAAGTTCTAACAACTGGTAAAAGCCGAGAAGAAAAGGCAATCATTTCTCCATGTTTTCTAAACCAAACTTCAGCTTCATCCAATTCATACTCAAAAACTAAAACATATTTGCCATATTTTTTAATAATGTTCCTGACTAAAGTTTCTCCGCCAAAATAGCCAATTGCATAAGCCAGCATAGAGCCTATCAAACAGCCAAGACCACCAGCTAAAGCAACTAACCAAAAATTAAAAACGCCCTTGGAGACCATAAAGCCAGCAAAAGGCATAATAATTTCTGAGGGTAAAGGAATACAGCAGGATTCAATGGCCATTGCTAAAACCACCCCTCCATAACTTAGTTTATTTACCAAAAAAATAACAAAATCAGCCAGAGGCTGAATAATAGATTCAATCATTTAATTTAAACTAACTTATCAATTAGTTCCCCTAAATTTATATTCTTAATATTTTTAGCCACTAAGGCCTCATTTTTCAAGGTTTGGCATTCTTGGTGATAAGCTGGTCTTTTTTCCTGCCAAAAAATACCGGTTCCCAGTTTATCAGTTCGGAGAGTTTCTTTGAAAGCCTCTTCCTTGTTTTTAAATCTATTTTTTAATTTATAAACTCTTTCTTGATACCATTTAATTGTTTGAGTTTTATTAAAAGTAATACAGGGTTGAAGAATATCTATCAAGCTAAAGCCTGAATGACTAATTGCTTTAATAATAGTATTAGTCTGATCTTTAATATCTAGGGCATAAGTGCGGGCACAAAAACTGGCGCTGTTAGCTAAAGCTAAAGCTAAAGGATTCAATGGTTCTTCAATTACCCCATTGGGAGAAGATTTAGTTTTTATTCCTTTGGGGGTGGTGGGTGATGTTTGACCAGTCGTTAAACTATATAGAGAGTTATCATGAACTAAAACAGTAATATCGTGATTTCCTCTCATAAGATTAATATAGTGGCCTAAGCCTTCACCATAACAGCCGCCATCACCAATAATGGCCACTACTTTTAATTTGTGATTAGCAAGCTTAATTCCTGCTGCCGGTGGTAAAGCCCGGCCATGTAAAGCATGAAAGACATAGGTTTTAAGAAAATCAGCTGTATTACCAGAACAGCCAACATCAGTCACCACTGCCAATTCGCTAGGATCCAAATCTAACTTTTTAAAAGCATTTTTTAAAGAAGTAAAAATTCCAAAATTACCACATCCAGGACACCAGGTGGGTTTAATATGACTTAAATATTTATTAGAGTTTTCCATTTTATTTTATTATTTTAAGTTTAGAATTTTATTTTAATTAGTAAACTTTTTGATTATTTCCTCCACCCAAAAAGGTCGGCCATCATACTTTAAAACACTCTGTAGGGTTAAACCAGTTTCCTGTTTAATTAAACTAGTTAACTGGCCGGTGGCATTTCCTTCGATAGAATAACATTTCTCACTAGTTTTAATAAATTCTTCGACTTCTTTTTTAGGAAAAGGCCAGACACAAGATAAATGAAGAAAGTTTACATTTTTAAGTTCTTTTAAGGCTTCTAAAATTACGCCTTTGTTTGATCCCCAGGAAATTAGACTAAGCTTGGCTTTTTTAGGACCAAATAAACTTACTCCTTTAATTTCTTTTTCTAAAAGCTTCATTTTTTTCATTCTTTTATCCATCATTTTAATTCTCATTTCTCCTTCTTCCGTTCCTAAACCATTTTCATCATGTTCATAGCTGTTACAGCAGTGAATTCCTCCCTTTTGGCCGGGAATAGACCTTTTGGAAACTCCATTCTCAGTCAACTTGTAACGCTTATAAAATTCGTCCTTAGGGCCTAAATTGTCAGCCATAGAAAACCTTTTAGCTGGATGGTCTTTTTTAAATAACTGAGTTGAAAAGTCACTTTCAGATAAATATTTATCAACTAAGATAAAAACTGGGAGTTGATACTTTTCGGCTAACTCAAAACTTAATTTAGTTAATTCAAACGCTTCTTTAGCATCTCCTGGAGTAAAAATAATTCGAGGAAATTCATCATGGCCAATATGAAGGACAAATTGTAAATCTCCCTGACTAGTCCAAGTAGGCATTCCCAAAGCTGGACCAGGCCTCATAGAATTAACAATTACTAAAGGTATTTCTGCCACTCCGGCCATGGAAATTCCTTCGGCCATTAAACATAATCCTCCGCCAGAAGTAGCGGTCATTGATAAAACTCCAGCAAAAGAAGCTCCTAAAGCCATATTAATAGCCGAGATTTCATCTTCAGTCTGTTTAACTACAATATTAGTCTGATTTTCTATACTGGCTAAATAGTGAAGGATTGAAGTTGCCGGAGTCATAGGATAAGCAGAATAAAACTGTAAGCCGCCGGCTAAAGCGCCCAAAGCAATGGCTTCATTTCCAGTTAAAACCATTCTTTTTAAATTAGTTTTAGGTTTTTCTAAAACTAATTTTTCTTGAAAGTAGTTTTTTAAGACATAGTTTTTACCGGCTTCACCAACTTCAATATTAGCCTTAACTAAATCTTCACCTTTTTTGGAAAATTCCTTCCTAATAATATCTTTAAAAGTATTTAATTCAATTCCAAGTAAAGTTAAAACAGAAGCTAAAGAAGCCATGTTGGCCATAATCGGTTTTCCGCCGGCTTTATTTGTAATTTTAAGTAAGGGAATGGCTAAATACTTACCTTTAAGCTCACCTAAGGGAAGTTTAAATTCACCCGGATCATAAATAACTAAGGAAGTCTTTTTTAACTCATCCTGGTGAAGTTTAATAGTTTCCTGGTTTAAGGCAATTAAAATATCAAGTTTCCTTAAACATGCCTGAACTTTATGTAATCCTACTTGAATTTGATAAGTATTATGGCCACCTCTAATTAAAGAAGGATACTCACTGTAGGAAAAGGTAGAATAGCCTAAGCGGGTTAAAGACCTTGTAAGAATAAGGCCAGAAACTTTAATTCCTTCTCCAGCATGACCACCAATTTTAATGTTAATAGAGTTTTTCATCTACTTTTTAATTGTATGAAAACTGTTACTAAGTGTCAATCGCTTTATGATAAAACCTTTTGAGTGTAGGGAAGAAGACCTAAATGACGAGCTCTTTTAATTGCTTTGGCTACATGACGTTGGTGTTTAGAGCAGTTACCATTAGTTTTTCTAGAACTAATTTTGCCAGTATCATAAAGATATTTTTTTAGAAGATCTGGTTTTTCCCACTCAGGCTCAACTTTCTTCTTGCAAAAAAAGCAGTCTAAAACTACATTTTTTCTTCTATTATCTCTTTGGTAATCTTTTTTATATTCTCTCATATTATTAAACCTCAAATATTTTAACATAAACTTAGTTGTTTACCAAATTGTTTGGATTAAAAGTTGAGAAAAAAAATATCTTGTTTTAGCGAATACTAATTCGTTACTTAATGTATCATTATATGCAATGTTATTAAATGAGCCTTGGGTAATATTTTACTCTAACCACAAAGCGAAGTGAAGAATTTGGGCGAACAAACGTAATGAAGTGAACCGCATATTCCGCGTTATACGCTGCAATAAACTAACATCAGATAGGCTTAGTTGTTCCATTTGGTTGGCTTACTACTTACCGTACCATAATTATTCCAATCAAATGAACTATTCTCGTCAGGCTGGCTTGTGTTTTTCTGCTCGGATACATCCCTTCCGTCGGATATTTCTTCTAGCCATTCGTGCTGGCTTGGAGTCTTCGTTAAGGTATACTCTCTCCACTCCTTTCCCTCTTGACTTATTTTTCTTTCACCCCTTTTTTTATTATAGCTTATAATTAGTGTATGCCCGAAATGATATAGCATGAAAGTTGATTATTGCTTTCCTTTTTATTTTAATAATATATTTATTAGTAGTCTTCTAGGGTTGAAGTATCTCCAATTGGTAGGCCTAGTTCTTGAGCTTTTAAAAGTCTTCTGACTATTTTACCTGACCTAGTTTTAGGTAGTTTATCTCTAAACTCAATTTCTCTGGGGTAGGCATGACCGGCTAGATGCTTTTTAACATAGTTTTTAATGTCTTCTACAAGTGTTTTTGTTGGTTTAACTCCTTTTTTAAGGGTGACAAAGGCTTTAATTATTTCTCCTCTCATTTTATCTGGTTTGCCAATTACTCCGGCTTCAATAATCTTAGGATGGGATACTAGAGCTGATTCGACTTCAAAAGGGCCGACTCTTTCTCCGGCAGTTTTAATGACATCATCAGCTCTACCGACAAACCAAAAGTAGTTATCTTTATCTTTGTAGGCTCTGTCCCCGGTGATATACCAATTGTTTTTAAAGTAGCTTTGATACTTTTCCGGTCTTCTCCAAATCTTTTTCATCATTGATGACCAGCCAGGTTTTAAAACTAAAGCCCCTTCTTTATTTGGTTTAAGTTTTTTACCTTTTTTATCAACAATAGCAGCTTTAATTCCCAGCATGGGTTTACCCATGGAGCCAGCTTTAATATCAAGATTGGGGTAATTGGCAATCACAATTCCCCCGGTTTCTGTTTGCCAGTAATTATCATGGAAGGGCAGATTAAAAGCTTTTATTCCCCAGAGAACAGATTCTGGGTTTAAGGGCTCACCTACGCTGGCTAAATGTCTTAAAGAGGTTAAATCAAACTTTTTTACTAAGTCTAAACCTGAGGCGGCTAGCATTCTTATGGCTGTTGGAGCTGTATACCAAACATTGACCTTATATTCCTCAATTAACGAATACCACTTTTCTGGATTAAACCGGCCTTGGTAAACTAAAGTTGAGGCTCCTAAAGCCCAGGTACCTAAAATTTCATAGGCAATCCCGGTTACCCAGCCTGGGTCAGCCGTACACCAATAAACATCATTATCCTTAATATCTAAAACATATTTAGCCGATATTTTTTCATGAAGAATAGCTTGGTGGTGGTGAACCACTCCTTTAGGTTTACCGGTAGTACCGGAAGTATAGAGCATGAAAGCCGGGTCAGTTAGATTCATATGGCTGACTTTTAGTTTAGAGGAAGCTTTTTCCATTAAGCTGTAATAGAACTGGCAGTTATCTATTTTAGGGCTTTTTTCTAGATTTTTTTCTTCTAAAAAATTAACCCGGTTTTTTTCATCAATTAAAATAATCTTTTCTAAATTCTTTAGTTGAGGAAGAATTTTTTTGACTCGGGAATAAAAATCTGGGTGGGTAATTAAAACTTTAGCCCCAGAGTTTTTTAACCGGTCTTCTAAAGCTTGAGGTCCAAAAGCGGCAAAAAGGGTGCCGGCAATGGCGCCTATTTTTAAGATCCCCAAGAAAGAAATAAAGAGCTCTGGAATCCGGGGAAGAAAAATAAATACCCTATCTCCTTTTTCCACTCCAATGTTTTTTAAAAGATTACCGGTCTTGCTGGAAGCTTCAGATAATTCCAAAAAACTATATTTTAATTCTTGACCGTTTTCCCCTTCCCAATACAAAGCAATCTTATTTTTATTTGGTCCTTTTAAGTGAATGTCAGTGGCAAGGTAAGCAGCATTTGTTTTCCCATCAGGAAAACATTTAATTTCTGCTTTGAAAAGATTTATATCAAAATCTTTATATTCTTTCTCATAGTCTTTTAAATTAGCCTTTGGATTAAACTTTTTTTTAATGATGTTAACTTTCATAGTTTTAAGAGTCCATTTTGAGCCCCTAGGTGTTGAATTAAGGAACTGGCATTTTGGGACCCAAAATGAAGAGCTTTTTCAATTGAATCGTCTTTAATTAAACTTCCTAAAAATCCAGAAGCAAAAGCGTCACCTGCTCCAGTAGTATCAACTATCTTGTTAGCTTTAACAATTGGCTGATAGTAGATCTTGTCTTTAGTATAGGCAAAACTACCTTTAATATCATAGCTAACGACTAATAAGGGGATATTTAACTTCTTGGCAAAATTTGTTTTTCTAAAATTAAAGTCAGGGGCATTACCACCAAAAATATCAGCCAGTTCATGAGCATTAATATGGATTAAATCAGCTAAGCTAAAGTACTCCTTTAAATAGTCATGGCCTTTAAGATATTCTGTTCCATGTAAAGATAAAAAGATTTTCATCCCATTTTTTTTAGCTAAATTTATATATTCAAGCTTATTTTTTTTAGGCAATTTAGCTAAAGAAAAAAGGGCTAACCAGTTTCTTTTATTCATGGCTCTTCTAACGCCGTTGTTTAAAGTGATTAGGTCAGCGTCAGATCTAAAAGTAATAATGGTTCTTTCTCCTTGAGGGGTTAAAAGAATGCTAGAAATTGGGGTGCTTTTAGCTTTAAAGCGAACTAATTTAGTTTTAACTTTTTCTTTTCTTAAATTTCGACTAATAGTTCTTCCAAAAGAGTCATTGCCAAGATGGGTCCATAAAGAGACATCAAAACCTTGTCTGGCTAAAGAAATAGCCGCATTAGCTCCACCGCCGCCATAACACTCAAAAAACTCTTCTGGTACATATTTTCCCCCAAAAGCCAAACAAAGCCTATCCTTTTCCCGTCTTTTAGAAAATGTTTCGCCTCGAAAGATTAAATCAACCACTGAATTACCAGCTACTAAAATCCTAGAAGAATTGGATTTAGTCATCATAAAAAGATTTTATCAATTTTTTTAGATTCTTTAAAGAAGCAAACTATCATTTTTGTAATTTTAGTTCTTCTTCAATTTTTAAAAGCCTGTTATATTTAACGGTTCTTTCTCCCCTGGCTGGAGCGCCAAACTTAGTGTAATCTGCTCCAACCCCTACTGCAAAATCGGCAATAAAATCATCATTAGTCTCTCCAGAGCGGTGAGAAACAATTACTTTCCAATCGGCTTTATGAGCCACATCAATAACATTAATGGTTTCACTAATAGTCCCAACCTGATTTGGTTTAATTAAAATGCCAGTACAAGCCTTTTTTTCAATCGCTTTATTAAGTCTTTGTAAATTTGTAGCCAGTAAATCATCGCCAATTAATAAAGTATTTTGGGATAAAATTTTAGTTAATTGAACCCAGCCCTCCCAATCATCTTCAACCAAACCATCTTCTAGGCTAAAAAGGTGATATTGATTGTTTAAAGCCTGGTAATATTCAACCATTTCTTTTTCGGAGAATGGTTGAGCTCTGTCTCTAATAGTATATTTACCATTTTTATAAAAATTATTGGCGGCCACATCTAAGCCTACAAAAACATCCCGGCCAAACTCATGTTTAGTGTTTTTAATCGCTTCCATTAGAACTTCTAAAGCGTCAAGATTAGTAAAAAGCCGAGGGGCATAACCGCCTTCATCTCCTAAACTATAAATTGCCCCTCGGTAAATGAGGACTTTTTTTAATTCTTGATATACTTCATCCCCGCATTCTAAAGCTTGACTATATGTTTTCCTGGTGGAAGGGACTAAGTGAAACTCTTGAAAATCAAGATTATTAGCTCCATGTTTTCCCCCATTAATTAAATTAAAACTGGGGGTTGGCATGATTATTTTTTTTCCAACCATACCATATTTTTGCTGGATATAGCGGTAAATTGGGAGTTTGTAAGAAGAGGCAGAAGCTTCTAAAACTGCTTGGGAAACAGAAAGAATCGCATTAGCTCCTAACCTTGATTTATCTTGGGTTCCATCAAGGCTAATTAATAGTTGATCTAATTTTCCTTGATAAGAAGCATCCATTCCCACTATTTTAGGGGAAATTTCCTGGTTAACATTTTTAACCGCTTGCAAGACTCCCATTCCATTAAAACGATTAGGATCTTTATCTCTTAGTTCATGAGCCTCATATTTTCCCGTTGAGCTGCCCGAGGCAATAGATGCCACTCCTACACTTTTATCTTCCAAATAAACTTCAGTTTCAATCGTCGGATTTCCTCGAGAATCAAGTATTTCTCTGGCCTTAACTTTTTTTATTTTCATTTTTTAGTTCTTCTTTTTTCCGCCTCAAAAATTATTTCTCTGGTCTGGTCAATCATATCAGGTGAAACGGAAACAGAGGTAATTCCCCAACCAACCAACTTTTGAGTTAAGGAAGGGTAAAGAGAAGGTGCTTGACCACAAATTGAAACACTAATTTTATTCTTTAAACTGGTTTTAATTATCATTTTTAGAGCTTTTAGAACCGCTTTGTCCTGGACATCAAAACTATCTCCTAATTCTTCGTTGTCACGATCTATTCCTAAAACTAACATGGTTAAATCATTAGACCCAATTGAAATTCCATCAATTCCGGCTTTAATAAAGTCTTCTAAAATTAAGACGTTGGAAGGAACTTCAGCCATCATCCACAATTGAAAAGAAGTTGATCTAATTAAACCATTAGTAGAAACAATCTTTTTTACTTCCTTTAATTCATTAACCGTTCTAATAAAAGGAATCATTAACCATAAATTATTATACTTTTCTCTTACTTTTTTAATCGCCTTTAATTCCATTTCAAAAACATTCCGGTTATTAACATACCTTAAAGCGCCCCGAAAACCAATCAAGGGATTTTCTTCCTCAGGCTCAAAGCGTTTACCGCCAATTAGATTCCGGTATTCATTGGTTTTAAAATCAGTCGCCCTGTAAACTACTGGCCGGGGTTCAAATGCAGTACAAAATTTTTCTAGCCCTTCAGCTAATTTATCAATAAAAAATTTCTGTTTTTTATCTTCAATTAATTTTTTAGGATGTTGTTTAATTTCTTGAGAAATCATAAACTCTGCCCTAAGTAAACCAACCCCATCAACATCTTTTTGGGCTACTTTGGCGGCTAAATCAGGTTCAGCTAAATTAACATAAAGCTTAGTAGCTGTTTTTATTTTTTCAAGATGACTACTTAAATATCCTGGCATTTTTTCATTTCCTTCACTTGCTAAAGGGTAAGAGCCAAGTGTTTTAGTTTTTGGTTGAATATTTTTCTTTAAGATTTTAAGACCGCCTTTAAAAACTTCTCCGGTTTTGCCATTAACAGTCACCATTTCTCCATTTTTAATTATTTTTGTACCAGTTTTTGTGCCTACAATACAAGGGACTCCAAGTTCTCGAGAAACAATAGCCGCGTGAGATGTCTGGCCGCCTTTATCAGTGATAATGGCTGAAGCCCTTTTCATCGCTGGCACAAAATCCGGGGTTGTCATTTTAGTTAGGAGAACTTCTCCATATTTAAGTTCACTAATCATTTTGGGAGATTTTATTAACTTAGCAAAACCGCCAGCAATTCCAGGACTGGCAGGATCACCTTTAACAAGTAAAGGGAGGTCAATTTTACTCACCTCTTCTTGGTTTAATTTTATCTTAGCATCACTAGGAATGGTGGTCACTGGTCTGGTTTGGAGAATATAAATCTTTGATTTCTCAATCCCCCACTCAATATCTTGAGGGAAAAAGTAGTGTTGATGTAAGGCCTTTCCATATTGAGCCAGTTCTTTTATATTACTATCACTGATTTTTTGTTTTTTTTGGCGGTATTTTTTAACTTTAATATTTTTTGTTTCTCTATCTTTTTTTATTAACTGGACTTTTTGTTCTCTAATGTCTTTTTTAATAATTTTAAAGCTTTGGCGGTCAACTTCATAGTGATCGGGAGTAACTGAGCCTTGAACAATTAACTCGCCTAAACCATAAATGCCCTCAATAATAATTTTGCTTTTATCATTAGTAACAGGATCAATAGTAAACATTACTCCTGAAGTTTTAGCTTGAATCATTTTTTGAACCACCACCGCAATCCCCACCTTAAAATGATCAAATTTCTTTTCTTCCCGGTAAAATATCGCTCGGGGAGTAAATAAGGAGGCCCAACAAGCCCGAACCTTGTTAATTAAATTAGCTTCGCCTTTAATATTTAGAAAAGTTTCTTGCTGGCCGGCAAAAGAAGCATCTGGTAAATCTTCGGCTGTGGCTGAGGACCGAGCGGCAATTAAACAGGCCCGGCCCACTCCGCCGCTTAATTCTTCATAATTTTTAATGATTTCCATTGAAAGGTCTTTGGGAACCTGACTTTTCAGGATTAATTTTTTAATATCCTGAGAAACTCTTGTTAATTGCCGGGGATCATGAACATTAACAGGTCGAAGTATTTTTTCAATTTCATCTTTAATTTTATTGGAATTAATAAAATGCCAGTAAGCTTCAGCAGTAACTATAAAGCCATTGGGAATAGGAAATTTGGCTTTAACCATTTCTCCTAAATTAGCCCCTTTACCCCCAACAAGAGAAATATCATCCCGATCTATTTGATTAAACCAAACAATATGGAGCTGTTTTTTTTCCATGGGCAGTTTTAAAGGCTAATATTTTATACTTTTAGTATAGCAAAAAATGGTTTCAAACACTATTTTAGTTACCAGGGACAATTATTTCAAAAGGTGTATTTTTTCCGTAAGCTTTTGGACCATAATCACGACAATAAGCTTTTATATTTTCTTTGTAATAATGGGGTTTACTTTCCTGAACCTTGCCGACGATAAAATAAGTTAAACTTAAAATTGTTCCAAAACTGGCTGTTTCAGGTAATTCTATAGATAAGCGATGGTTTGGATGACCAAAATATTTATTTTCCGTCCCTATGCTTACCACTAATTCTTTTTCCCAGGGGATGACAAATTTAGCATGACGAGCATGTCCATTAGTAAAACAGCGAATAGACAGGCGGGACCCAAACAATTCGCTTTTTTTAATGTCTATCATCGGACAAATATCAATATATTTATCATCAAGAATAAAGGAATAACTTTGGTAGGTAGAAAAATTATCTTTTAGTTTTACGTTTCCAATAAATTCCCTAATTATTTTAGGGTTTTCATTAGTTGAAGCTAAAACCATTCCCAAATAAGTAGAAACATTATATGTATAGGGTTCAGGAAGCTTTTTAAAAAGATAAACTTTATCAGCTGCTTTAGCCGCTGAAGAGTTAGGACTACAGGTAAGTAAATGAGTTTTTAACCCTGATTTATTAGCTAATTCTATCTCCCAAACTGAATCCTTTTCTCCGGAAGCTGAAATTATGATGGCCTGACTAATTAATCCTTTTTTAATCACCAATTCATATGATTTTAATAATGTTTTGAAATTGCTTTCATCAGCAAAAATAGCCGCTTTTTGGGAGAAAATTAGCTTACCGGTGTTATAAGCATTACCACTACCAATAACAAAAGGTAAGTTAATCTTATCTAAATCCATCTTGGGTGGTTTTTCAAGACTAAACAAATCTAGGGCATTTATGACTGCTTTATCTAGATTTATGAGTTTAATATTATTTTTCATTTGGAAACATATGTTTTTAAAACTTCACTTTGGGATTTATTAGAAACTAAATTGTATTTAGAAACTACCGCTGGAATAAAACATGAATGGCCCTGAGTTAATATAACATGGCTATTTTCAGACTCAACTCTAACCTCTCCTTTTTGGACAAATAAATGCTGATAAGAATTATTTGTTCTATTTAAATTATTACTTAATTTGTTTTTGAAGTAAATCTTTTCCATCGTATAATCATTTGTATTTAAAAGTCTTTCCCCTTTGTTTTCTAGCTTCTCAAATAATGTTTTTGGTTTTAAAAAATGGTTTTCAGGAATATTGCTGGCTTCTTCCTTATTGATATATTTAAAATATTCTTTAATATTAAGGTTTCTTATTGAACCATCATTTTTTATTTTTCCCTGATCAAAACAGCGCAAAGTTGACTGTTTATCCTTAATATCAAGTTGAACTTCGTAAACAATATTCCCTTTAGGATTTATGGCTTTAGGCTCCTCCCATGAATGATGAATTCCGCCTAGGCTTAAATCAATTAAATCATTTTTATTAGCTTTAACTAGATTTACAAATTGTTGAGGATTATAGTTTTTAACTACTTCTTCTGATTTTTTTCTGCCATCTTTTAAACTAATTTCCTTTTTTTTAATTTTATCAGAAATATAACTCATTTGTTTTAAAATATTAAGGCAAGTATTTTTAAAGAGTTTAATTTTATTAAGATCTTTAACCCCTAGGGTTAATAAACCTGGTTCAAAAAAGTACCAGCTTTCTGGTTTAAAAAGCCATTTTCTGTTTTCATCCTTTTTTCTAACATGAAGCTGGTATGAATTTCCTTTAGCCTGAGTAAATTTAATTAAAATTTTTACTTTTTGGCCATGCTTTTCTAAAGCATTTTTTCCCAGGGCTAACCTAGGATTTACCCTAATTAATTCATTTAAGTTCATAAGTTCATTTTTATTGCCAGAATATAGAAATTCTTTCCTGTTTTTGGCCATCACCAATTCAGGGTTAAATTTTGAACTGTTTGAATCACTAATATTAGGATGTAAGTTAGAATTTGAAGTCAATTCATAAGACTGACCAATTTTAAAATTAGAAAAAGATTTTCCTTTCCCCCAACCTTTAAAATTAGCTATGTAATTTCCGCCCCAAGTAGGTTGTTCAATTAGTCTGGGGACGATTAAATAGATTCTTTTTAATGACTTTTTCATTATTTTTAATTTAACATTATATTTAAAACTATATCAAGATTTTTAAAAATTTAAGATTATTAACTTTAGTAAAAAATAACCTTACTAAAAAAAGGAAAATTTTTACGTTTTATTAGGAATGTCTAAAAAAATCCTACTTTCATTTAATTTTAATAAGGTTACCTTTATTTGTTATAAGATTAAAAATGGCTAAACTTGGTTTATTTTGAAATTCATCTGAAAATCCATGAATTGATCCTGGATTTATCCAAACTTTATTTTTAAGATATTTAATATGAGGTTTGTGAGTGTGACCAGTTAAAACTAGACTATATTGAGAGTCATTAACTAAAGCTTCTGTTAGTTCATAAACATGACCATGAAAAAGACCAATTTTTTTATCTTTAATAGTATTCGTGTAAAAAAGTCCTTGTTTTGCTCCATATTCTATGGAAAGATTATATTTTTTAATCCGACTTAATATATTAATTTTATCCCCTTCATTATTACCAAAAACAGCCGCAATTGGTGTTTTTAAGCCCTGAAAATATTTAATTGTAAAGGGAGAACATAAATCGCCGCAAAAAAATACTTTTGTTACTTTCTCTTTATTTAAAATTTTGATTGCCTTAAGAAGATTTGGAATGTGATCATGAACATCAGAAATAATTCCAATTTTCATTTTTCCTCCATTTAGCTAAAAATTAATATAAATGAGTTAGATTATTCTTTAGTTTTTTTTCCACCCAGTTGCTGGATTAAGTCAGTGAATTCATTTTCTTTTTCAATTAATATTTCATTATTATCAGCCTCAATATTAAGTCTTAAAAGAGGTTGGGTGTTAGAGGGCCTAATATTAGCCCACCAATCTTTAAACCAAATAGTAACTCCATCAAGCCAATCTATCTTATCTGCTTTACTTTTATAATGTTTTTCAATGTTTTTCATTACTTTTTCTTTGTCTTTAACTTCAAAATTAGTTTCGGGAATACTAGGATAAATATCATACTTACCTGTTATTTCTGATAGAGTTTTATTTTCTTCTGATATTAATTCTAAAGCTATTAACATTGCCACAAAGGCTGAATCAGCATAGTAATTTTCTTTAAAGTAGTAATGACCTGAGTGTTCTCCGGCAAAATAGGCCTTGTATTTCCTCATGTCTTCTTTTATTAATGTATGTCCCACTCTTACTCTGATTCCTTTACCTCCATACTTTTTAATAATTTGAGGAACAATTTTCCCGGTAACCGCATTGTAAAGAATTGTTTTGTTTTTGTTTTTTCTTAAAATCATTTCGGATATCATCGCGGTCGTTATTGTCCCGGTAACAAGCTTTCCTTTTTCATCAATAAAATACATTCTGTCTCCATCACCATCAAAGGCTAATCCGAAATCTGCCTTTTTTTTAAGAACTTCTTTTTTTAAATCTGAGGTGGCTTCTGGCAGAAGAGGATTAGGAATATGATTAGGAAAATTACCGTCAAGCTTAAAATAAAGAGGAATTACTTTTATTGGAAGATACTTTTCAAATTTCGGAATTATGAACCCAGCCATTGCATTGCCGGCATCAATCACAACCTTAAAAGGTTTAATTTTTTTTAAATTGGTGAAACTTAAACAATGTTTTATAAATTCGTCGTAAATATCCCGCTTACTTAAGATTCCTCTTTTTTTAGCTGGAATAAATTTCTCGTCTGACAAAGCTAAATCTCTAATATCGTAAATACCACTATTTCCTGAAATTGCAATCGCCCCTTTTTTAACTACTTTAAAGCCATTATATTCAGACGGATTATGAGAAGCGGATACAGACAAAGCCAAATCATAGCCATATTTTCCTGAGGCAAAATAAGCCATATCAGTTGAAATCAACCCTAAATCTGTTACATTAGCACCTTGAATCATTATTCCTTCAGCAATCCCTCCAGCAATCTCGTCGGCCGTAATTCTCATATCATGCCCAATTGCCACAGTTTTTGGTTTAAAAAGGTTTACCAATACCTGTCCAATTCTAATGGCTCCTTTTTTATCTAATTCTTGAGGAACTATTGCTCTAACATCATAATCACGAAATATATTAGCTTTAATCATAATATTTCCTTCCTCTTTATTTATAATATTTAATCTTACAAACGTGTCAATAACAAATCAAGATGCCAGTCTAACGGCATAAAGCTTCCACCTGTTTTAATATCTAAGTCAATATTTAAAAGCTTTTTATATATTGTCAGGAGTTTTTCAATAGTAAAAGCCTGACTTTGTTTAATTAGTTTGCCAATTTGCCAAGGAGCGCCAACCAAGCCCTTCTTTCCTAATTCCTTGGCTAGTAAAAGGTCTCTAATTCTTTTGGCCATCATATAAAAAACTAGTTCTGGACCGTCTTTAGAAGAAGCTTTCCTAAGTAGACTTAAGTTTGTCTCTTGATTATAAGGGGTAAGCGAGTCTAAAAAACTAAAAATACTTTGTTTAATTTTAAAAACTCGATAATCCCAGTTTTTTGGCAGCCATCTTAAAGTGGTCCCCGAAATTTCCTTTTTCTCCCAAATAATTAAATCAGGCAATATTTCTGATGCTTTTAAGTATGTTAAAATCTCTTCTTTATTTTTGGATTTGTTTCTTTGAAAAAAGTTTTCTAAATAAATTAGTTTATCTTGTCCAAAAAGAGAATTTGATTCAAAGGCCTGAATTAACTCATTTAAACTAATTTTTAAGCCATCAAGCCTTAAGATTTCCTTTTTCTCTTTTTTGGCGGCCTTAAGCAGATTTAAAGCCTCTGACCGAGTTAATGCTTGATCTTCCCCATGAATAAAATAGATCACTGCTTTTTTCTTTCCTTTAAATATAGTCTATATAGTTTGTTGACAGATCTTCTATCAATTTTAACTTTCCCTCTTCCCCGGTGGGGCAACAAAGCACCAGAAAAAGTCTTAGGAATATGCATTAATTCATGAATTAAAACCTTGGTTTGTTCAACTTTGGATAAGCGATCAAATTTTTCCGACAAGACTTCAATACAGTAATGAGGCTGAGTTTTTAAAGCTTTTTGCCAAATAGTTGGCAAAGACCAAATTCTAGCCATCGCTCTTGAAGTAGAACCGGTGCTTCTAAAACAAACAATCATCTTACCTTTAATATGGCCTAAATCAAGAGAGTTTAGAACCTCTTTTATCCTTTTTTTAATATCTGGGGCAAAATTAAATTCCATCTTCCTTTTTAAAAAGATTTTATAAATAATATTTAAAACTAAGTTTATAGTATATAAACCTTAGATTTTCTTTTTACTTCTTTGTCTACTTTTAGGCCGACCGAATCGCCTTTTTTAGCTGTTTGGACTTCCTTATGCTCTACTTGCATTGAACTTATTTCCTGTTCAAATTCTTCTTCTTCCTTAACTATTTTTATCTTATCTCCAACCTTCAAGGTTTCGTTTAAATCAAGAACCGCCACTCCAATTTGATCATAGTAATGGCTTATAGTTCCGACTTGTTTCCCTGCCAAATTAATCACCTCCTTTTAATTAAATTATTTAAAACAGGGTTGATTGTTTACCCTTAGGGATAGGAATATTTAAGTGCTTAAATGATTTTCTACTCGCCATTCTTCCTTGTTTAGTTCTTTTTAAAAATCCCTTTTGTATCAAAAATGGTTCAATTACTTCTTCAACCGTGCCAATATCTTCAGCAATGGTAGCTGAGAGGGTTTCTAAACCGACTGGGCCACCAGCATAATCTAAACACAGGGCTTTTAAAAAATCTCTGTCTTCCTTGGCTAATCCCAAAGAATCAATTTCTAAAACTTTTAAAGCATTATCTAAAAGTCCTTCGTTAATTTTCCCCTCACCCTTAATTTGGGCAAAATCTCTAATTCTTTTCAAGAGCCTATTGGCAATCCTTGGTGTTCCCCGAGATCTTTTAGCCAATTGCTGACAGGAATCTTCTTCAATCGGAATTTTTAAAATTTTAGCTGATCTTTTAAGAATTTGAGCTAAATCTTTAGGATTATAGAAATTCAAGCGGTAAATGGCTCCAAACCGATCTCTTAAGGGTGAGGATAAAAGACCAATTCTGGTTGTAGCCGCTACAATGCTAAACTTAGGTAATTCTAATCTAACTGTTCTTGCCGAAGGACCTTTCCCTAAAATAATATCTAAACAATAATCTTCCATGGCAGGATACAAAGCTTCTTCAACCACCTTATTAAGCCGGTGAACCTCATCAATAAATAAAATGTCACCGTCTTTTAAGTTGGTTAAAATACTGGCCAAGTCTCCGCTTCTCTCAATCGCTGGTCCAGAAGTAACTCGAATATTAACTCCCAGCTCAGAAGCAATTAAATGAGCTAGAGTTGTTTTTCCTAAGCCTGGAGGGCCATATAATAAAAGGTGGTCTAAAGATTCTTTTCTTTTTTTAGCGGCTTTAATAAAAATCTCCAGTTTGCCTTTAATTTTTTTTTGCCCCATAAACTGGTCAATATTTTTAGGTCTAATACTTTCGGGTAAAATATCTACAACTTTGGATTTTTTATTCTTTGTTTTAGTTTTTTTTATATTTTTCATTTTTCTTAATTTTGTTAATTTACTCTTTTAAAGATAATCTAATTTTTTCTTCCAAAGGCAAGTCTTTTTTAATTCCCTTAACTGCTTTTTTAATTTCTTTGTTTTCAAATCCTAAACCTTTTAAGGCTTCAATTAAGTCTACATCTTCCATGCCTTCAAATTCTAATTCCTTTAAACCACCGAGCTTGGATTTTAAATCAACAATAATTCTTTGAGCCGCTTTTTTTCCAATCCCTTTTATGGACTCAAAAAAATCAACCTGAGCCTCTTTAATGGCTTTAATAATATTTTTTGGACCATTACTATATGAAACTATTGTTAAGGCCAACTTAGGTCCAATTCCACCGACACTCAAAAGCAAAGTAAATATATCTTTTTCGCTAAAGGTGGAAAAACCATAAAGATCTAAAGCATTTTCTTTAACATGAGTGTGGACAAAAAATTCTTTGCTGTCACCCACTTTTAAATCCTGGAGAAAATATAGAGGGATAAATAAATGGTAACCAACATCTTTAACGTTTAAAATTATTGAGTCGTTTTCTATAAAAGAAACTATCCCTTTTAAAAATCCAATCATTAGATTAATTCCTTATTAAAACTACAGTAGGTTAAAGCAACGGCTAGGGCATCAGCGGCATCATCTGGCTTAGGGATTTTATCCATTTTTAAAAGTAGTTTAACCATTTGTTGAACTTGTTTCTTGCTGGCTCTTCCATAGCCTACAACACTATCTTTTACCTGTAAAGGTGTAAACTCATAGAGGGGAATTTTAGCTAAAGAAGCACATATTTTCACTACTCCCCTGCCTTCACCAATCAAAATGGCGGTTTTCGCATTTGTATTAAAGAAAAGTTTTTCTAAAACTACCACTTCGGGCTTAAACTTGGTTAGAATTTTTCTTAAGTCCTTAAATATCTTTAAAAGCCTTAAGTGGTTTTGGTCATTTTTAGAAGTTTTGATGCAACCATAATCTAAAAGCTTGACCTCGTTTCCTTTTTTTACCATTCCCCACCCGGTTAGTGCCAAACCAGGATCTATTCCTAATATCCTCATATTTTAATTATATCATTACTAGAGATTTAAAACCCAAAAGCGCAACATTAACTATATTTTCAAAATCAAACTCCGAGCTTCTTCACATAATTTAATCATAAATTTTAGGTTATGAATTGAAGCTAAGCGGTAGTATAAAAGTTCCTTTGTTTTATATAAATGATGTAAATATGCTCTGTTAAAACCAGTTTTACAAGTGTAACAATCACAATTCTTTTCAATTGCTTTAAAATCCTTTTTAAAACTTTTATTGCCAATATTGAGTCTGCCTTTTTTAAATTTAGATTTAAACTTAAAACTACTAGTTAATTTACCAGAGTATAGCGTTCCGTTTCGAGCCATTCTGGTGGGAACAACACAATCAAAAATATCCGCTCCTAACTTAATTGCCGTCACTACGTCCTCAGGGTCTCTCCCTAGGCCCATAAAATATAAAACCTTATCTTGGGGAATTAAATCTTTAAAGTCTCCACCTTGGATTATGCCAAATAAGGCCTGGTATTTGCCGGTGGTTAAAGAACAGCAATTATTTTTCTGCCACTCTTTTATTGACCTTAAAAGCCAATTATTAGTTCTATCTATTGCTTTTTTAGCGTATTTCCTGCCTTTATTTAGTCCTATCTTTTCCCAAGGAAGTGACTTGAAACCCTCCGGAATCAGTTAGCATGGGTCTATTCCACCCCATAAACCGATGCATTCCTTTAGCTTTTTTAATAACTTTCATTCCTGGCTTAAAGTACATATGGTAAGTATTACCGCCTAGTATAAGGGAGGCGCCTAAACCTGAAAGATCATCAGGGGTCAAAGATTTAACACTCGCCTGAGTTCCAACCGGCATAAAACAAGGAGTAAAAACAATACTATGAGGCGTCTTAATTTCTCCGATTCTTATCTTTTTAAACTTTTTAATTGCTTTAAAATAAAAATCTTTTTTTCTCATAAACCATATTTTATTCTATTTTCTATCTAAAAACATTGAATCTAAAGCCACAAAACTGATATAATATCAATTATTGGGTCCGTAGCTCAGTTGGTAGAGCAACTGCCTTTTAAGCAGTAGGTCGAGAGTTCGAACCTCTCCGGACTCACCATGATCTTCTTTTTAATAAGACTTTTAAAGGTGAATTTTTGAAAATAAGCCGAGGTTTTACTTTAATTGAACTTCTAGTAGTTATCGCCATAATGGTAATTTTAATGGGGACTGTTTTAGTGGCTCTTAACCCAGGGAGGCAATATAAGATGGCTAGAGATGCTAAAAGAGAAAGTGATATCAATGCTATTTTAAATGCCATAAATCAGTATCAAGTTGATAATAATGGTAATCCCCCTGAAGAAATTACTATGGAAACATGTCCATTAACCTCAATAATTGGTCTAGATAATTTAGATCTAAGCCCTTCTCTTGTTGCCAGTTATATTGCTCTTATTCCAACTGATCCTGACACCAGCTGTGATGAAATTAATAGTTGTTATGAAATCTGTCAGACCCAAGCTAATAGAATAACAGTTTTAGCTCCATTAACAGAAACAAGAGATAAATTAAGTGTTACTAGGTAGGTTAAACTTCTTTTATAAACAGTGAGGCTTTATACTAAATACTCTATTTCTAATATTTTATCAGCATTTGTTAATTATGATAAAATTAAGCTAAGCTAAAATGAAAGTAATTTTATACATGGCTACTTCAATAAACGGATTGATAACAAAGGGTCAAGATGATTCTGATTGGGTAACGGAAACAGATTGGAAAGAATTTGATGCCTTAATAAGAGATTGTGGAATTATGGTAATGGGACGAAAAACTTATGAGATTTTTGGTGATGATTTTCCTTGCAAGGGAGCTATTAATATTGTGATGACCAGTAATAAAAAATTATTAAATCAAAAAACTCCAAGTAATGTAATATTTACCAATAAAACTCCCAAAGAAGTAATAGTAATGGCTGGCAATAAAGGACTAAAAAAACTAATGCTTATTGGAGGAATGACTCTAAATACTTCATTTTTAAAAGAGAATCTTGTAAATGAAATATGGCTTAGTATTCACCCGTTCTTAATAGGAAATGGGCTTAGAGTTATGGATAAATTTGATTGTTTTAAGAGATTAAAGAGAATAGGTATAAAAGAACTTGGTGAAGGCTTAATTCAAATTAGATACAGAGTAAACAAATGAAACAATTATTTCTTGCATCTGAAATAAATATTGTTGCTTCAAGTATTGCCAGTAGTATTGGGAAAAAAAGACTTAAGAAATTGAAAACAGTTTTTATTTAATTTTACTACCGTTTTTAACTTTGTTTTCTGGAATAAGAAAAGTTGCCTTATCATCATATATTGCGATAAAAATACCTTGACTTTTAACACCCTTAATATTAGCCTCTTTGATATTTATGACAACTGGCACTTGCTTGCCAACAAGTTCTTCTGGCTTATGAAGATGTCCAAATCCAGCAACTACTTGTCTTGTTTCATTACCAAAATCTATTTGGACTTTTAACAATTTATTAGTTTCTGGAACTCTTTCTGCTTCTATTACAGTCCCCATCCTGATATCTAGCTTAGCGAACTCTTGAAAATCAAACTTATCATTATTCATGAATTTATCTTAAGGAAATTTAGTATAAAAAACTGTGACCCCACGGGGAATCGGACCCCGATTTTCAGGATGAAAACCTGATGTCCTGAGCCGTTAGACGATGGGGCCAGAACAAATAGATTTTATCAAATGTTAGGGAGAACAACAAGTTAAGGTTATTTTTTATTGTCTGTTTTCTTTTCTGAAGTTTTCTTTTCGTTTATTGGCTTTTTCTCTACTTTTACTTCCTCTTTTTCTTGAGTTTTATTGGTTATTCCTTTTTTTACTCTGGTAGCTTTTTTACCTATTCTTTTTCTAAGGTAATATAGTTTAGCTCTTTTTACTTTACCTTTTCTTTTAACCTCTACTTTAGTAATGTGGGGAGTATTTATGGGCCATATTCTTTCAACTCCAATATTTCCGGTGGCAATTCTTCTAACAGTAATACTTTTACCTTCTGCTTTGCCCTTAATAGCAATTACAATTCCTTCAAAAACCTGACTTCTTTCTTTTTTGTCTTCTTTTATATTTTGGTGAACTCTTATAGTATCACCAACATTAACAATTGTATTTTTAAATTCTATTTTATTAGCCATAGGAGAAATTTTATCAAAGCTTAGCTAATTTAACAAGTCTTTTAGCTTTTAATAGCAGCTTTAATGAAACCCATAAATACTGGATGAGGAGTTAAAGGCCTTGATTTAAATTCAGGATGAAATTGAACTCCTTGGAAAAAAGGGTGCTTTTGTTTGGGCAACTCAATTGCTTCAACTAGCTTTCCATCAGGTGAGACTCCACTTATTACTAAGCCTTTTTTCTGGAATTTTACCTTATATTTAGAGTTAAATTCATATCTGTGCCGATGTCTTTCCGATATATTTTCTTTTCCATACATTTTAAAGAGTTCAGTATTTTTTTTAACTTTACATGGCCAGGCCCCCAATCTAATTGTTCCCCCATATTGTTTCTTTTTTAAATATTCTATTTGTTTGGGCATAATGTGAATTACTGGATAGGGTGTCTTGGGATCTACCTCTTCAGAATTAGCATTTTTTAATTTCAAAACATTCCTGGCATATTCAATGACTGCCATTTGCATTCCGAAACAAAGACCTAAAAAGGGAAGATTGTTAACTCTCGCATATTCAATCGCCATAATTTTTCCCTCGACTCCTCTTGATCCCCAGCCCTGGGGGATAATTATTCCGTCAACCTTATCTAGCCTTTTTAACAAGCTTTTGTCTTTTTCAATTTTTTCAGTATTTAGCCAAACGATTTCCGGAGAATAACCATAATGCCAAGCAGCATGTCTTAAAGCTTCTAAAACACAAACATAAGAATCGGGTAGAATATAGTCGCCGACTGTTTGATATTTTCCAGCCACTGCTATCTTGATTTTTTTCTTAGCTTTTTTAACCCTCTTAACCATTTTTTTCCAATTATTTAGTAAATCTGTATTTTTGCCTTTAAGTTTAAGCTTCTCCATAATCTTTTTATCAAAACCCTGTTCTTTAAATATTAACGGCACTTCATAAGTAATGGGCACATATGGATTAGAAAAAATGTCTTCTTTTTCAATATTACAAAAAAGCGAGATTCTATCTTTTCTTTGCTGGTCTATCGGTTTTTCTGCCCGGGCAACTAAGAAATCTGGTTGGATACCTGTTTGAGCCAAAAGTCTGACAGATAACTGAACAGGCTTAGACTTCATTTCTCCAATTGAAGGCGGAGTGGGTAAATAAGCCACATGAACATGAATAACTTTTTCCTTATCCCTCATTTTCATAATTCTGTTCGCTTCTAAAAACAAGATATTTTGGTATTCTCCGACTGTTCCACCTATTTCAATAATAACCACATCTGCATTTGAAGCTTTACCAGCTAATTTAAATCTTCTAATCATTTCTTCTGGTACATGAGGAACAACCTCCACGTCCTCACCATTATATTCAAAGTTTCTTTCTTTTCTAATAACCTCCTTATAGATCTGACCGGTGGTGATGTAGTGAGCCCGAGTTAAATCTTCATTAAGAAACCTCTCATAATGGCCCAGATCTTGATCTGATTCAATTCCATCATTAGTGACAAACACTTCTCCGTGTTCCTGAGGTCTAATTGTCCCAGCATCAATATTGACATAAGGATCACATTTAACTAAAGCGACCTTAAAACCCTGAGCTTTGAGAAGCAAGCCAATGGATGAAGCAGTTATTCCTTTTCCTAAGCCAGAAATAACTCCCCCTGAAACAAAAATGTATTTATATTTTTTCATTAAATCTTTCTAAGTTCCTTTACAATTATTGGGGCGACTGATAAAACTTTAAGTTTTTTATATTGCTTTTTATTGGATCTTTCGATTGTATCAGTTATGATTAGTTTGTCAATTAGACTTTGCTCAATTTTTTCCTGAACTCCAGGAACAAAAAGATGATGAGAAACTGCCACCGTAATCTTCCCTACTCTCTGTTTTTTTAAGAATTTAGCTGTTTCAATTAAGGTACTGCCTGTACTAATCATATCATCAACCATAACAATATTATTTCCTTTAACTTGACGATTAATACCCAAAATACTAACTTTCCCATTTGATAAATCTCTTTTTTTATCAATATAGGCCACCTCTAATCCTAAACTCTGGGCAAAGGAAGTTGAGGCCTTAATTGAACCGGCATCAGGAGCTACCACTAGGGTGTTTTTTAGGTTAGATTTCCTAAAATATTCTAAAAACAAAGGGATAGCTGAAAGCTCTATCACCGGACTTTCAAAAAATCCCACGATCGCTTTATTATGTAAATCAAGAGTAATAAACTTGTTGATTTTAGCGGTTTGAATTATTTTGGCAATCACTTTGACAGATAAAGGTTCACCAGTTCTAAATATCTTATCCTGTTTACTGTAGGCTAAATAAGGAATAACCGCCACAATTTTTTTTACTCCTCCCCGCTTTAGGGCATCAGCCATTAAACAAAATTGAACTAAATGTTCATCAACCGGTCGCGATAAGCTTTGAATTAAAACAGCCGTCGTATTAAAATCTTCGGCCTTAAGCCAAACCTGAGATTCATCATTAGAGAAACGACCTAAATAAATCTTTTCCAGACTAAGATTTAAATCATTGGCTATTTTGATGCCTAATTTTTGGGAAGCTGAACCGCTAAATATTTTCATATCTTATTTTTCAAAACCGAATTTCTTTCCCCAACTTGGTGGATTTTCGGCCCATTTTAAAACTAAGTCTTTATCACTCGCTTTTATGTATTTTCCTTTTACTGCCTCATCAATTATAGTCTTGAGATCAGTTAAAGTATAGACCTTTATTTTGGCTTTTTTAAATAAAATGCTGGCTTTTTTCATTAAATAGGTAGTGGTAGCAATCGCATAATTTACTTTTGCTCCAGCTTTTCTTAAAGCTCTAAGGTTGCCAATTAGACTTCCTCCGGTCGAAATATGGTCTTCTATTACAACCGCTCTTTGGCCTTTTTTAACTATCCCTTCTATCTGATTTTGGCCACCATGGCCTTTTTTAGTATCTCTAACATATACCATCGGAAGATTTAGTTTTTGAGATATATAGGCAGTTTGGAAAATAGCGGCGGTGGCTGTTCCAGAAAAGATAGTGTTTTTTGTAACTCCTATTTTTTCTTTAATTATTTTTAAATAAAAGTTTATAATTTTCCTTCTTTCTTTTGGGAGAGACATTAAAATCCGATTATCAATATATATAGGGCTTAGGATCCCTGAAGTAAATTTAAAAGGCTTTTCAGGCCTAATTTGAATGGCTTTTATTTTTAAAAGCAGTTGGGCAGTTTTCTTTGAAATTTCTTTACTATTCATAAAGACTCCTTTTGTTGTTTATTAGCGGTATTTATTGATTTCTTTTTTTAACTTCAAAGTTTTATCCCTGGCTATTTTATCAAAATTTCTAGCTGAAGAGCTAAATATTATTCCCCGGCTGGAATTAATAATCACACCCCGGCCATCTTTATTTCTACCGGCCTGAATGGTTTTTTTAATATCCCCTCCCTGAATGCCAATTCCTGGTATTAAAAAAGGCATCGCCGGAACAATTTTTCTTATTTGTGCTAGTTCCTTGGGGTAAGTGGCCCCAACCACTAAAGCACAATTATTATTTTTGTTCCAGCTATTTTCTACTTTCCTGGCAATTGCCAGATACAAAGGCATTTTTTTTCCATTTTTATTGCTAACTATTAAGTCTTGAAATTCTCCTGCTCCTGGATTCGAGGTTCGACAAAGAACAATGATGCCCTTATCTTTTCTTTTTAAAAAAGGTTCCAGAGATTCTTTACCTAAATAAGGATGAACAGTAAGAGCATCAAAACTATAAAAGTCAAAAAGAGATTTAACATAACCAATATTAGTACTCCCGATATCTCCTCTTTTAGCATCAACAATCACAAGTAAATTAGGGTTTTTCTTTTTGATAAACTCGATGGTTTTTTTAAGGGCTTTTAAGCCTTCTAACCCTTCAGCTTCGTAAAAAGCAATGTTTGGTTTATAAGCGCAAACCAAATCATAAGTAGCCTCAACTATTTTTTTATTAAAGGAGAAAATTGCCTCGCTAACTGGCTTATTTATCTTTAAAAACCCTGGAATTTTATCAAAATTAGAATCTAAACCAACACAAACACAAGAATTATTTGTTTTAATTATTTTGTCTAATTTCTGTTGAAAATTCATTATTTTTTTAAATTATTCTTTTCCATTAAGTTTATCAACTGCTGTTTCAAAAAATATTAAACTACAAACCTCAAAGAGCGATTTTGTTGGTGATCTTTCCGGCACTCCAATCAACTCTCTTAATTGATATTGATTACCAAGGCGCTTGGGAATTTTAGCAGGAACGAGAACAAAACAATGACTCAGCTTTGCCAAGGGAGAATTTTTGTCGGCTAAAACTCCTAAAATTCTGGCTCCTTTAACCCGGCAAATTTTAACCGCACTTAGAACTGCCTCTGTTTCTCCTGAGCCAGAAACAGCAATTAAAAGATCATTTTTTTTCACTTCTGGATTAATAGTTTCCCCAATAACAAAAGTTTTTTTCTTTAATCTGACTAATCTTAAGGCTAGATTTTTTACCATTAGGCCAGACCGGCCAACTCCAACAACAAAAATTCTCTTGGCTTTTTTTATTTCTTTAATAAAATTTCTAATTTCTTTCTCATCTATTTTTTTTGTCACTTGGTTTATTTCTCTAAGAATGCTAGTAAAAATCATTTTAGGCTACCTCTTATTGAATTTATAGAACTTATTTTTTCTTCAGTCATAATTTCTTTCATCTCTTTTATAATTTTATCAAATATTTTAAATCCGCCTTGGTAAATTGCTGACCCAACTCCTACTAAAGTAGCTCCAGCCATAATCATTTCTAGGGCGTCTTTACCCGTTTCTACTCCTCCCATCCCAATAATGGGAATTTTAACGGTTTTTTTTATCTCATTAACACATCTTAGAGCAATTGGTTTTATGGCAGGTCCGGAAACACCACCAAGGCAGTTACTTAATATTGGCTTTCTTTTTTTTAAATTAATAAGCATTCCCGGACCAACAGTGTTAATAGCTGAAATTCCATCGGCACCGGCTTTTTCTACTTCATAAGCAACTCTGTTAAGATAAGGGGTATTGGGAGTAAGCTTAGCAATGATGGGTATTTTTTGAACTACCTTTTTAGCCTCAATTACAGCCATTGCCGTCAATAACGGATCCGTTGCAAATGGCTTGCCAAATTCATCATCAACATTAGGACAAGATAAATTGAGCTCAATAATGTCGGGTTTACTCTCGGAAATTTCTTTAACCAGGATTGAAAAATCAGCTAATTTTGTCCCAAAAACAGAGGCAATAATAGGTTTATTAATCCTCTTTTTTAGAAACATAATTTCCCTTTTTGAATTTATCATCCCTGGATTTTTTAAGCCAACGGCATTTATGAAGCCTGCTTTAAAAGCGCTAACCGTAGGAGGTGAATGACCCTCTCTTGGTAAAATACTAGAAGATTTTGTTGTTAAGCCGCCCACTCCCTTTATTTGAGAAAGGTCAATTATTTTCTCCTGATCAACCACAATTCCCGAAGGAGATATTAAAGGAGATTTAAATTTAACATTGCAAAAAACACAACTAAGATTTATTTTCCCCTTCATTTTTTAATCTTTTCCTTTATCTTTAATAAAAAATGAGCCGCTGGTAGCGGCTTTTTTACTTCTTAAAATTTATGTTTAATTGAATTTCTTTCGTTTTTCCCATTTTTTCCTTTAAAAAAACCAGTCGTATTCTGGTTCCAAAAAAAAGCTTACTATTTTTTGAAATGAACTGTCAAGAACTAAAATTAGTTTTCTTTTACTTCTCTAAGCTTCTCCACTATTAACGACATTCTATCTTCTCTATAATCTATTCTGCCTTCAACAATAACAATTTTTTCCTCAATAATAATCGTTTTTAAACTGTTGAACAGTTTAGGAAAAACTACTAAATCTAGACTGGCTGTTTGATCATTAAGGGTTAAAAAGGCCATTTCGTTATTCCCTTTCTTGGTAAAAACTTTCTTTACTCTTTCGATTTTGCCCCCCACCTTCACTCTTCTATCCTTAAGTTCATGAGCATCAAGCTCAAAAAGACGATGACTAGTTTCTTTTTCTATCCTAGCTAATACTTTTGTTAAGGGATTATCCGTTAAATAAATACCTAATAGTTTTTTTTCCAGGCTTAGAAGATCAGAACTATCAAACTCATCAATTTCCGGCAAATCATCCTTAAAGCCAGGGTTGTTTTTAGCTGGGCTTTCAGATCCAAAGAGAGATGTTTGACCATTAGACTGTCTTTTTTGTTCTTGAACTGCTTTTTGTCTAATTTTTTCAAGAGCAGAAAGCATTGGAGCTCTTTTCCCAAAGGCATCAAAAGCCCCTACTTGAATTAAACTTTCTATAACTTTCTTATTGGCTTTTTGGCCTTCAACCCGACTGCAAAAATCAGCCAGGGAAGTAAAATTGCCTTTTTCTTTACGACTGACAAGAATAGCATTAATGGCCGCCTCGCCTACATTCTTAACGGCCGCTAAACCAAAACGAATCGACTTTCCTTCTAAAGAATGGGGGTCTTTTTCAATACTAAACCAGGTTTTTGACAAATTTATATCCGGCGGTCGAATATATATATTCATTCTTTTAGCTTCGCCTATCCCCCGGGATATTTTTTCGTCTTTAATAGGACCTGATGAAGACACTGAATCAGCGGTTAATAAAGCCGTCATAAATTCAACCGGATAGTGAGCTTTCATATAGGCAGTTTGATAAGCAATCATGGCATAAGAGACTGAATGAGCTTTGTTAAAACCATAACCGGCAAATCTCTCAATATAGCTCCAAACTTTTTCCGCTATCTCTTTGGAGTATTTCTTTTTATTAGCGCCTTTAATAAATTTCACTTTTTCTTTTACCATAATGGATCTTTTCTTTTTTCCGATCGCTCTTCTTAAATTATCTGCTTCGGTCATTGTAAAACCGGCCATTAAATTAGCAATTTGAAGACATTGCTCTTGATATAAGGCAATTCCATATGTTTCTTCTAAAATATCCTTGAGATCTTCATGGGGATACTTAACTCTATTTAGGTTTTCCTTCCCTCGAATAAATTCAGGAATAAGTTCCATTGGTCCCGGTCGATACAAAGCGACCATGGCAGTAATATCGGAAAAAACAGTTGGTTTTAGATTTTTTGCCACTCTTCTCATACCTGAGGATTCTAATTGAAAGACACCAATTGTTTCTCCGCGGCATATAAGTTCATAGACCTTAGGATCATCCAAAGGCAATTCTGAAACATCAACTTTTGTACCAATATTTTCTTCCACTAATTCAATTGATTTTTGCAAAATAGATAAGTTTCTTAAACCTAAAAAGTCCATTTTCAAAAGACCAATTGCTTCTTCAGAGACATTTAAATCTAAGGAATACATATCATACTGCGTCACAATTCTTTCTCCTCGGGATTCTTTTTGCAAAGGAACATAATCAGTTAAGTCTTTATCAGCAATTACTACTCCAGCTGCATGGGTTGAAGCGTGTCGTGAACAGCCTTCGACTTTTTTAGCTAAATTTATTAGCTTTTTGTATTTTTCTTCTTTATATAGTTCTTGAAGTTCGAAAACTGATACTAAAGCCTCTTCAATTGAATGACCAACTGGAATTAGCTTGGCTATTTGGTCTGGCTCTGAATAAGGCATATCCAAAACTCGACCAATATCTCTAATTGAACCCCTGGCTTCCATAGTGCCAAAAGTAATTATTTGGGCTACTTTATCTTTCCCGTATTTGTTAGTGACATATTCAATCACTTCATCTCTCCTGTCATCAGCAAAATCAAGATCTATATCTGGAGGAGTAGGGCGATCTGGACTTAAAAATCTTTCAAAAGGAATCTTATGTTCCAAAGGATTAATTGAAGTAATTCTTAAAATATAAGAAACAAGGGATCCAGCCGCACTACCTCTGCCTGGACCCACTCTAATATTCTGACTCTTAGCCCAAATAACAAAGTCTTGAACAATAAGAAAATAAGTGGCAAAACCCTTGGTGCAGATTACATCTAATTCGTACTTTAATCTTTTTTTTATCTCGGAGGTGGGTTTTGGAAAACGATAACCTAGCTTTTTTTTAACCATTTCCTCTAAAAGAACTTCGGCAGTTTTTCCTTTTGGAAGAGGATATCGAGGCAAAACCCAGTCACCAATCGGTATTTTTAAGTTGCATTTTAAAGCTACTTTAACAGTGTTTTTGATTGCTTCTGGTTGCTCAATAAAAAGAGCTTTCATTTCTTTAGGACTTTTAAAATAAAAATCAGGTGAGTTTAACATTGTTAATCTGTTTTTGTCAGTAATCACTTTTTTTGTTTGGACAGCCAGAAGCGCATCTTGAGCCTCAGCATCATCCTTATCAACATAGTGAACATCATTGGTAGCTACTAAAGGGATTCCTAACTTTTTAGAAAGAGCAATTATCTTTTTATTGGCTATTTCTTGTTTAGCTATTTTTTCGTGAGATTGAATTTCAAGATAAAAATCATCTCCAAATATTTTTAGAAGTTTTTTAGCGACCTTTTCTGCTTCTTCATCTTTATTATTGAGAAATAAATGAGGAATTTCTCCCTCAATACAAGCCGAGGTGCAAATTAAGCCTTGATGATATTCTTCTAAAAGCTCAAAATCTGCTCGAGGTCGATAATAAAATCCTTCTAAGTGAGCTTTAGTCAGTAATTTCATTAAATTCTGGTAGCCTTTAAAGTCTTTTGCCAATAAAATAAGATGATATTGATCAGCATCAATCTTAGCTTGTTTATCATGTCGAGAGCGATGAGCCATATAGATTTCACAGCCAATTATTGGTTTTATTCCTTGTTTTAAACATTCAATATAAAAAGGAATTACTCCATACATCACTCCATGATCTGTAATAGCGCAAGCCTTCATTTTGTATTCTTTAGCCCGGGTAACTAATTCACTTATTTTAGACAGACCATCTAAAAGAGAATATTCTGTGTGAGTATGAAGATGAACAAAATCAATCATTATTTAATATTAAATGCCATTCTTAAGCTTTTCAACCATCATCTTTTTTACTAATTGAGGATCACTTTTACCTTTTGATTCGGCTATTACTTTGCCAATTAAATACCCAATTACTTCCAGTTTACCTTTTTTATAGTCTTTAACTGCCTTTTCATTATCTTTTATTACTTTTATAATAATTTTTAAAAGTAAATCCTTTCCAATTAGTTTAGCTGTCTTTTTATTTCTGAAATTTTCAACTAACTTTTTAGGGCTAACTTTTCTTATATCCACTCTCTTATTAACCACTATTTTTAAAAGCTCCTTTAGTTCATCTTTCGAAGCAAGTTGGCTTAAACTTTCTATGTACTGGGTGGTTTTATTGTTTTTAAGGACCACTTGAACATCTCTTTCTTTTAAACCCAATTCAACTGTAAAACGAATAAACTTTTCATCAGGTAATTCTTTTAATTCTTTTTTTATTTGTTCTAACTGATTTTTAGATATATCTATTGGGGGAATGTCTGGTTCAGGAAAATATCGATAGTCATGAGCTTCTTCTTTGCTTCTTTGAGAAAAAGTCTTGCCTGTTTTTTCATTAAAACCTCTTGTTTCCTGGATCGGGTTTTTTTTGGATATTAAAATCTCCTTTTGTCTTTTAATTTCATACTCAATTCCTTTTTTTAAAAACTTAAAGGAGTTAATGTTTTTTAACTCGACTTTATAGTTAGCCATTTTATTGTTATTAGTTAGGGAAATATTTGCTTCACAGCGCATGCTTCCCTTTTCCATATCACAATCTGAAACTTCTAAAGATCTAACAATCTGCTGGATTTTTTTAAGATATTCTATTGCTTCTTTGGATGAATAAATATCTGCCTCAGTTACAATTTCCACTAAAGGGACACCAGAGCGGTTAAAATCAACTAAACTAACCGCTCTGCCATCAATTTTCTTATGAATTAATTTCCCCGTATCTTCCTCCATATGGACTCGGTTAATCCTTATTTTTTTATTTTCAACTTCCAAAAATCCCTTTTGGCAAAAAGGAAGATCATACTGGGATATTTGATAACCTTTAGATAGGTCGGGGTAAAAATAGTTTTTCCGGTCAAATTTTGATTCAAAAGCTGGCTGACACTTTAAGGCTAACCCAATTAAAATACACCAATCAATTGCTTTCTTATTGGGAACCGGCAAAGCACCTGGCAGACCTAAGCAAACTGGGCAAGTATGAGTATTTGGTTTAATTTGGAAATGATAAGCCGAACAACCACAAAACATCTTAGATTTTGTTTTTAGTTCAAGGTGAACTTCCATTCCAATTACTGTTTTATATTTTGGATCTGTTTTCATTTAAATATTAGGTCTTTTTTTGTGCCAATCGGTTAATTGCTGATATTGATGGCCAACATTAAATAGGACCTCCTCTTTAAATTGAAGGGCAATAAACTGCATTCCAATAGGTAAGTTATCATTTGTAAAACCACAGGGTAAACTCATGGCTGGCAGGCCGGCTAAATTAACAGAAATTGTTAGAACATCCGACAAGTACATTTTTAAAGGATCATTAACTTTTTCGCCTAAATTAAAAGGCGGAAAAGGTGATACCGGCGCTAAAAGCAAATCCACCTCTTTAAAAACTTTTTTAAAATCGCTAATTATTAAAGATCTCAGTTTCATTGCTTTTAAGTAATAAGCTTCGTAATAACCGGAAGATAAAGTATATGTTCCCAACATAATTCTTCTTTTAGCTTCATCACCAAAAAAGCTTCTGGAATTTCCATAGCGAATACCGTCAAATCTGGCTAAATTAGAAGAAAGTTCAGCCGGCTGAATAATATAATAAGCCGGACAAGCATATTTAGTTGTTTTTAAACTAACATTTATAATCTCGTGTCCTTGAGCCTCTAAAAGACCAGCCGCTATTTCTACCGTCTTTCTCATTTGAGAGTCTACTCCCTCACTAAAATATTCTTTTGGTAAACCAATTTTTAGCTCTTTATTGGGTTTTGTTAGTTTATTAGAATAATTAGGGACTGTTACATTGGGAGTAGTCGCATCAAGACTATCTTGACCAGCCGTTATTTGTAAAACAAAAGCTGAATCTGCCACTGTTTTAGTAAAATGGCCAATTGAATCTAAAGATGAAGCCATACTAATGATGCCATAGCGGCTAACTCTGCCATAGGTAGGCTTTAAACCCACTAAATTACAAAAACTAGCTGGTTGCCTAATTGAACCGCCAGTATCAGTTCCCATACTCATTAAACATTGACTGCTACTTAATGCGGCCGCTGAACCAGATGAAGAACCGCCTGGTACCTTTTTTAAGTTCCACGGATTGTGAGTCGGGAAAAAATCCGAGTTTTCACCGGATGATCCATGAGCCCAGGCATCTAGATTTGTTTTTCCAATAATTATAGCGCCGGCTTTTTTTAAACGCTTAACTACAGTCGCATCATAGGGAGGAATATAGTCAGCTAATACTTTACTTCCAGCGGTGGTCTTTATTCCTTTAGTTGAATAAATATCTTTAAGAGCCATGGGAATTCCCAACAGTGGTTTTTCTTTAAATATTGAGGGATTCGTCTTAATTAAATTATCAACTTTCTTTGCTTTTTCTAGCGATTTAGATCTAGAAACAGTTATAAAAGCCCCTATTTTTTTGTCCACCCTATCTATGTTTTTTAAGCAGTCTTTTACCAATTCCTGGCTAGAAAACTTTTTTTCTTGAAGACCTTTTAAAGCTTGAATAATGGTTAATTGATTTAGCATTTTTTTTCTTAAAATATGGCTTTAACTTTAAAATAGTCTTTTGTTTTCTTTTTACTATTTTCTAAGGCGTATTTTTGGGTTAACGAGGAGATTATTTTATCTTCTCTAAAAACGTTTTTCAAACCTGTTACCTGTGATGTTGGTTTAATATTATTTGTCTCAACCCTTTTTAGAACTTTAATATAGTTTAAGATTTCTGAAAGTTGGCTTTGAAATTTTAAAACCTCTTTAGAAGTTAATTCAAGGTTAGCTAATTTTGCTATATGAAGGACTTGCTTTTCACTTAAGATCTTTTTATTGGATTTTTTCATTTTCAAAATGAATTGTCTCTTTTTTAAAAATATTTTTCAACTCTTTTTTTAAAATTAAAGCATTTCTTTTAAAGCCTTAATTCTTAATTCAATCGGCGGGTGGGTATTAAAAAGACCGACAAACCAGCCCACTCCTTGATGAAGATTTTTTAAAGGATTTGAGATATATAAATGGGCGGTGGCTTTATTAGCCGCTTCCAAGGGTTCTTTATCTTTAGATATTTTTTCTAAAGCAGACATTAAACCCTGAGGTTGTCTAGTTATTAAAGCTGAACCAGCATCAGCTAAAAACTCTCTCCTTCTAGAAATCAATAACTTAATTAAATTTGCAATTAAAGGAGATAATAGAGCTAAAATTATGGCCGCCACAAAAAGGATCCCCTGGATTTGACCGTTTTCCTTTTTCCTTCCTTTTCCCATAATTCTGGAACCCCTTAAAAACCAATCTGCTAAAAGAGTTAATAATCCGACTAAAACTGTGACCATTGACATTAATCTAATGTCATAATTTTTAACATGAGACAACTCATGGGCAATCACTCCCTCTAACTCAGTCCTATTTAAACTTTGCAATAAACCGCTGGTTGCACAAACAACCGCGTGGTCAGGATCTCTTCCCGTCGCAAAAGCATTTAAAGCCGTATCATTAATTATATAAAGTCTTGGCATGGGTATCTGGGCCGCTAAACTTAAATTTTCGGTGACCGTATAAAAAAGAAAATCTTTGCTCTTAGAAGCTGGCCTGGCTGCAGAAATAGAAAGAATAATTTTGTCTGACCAATAATATGATGAAAAACTCATTAGGCCGGCAAATATTAAAGCCACTCCAATACCTTGAAGGCCAAAATCCAAAACTTGAGAAAATACCCAGGTGGCTAAGCCAATAAAAGCAATAAAACCAACAATCACTAAAAATGATTTCTGCTTATTGCGGTCTATTTGTTCAAAGACATTAAGCATAATTACTTCTTAACTATTTATTTTTTATAAATCGACTTTTGGTGTTTTTAAGTCTTCGGCTGCCACTTTAGTCGCTTTTTCCTCTGCTCCAACTGGCATTTTTAAACCAGTTTCTTCTTTAAATTTGAAAATTTGAGCCACTAAATTGCTGGGAAACCTAACAATCATAATATTATAATCAGCACTTAAATCAATTAAGGTTCTCCGGCTATACATTACTTTATCTGAAGTGTCTCTTAATTCATCCATCAGCTTGGTGGTTGGACCAGACGCTTTTAGTTCAGGGGTACTTTCAAATACCGCCTGAATGGCTGGTAAACTTTTAGAAACCGCGCTAGCGGCATCAACCATCTTTTGAGTATTTCCTCCTTTGACGGCGGAAAGAATAGTTTTCCGAGCCTCAGTCAAGTCTTTAAAAATCTTGCTTTCGTGCTTCATATAGCCTTTAACCGAAGCAATTAAATTAGGAATTAATTCTGCTTGTCTTTTAAGTTGATTACCAATCTCCTGAATTGAAGCTTTAATCCTGGTTTTAATAGTTACAAACCGGTTATATAAATTAAAAATATAAACGGCAATAAAAGCAGCTATAACTAGTAATAAAGTTAAAATATTCATTATTCTCACCTCCAATCCTTTTTTAAGATTTGGAAACTAATAATTTCTTTATATTATTATAGCTCATGCAATTTAGGATATCATCTTTTTTAGCCCAGCCTCGCCTGGCATTATAAACTCCATATTTCATATTATTCATATCTGAAATTGCATGGCTATCGCTGTTTATAAATAATTTTAAACCTAGATCAATAGCTTTTTTAATTAATCTGTCTGATAAGTCAAGTCTCTTAGGATGAGCATTAATTTCTAAATATTTATTGTTGTTTAAACAAAAATCAAATATTACTTCCCAATCCAGTTGATAACTCTGCCTCTTTAATAGTAATCTTCCGGTCGGGTGGCCTAAGATTTTAATCTTTGGATGAGATAATCCAGATATAACTCTCTTTGTCATTTTTGTTTTGTTAAGTCTAAAACTTGAGTGAACTGAAACAATCGCAAAATCAAGATAATTAAAAGCTTTTTCAGGGATAGATAATGAACCATTTGGTCTGATATCTATTTCTAAAGAGTTAAAAATGAACACTTTAGTACTTTTTGTACTCAATTTGCCGTTATTAAATGAGTAATTTAGTTTATCAATAATTTGTTTTTTTCTTTTTATAATATTAATAATGTCTTTTTTGGAATGATTGCTTATACTTGGATTATGCTCTGAAAAAGCAATATATTGGTAGCCTAATGCTGCGGCTTTGTCTCTTATTTCTTTCATGCTGTTCTCTCCATTATCATGGCTAGTTTCAATTTTAAAGTCACTATGAAGGTGTAAATCACCTTTTATATCTGAAAGTTGGACTAATTTGGGTAAGTTTCCTTGAAGAGACTTTTCTATTTCTCCCCTATCCTCCCTTATTTCCGGCGGGACATATTCCATTTTAAGGTATTTGTACAAGTCTTGTTCTGATTTGAATTTTATTATCTTTTTCCCCTTTTTAAGGCCATGTTCCGACAGGCTTAAACCATTTTTTATGGCAATTTCTCTTAAATGAATATTATGTTCCTTAGAACCTGTAAAATGCTGTAATAAAGTACCATAGCTTCCGGGTTTTTCAACCATTAAGTCAACTTGATAATCTGGGGTAACGATGATTGTGGCTTTATGCTCGCCTGACTCAACAATTCGCTTTTTATTTGGGTATTTTAGAAAGTAATTTATAACTTCTTTGGGATTATTTGAAGAAATAGCTATATCAATATCTCTAACAGTTGCTTTTTTTCTTCTTAAACTACCTAAAGGATCAGCTTTAATAATTACTTTTGATTTTTTAAGATAATTAATTAAATTATTGGATATGTTCTCTGCTTCTGGTAATAAAAGGCGTTTTTCCATCTTATTAATCTCAGCTAGACCAATTAAAATCTCTTGCTCGGTTTTTACCCCAAAGCCAGGGAATTGGCTTATTTTATGGCTTAAAGCCGCTTGTTTTATCTTTTTTAAAACTGTTTTCTTGTCTGTTATCTTTAGGTTTTTGGCTAATTTAAAGGCTAATTTAGGTCCTAGCCCAGGAATTTTAGCTAACTTGAAGACTGATTCAGGAATATTTTTAAAAACTTCTTTAAAATGTTTTATCTCACCGGTTTTAAAGTATTCATCTAAGTGAGAAGCAATGTTTTTTCCTATTCCCGGAAGGTTTTCCAGCTCCTTTTTCTGCCAAATCTCTTTTAAGTCTTGATTTAAGTCCTCTATGCTTGAAGCCGCCTTCTTATAGGCTATTATTCTAAAAACTGACTCTCCTTGGATCTCTAAAGCCATAGCGACTGATCTTAATCCTTCTGCCAGCTCCTGATTGCTTAAATTTTTCTTAAATTTCATAGTTTAATTTTATCATCTAATTGATTTTACCTCAATTATTTGATATATTTACTTGACTTTGGTCGTGTAGTGTAGCCTGGTTTAACACGCGTCCCTGTCAAGGACGAGATCGCCGGTTCGAATCCGGTCGCGACCGCATTTCTGCCCAGAAAGGAGGTTTGATTCCTTTATAAAAACTTCAATATGGAAAAATATTTAAAAGCATTATTTAAAAAAGCTAAGCTTAATGAACCCACAATAAGTACCATTTTAGGCGCATTGGTAATTATTACTGTTGGTGCCTTAATTTTTAACTATTTTAAGACTGGTGTTAAACAAGAAAATGGCCAGCAAGCCCTTTTAGAAGAAGTTCAAGAACTTAGTTTAAAAGAAGCTGAGGGTCAACAGTTGGTTTTAGGAACAGACAAGAATAAATATATTGTTCAGGAAGGTGATTCTCTTTGGAAAATTAGTGAAAAGGTCTATAAAACTGGATATAACTGGACAGATATTGCTAAAAAGAATAATCTTTATGATCCTAATCATCTGGAAGCAGGCCAGGAATTAGAAATACCGGAAGTTCAGGTTATAGATGAAAAGATTTTAGCAAACACAGAAACAATTAGTCCGGTACCAGGAGAAAATAGCCAGACAATTACAGGAGACACATATATTGTTAAACAGGGTGATTTTCTCTGGGAGATTGCTATTAAAGCTTACCAGGATGGCTATAAATGGCCGGAAATTGCTAAAGTTAATAACCTTGTTAATCCTGATATCTTAGAAATTGGGCAAGAACTAAAACTACCAAGATAACAGCCTTTTTGTTATTATTAAAATATTAAATTAATAATTTGCGGGTGTAGTTCAGTAGTAGAGCGTCTGCTTCCCAAGCAGAAGGTCGTGGGTGCGAATCCCATCACCCGCTCATAAACGGACAGAAATAAACAGAAACGTACATAAAGTAATTAGAAATTAACAAAGGAAATACAATTACAGTATGAGTAGAACCAGAGAAATTGAAAGACGTTTGGGTCAGCTATCTAGCCAAAGCGATGATCTTTTGACCAGCGTAGAGACCGCTGAATTGTGGCCACGGTTTGAAAAAGTAAGGCATGCAATTTTGATTGCTCTAACTTCTGAAAAACCGCAAGCACAAAGAGAATTGAGTACTTTTAGTTGGTCGGGGGTAGACGAAGGAATTCATGACCACAACGGCCACATTGAAGGTACCGTAAATGGAATTAAACTAGACATTGATATAAAAGGCACCACCGTTGATGACCAGCCTCGCTATGTTGTAGATAGTAATGGCCAATGGCGACTCGTGCATTCAAGTGAGCATTTTATGGAAATTCACGGTTCATACACATCAGCAGATGGACGCAAAGGAGCAGTGAGATTTCAAGTTGGAAATGCAGGCACACCTTTCGAGGCCTATTGGCTTGAAGTTGCTGACGGGAGATTGAGATTGGAACAAGTAGCACACAATAAGGATGTCTTTGTTGCCGACTCTCTTGTTAACAAGAGAGATCAAGTGACCATTCCCGGAACCAGAATAGAGTTACCAAGGTTTATTGAAGGTTGATAGTTGTATTATTTTTTCCTATACAAATGCTAAGCCGGATATGCCAAGGTGTTCTTTTAAGGCCAAAAGCTGTAAACCCAACTCTGGTGTGATATACTTTGATAGGCTTGTCCTGAGTGAAATCGAAGGGTTCGAGCCCGGTACGGTATCCAGCTCATAAGCAGACTGGTTTGAATGTTTTTTTGTTTTTTCTTAAGATAACGTACTTTTTTTAAGTTCTTGCCATATATCTTGATAATTTTTCCCTTGCCTGAAATGAAGAATACCGACAAAGAGAATCGAACGTGCTCTTTTTTTTAGATGATTTACTCAATAATCCTAATCTTCTAAATATTTTACTTGCTGAGTTTTCTATAACTCCTTTATTGATAAAAAGAATAAATGTATGGTTAAATGAAAATAGAAGTAACTTATGGCAAAAAATTTCAATAAAAATATTATTAAATATCTAGGCTTTCTTCTTTTAGTTCCTTCTTTAATTTTAAATCTCTTCATATTCCAAAAGTACCAAGGGGAAAGAGAAAAAAATATGGTTTTGGTAACTGATGTTCTTGATGGTGACACATTTGTCACTAGTGATGGCGAAAAAATGAGACTTTTAAATGTAAATGCTCCTGAGCTGGAGCTTTGCGGAGGTGAGGAAGCCAAAAAAAGACTTGAAGAATTGATTAAAAACGAAAAGGTAAGTATTGAAAGAGTTTCAACTGATGTATATGAAAGAAGTTTAGTTATGTTATATACGGGTGGTGAATTAGTCAACAGGACTTTAATCGCTGAGGGTTGGGGAGTATATGGAGCCAGAAAAATTCCTGAGTCTGAAGAATTTAAAAAACTGCAAAAAAAAGCTAAAGAAGAAAAATTGGGCATTTTCGGACCTGAATGTTATCAGAAAGAAAATCTTGATAATCCTAAATGCAATATTAAGGGAAATATAAATAGGAATACTAAAACAAAGTTCTATCATTTTCCCGGATGTACTGCTTATGTACCAGCTATTATAGAAAAGTTTAATGGAGATCAGTGGTTCTGCTCTGAAAAAGAGGCTCAGAAAGCTGGTTTTGTGAAATCTGAGGGGTGCTTTGGGAAAAAATATAATCTTTGAATTGGATAATTAATTAGTCTTCTTAACGCTTAATAAAGTCGTCTGTCTTGGCATCATAACATTGGCTAATCATTGTCTTGGGAAAATTATATGGTTCAATGTCTTCACAGGGAATAAAACCTTGGCCTGACCAAGCTATTTCCCATTCTGAATTTACTTTAGCCGCAAACCAATGCCCTCCTCCAGCAGTACCGGCAGTTCCACTGGCAAACTGATTATCATTCTCCTCTATTACTATTTCTACTTCTTTAAAGTCTTTTAAGGGGATATTACTTTTCTTAGCTAACGCTTCCCTAATAAGTTGTTCATCTGTCTTTATAGTTGATTCTGGGGTTGTTTTCTTCTCTTTGTTTTGAGATTTTGGTAAACAACCAGTTAGTATAAAAGTTAGTAAAATTAATGATATTAATGGAAAAGTAATTTTCTTCATTTTACGTCCTTTTAAAATCATACCTTAGTTTCCATTTCTACTCAAGGGAAAAGTTTGGTAAAATAGGAGTAGTTTTAAAATGACAAAATGCCTGTGTAGCTCAGTTGGTAGAGCAGCGGTATCGTAAACCGCAGGTCGTCGGTTCAACTCCGACCGCAGGCTCTGATTTTTACTAAAATAGATTATGGAAAATGAATAGGATAAAATAGGTATATGGTCAAAAAATACAAAAGCAGATATAGAAGGAGAGGTAGCCGTCTTAGCAAGATTGAAGAAAAAAGAAATCTGCGCCAGGCAGTTTTCTTCGGTTTTTTAACCTTGGTTTTAATTTTCTTTGCTTTTACAGTTGGTCTTCCTCTTTTAACTAAAATGTTGGTTTATGTAGGTGATAAAAAGGAAGGAACTGGATTAGAAAAGAAAGATACTCTTGCCCCTGCTTCTCCCCGTTTTCAAACAGTAGTTGAAGCTACTAATAGCGCTAGCTTTTCATTAGCTGGTTTTGCTGAGCCTGATACAACAGTGGAAATTAGTTTAAATGGGTCTTTGGCTGGAAATGTTGAGGTTAATTCTAAGGGAGAATTTGTCCTTCACTCTATAAGTTTAAAAGAAGGTAAAAATAGATTTAAGGCTAAAGCCATTGATAAAGAAGACAATGAAAGTGATTATTCTAAAGAAATAAATGTTGTTTTAGATACCCAGAGTCCGGGAATAATAATTTCTTCTCCTCAAAACGGAGACAGTTTCTTTGATAAAGACAAGGAAATTATGGTTGAAGGTAAAATTAATGAAGACACTGATATTCTTATTAATGAAAGAATGGTTGTCAGTGACAGTAGTGGCTCTTTTTCCTTAAGACTGGAATTAAAAGAAGGTGAAAATACAATTAAGGTTAAAGCTACTGATCCCGCTGGAAATCAATCAGTTGAAGAAATAAAAGTTAACTATACTCCTTAATATCATCATCATCATATGGGATATTATCCGAACTATTTACACCACCCCTTAATTCACTATTAATAATCTATGTTATACTAAATCAAATGAAAAAAGAAACCTCTCAACAGTGTTCAGAGCGCATTATTAAGCAGCTGAAAACTAAATACCCTAAGGCTAAAGCTTTTGATCTTGACGGGAGGGAAAAGCACTTTGTGTGTGAAGTTGAACCAACAAAAGACCATCCAGAGTATGATCGTGCAGTTGAAGTTATAATATCAAGCAAGCCACATAAACACTTAAGAATGACCCAAGATTACACAATTTTATCTGGAACGCTTAAACTTTACTTAGAAAATAAAACTATTATGCTTAAAGCTGGAGACAAATATAGAGTCCCTCCAAAAAAAGTACATTGGGCAGAAAGCAACGATGAATGCTGGCTAGAAATATACTCTAAACCTGGGTGGACAGCAAAAGATCATATTCCTGTAAAATAACTCGTACAATACTTTATCCAAACTATTTAAAATATACTTTTTTATCAATCAAAAATAACTAGCTTGGATTGAAAATACTCCCCGTTTGTGAGAATAAACAAACCTTAAACAACTTACTCTGTATTTATAATATTCTATCTGAAGTAAAGATAAAGATTTTATTTGGATCACTTCCTAAACTTGTTAACTATTTTTAGTTTGTCAATAATCGTAAAACTGCATAGTCCCAATAGTGAAACATTCTTCTGGGTAGCAAGCTAAATGTATAAATGTAAGTTCCAATTAAAAATAATATAAAAAAGTATTTAAAGACTTTATATTGAGTTAGTTTTTGATATCCTATTATAAGACAAAAAGGGGCGATGAGAATTATATACCGATAAATATCATCTACAGTCATAAAAAACTGAAAAATAAGATAAGGCAGGGAAAAGATTGCTAGTGTTTTCAGGTTTTGCTTCCATAATAGATAAATACCGATTGAAAAAATTGCTAAAAGAAACAAAAAGCCTTCAGCCATTGGCGTATTATAATCAAGCACCGTGGCAAAAGGAATTAATCTTAGGTGAATATTAGTCCCAGTCCCCGTTTGAAAGTATGCCCAAAAACTACCAAACTTAATTTTAAAAAAATAAAATAAACCTGCTAAAGCCAGGGGTGCAGTTATCAAACTCCATCTTTCTTTTACTAGTTTCCTAAAAAAACTTATCTTATCAGTGCTTTTATGCCACTGATACAAAGAAATTAATGTAAAGCTTAAAAAAATTATAATTCCCGGTGGCCTGGTTAAGACTATTAGAATTAATAAAAATGATACAAGAAGATATTTTTTTTCATACCAAAAATATAAACTAAGCAAAACTAAAAGATTAAATAATCCTTCTGTTCCACCTACAGAACGTACCGCTAGCCATCTTGGAGGTAAAAATAGATACAGAAATGACAGAAGAAAAGGTTGTTTACTAAATCTCCTTTTTTTAACTAACAGATAAAAAACACAAGCTGATAAACCGGCGCTAAACCAGGAAATAATAATTAGGATTAGATAGCTATTTAGGCCAGTTATTTCATGACCCAGTCTAATTAATATTGGCAACAATGGAAAATGATTAGCATAATAACTTGGATTAAGTTTGTTAAAACCAATTGATTCTAATTTTTTTTGGTCATATAAAGCTTCAGATAAAACTACATATATAGGTCCATCATAATTTCTTTCCAAAACTTCATTTGAACCATGCGGAAAATGAGTTTCTAAAGTTTTGGGTGCAAAAAGGTAAAATCCTAAAGATAATATAAAAGAAGATAAAATACTGATAAAGAATATTATTGTAAGATGAAGTCTTGTTGTTTTGTTTATCATAATTACAGCTAATATATCTTATAATTATATGATAACACTAATATTTCATAAAAGCTTTAACCTTGATGGGTAGAAAAACAGCAATTTGAGCAAAAGAACAATACTCCCGGCTGTAGAAGGAAACTGTTTATTTTATTTATTTTAGCCCTTCTGCTCTAAAGCCAGTAATATCCAAAGCCAAATCATCACCCAGGGATAAAAAAGAGTATTATTAAAAAAAGAGTTTGCTAAAACAGAGACTAAACTTACCAAAAGGATAAGGGAATTTTTTTTAGAATACTTAAAAAGCTTCATTAAAAAATTAAGGTAAATTGTCAATCCTACTATTCCGGTCGTTGCCAGAACAAAAAGGAGAGACGAATCTGCTCCGGCTCCGGCATTAGTTTCTCTCCAATTTTGCTTGTTTAAAAATCCAAATTCTTTTTGAGCATAGCGGTAGTTATTGAAACCCGTTCCAAACAAAGGGTATTTAGCGGAAATCTGAATTGTCTGGCTCCAATTAATAATCCTGGCTTTAATAGTACTTTGTCTTTCAAGCCTAACTCCTTCGCCTCCGGGCCGAGGAAGAAGAAAAATGGTTATTATTCCCAAAAATAAAAAGCTTAGGAAGAATTTAGCTGATTTTTTAAAAAACGCAAAGATTGTAATGCTTAGTAAAAAAGAAAAATAAGCACTTCTACTATAACTTAGGGCTAAACTTAAATAGAGAAGAATAAAACTAGTAAAATATATTAATTTTCCCTTAGTAACATTATCAAGCCAAAGTTTTTTAATCACTAAAATTAAACTTAAAACATAAATCATGGCTGAAAAAGCCGGGTCTAATAAAGTTCCTACCACTCGGTAATAATGACGATCCCAGCCTAAAACCATTAATGATCTAATATCGGGGAAAAATATGTATTGTAAAAGGCCTAATATCGCTGAAGTTGTCCCAATAAGAATTAAAAGATTATTTAGTCTGTTTTTTAATTTATTAGTCTTATCCTTATTCAAAACATCACTTAGGGCCAAATAAACAATTGGATAACTGGCCCAGCGAAGTAAATAAAGAAAGCCTATTTTAATCTCACTAATTTTTCTTGTACTAAAGGAAACTAAAAGACTAAATAAGGCCACTAAACCAAAACACATAATTTCCTGCCCAAAACGAGGCAGTTTTATTTTTTCTTTTTTAATTAATTTTTTCCCTAAAAAGAATAAAATTAAAACTAATACTAGCAAGTCATGAAAATATATTCTTACTTCTCCCCCACTAAACGGAAGACGACTAAGCTGTCCCAGGGGAAAAATTAAAAGCAAGGCTAAAAGAATAAACTTAACCATATTGTTTGTATAGTTTTTTTAAAGGTGGAATGGGTGGATCTTCAACTCCTTTATTTTTCCATAAAAGATAGAGCTTACTTCTAACTAAAAAAGAATGAGCACTCATCAAGGTAGCCATAATAAAGCCTTGCTTGCCATCCAAAATTCCCAGTTTTACAAAAAAGTTTAAGAAAAACTTGGCTAAAGGATAAATAATAATTAAAAAGGCATTGGTCTTTACTCCTTTTTCATATAGTTCTCTGGCCCTAAGAGAAGAATAAAAGTTAATTCTTTTAATAAAACCGCTTACTCCAATATGGCGCTGGTGAATAATCGGATTATAAAGTTTTCCTATTTTCCCCTTAACTTTCCATACTTCATGAACTTTACCTGTCCAAAAGCCGGAATTTTTTTTACCCAACCTTGTCAGTCTTAAAGAAGCTGTTTCTCCAAATTTTAGCTCTTTGCCTAAAAAGGTATCTTTTCTTTTAAAACTAAAGCCAGAATTAGTCTGAGGATCTCTAATGGCTTTAAATATTTCTCTCTTAAGTTTATTATCTATTTTTTCATCCGCATCCAAAAAAAATATCCAATCTCCTTTCGCTTTTTTTAAGCCAAAGTTCCGCTGATTGGAAAAATCATTGTTAAGCTTTCGCTTATATACTCTGACACCTAGCTTTTTGGCTATTTCTCTTGTTTTATCAGATGAATTATCATCAATAACAATAATTTCCTCAAAGCCTTTAAGGCTTAAAAGACAAGTCTTAATGCTTTTTTCCTCATTTTTGGCTAAAACTACAGCAGTCTTCATGTTTTTATTATATCTTTTTCCGTCTTTTTCTAAAAGAATTAAGGTTAGAAACAACTGAATTAAAATTCATTTTAATAAATAAAGGAAGTTGAAAAGTGAAGCTTAAAGGCCAAAAATAAGGTTTCACCCATTTTATTGTAAAAAAAGCGTTAGAAATAAAAATATGCCATGCTTTTTTAAAACTTATCTCTCCCAGACTGGTACTGGGCTGATGAAAAACAACTGACTGAGGGACTGAATATATTTTAAAGCCTATTTTAAAAGCTCTTAGACAAAAATCAGTGTCTTCAAAATATAAAAAAAACTTTTCATCAAACAGCCCAATTTTCTTAAAAACACTAGTTTTTACTAACATCGCACAGCCGGAAACAAGTTCTTCTTCCTGTGGTTTTAAAGAATTAATAGAATTTTCTTTAAGGTAAAGATGTTCAGTCTTGCCTAGAACTCGATTAAATTTAGCACCCAGAGTATAAATAGTCTTCCCGTTTCTTTTTTCTTTTAAAGCTGGCGATACTATTCCTATTTTTCTATTTGATTTAATTAATTGAATTAAGGGTTCAAGGAAGTTTTCTTCTACCTTTGTATCAGGATTTAAAAGGAAAATATAATCAAATTTTTCTTTTAATGCTTTTTTAATAGCAACGTTATTTGCTTTAGCAAAACCAAGATTCTTCCTATTTTTAATAATGTCTACTTGAGGAAAGTTTTTGCTAATGGCCTTAACGGATTCATCTTTGGAATTGTTATCAACCAGAATTATTTTACACTTTACTCCTCTTTTGTCTGCTTTTTTTAAAGACAGCAAGCAATCTAAAATATAGGGATAAGAATTAAAGTTTACAATAATTATGGCTAGTTTCATTAATATCCTTTTTTCATTTCTTCTTTGTCTAAAAGAATAGGAACATTATCAATTAAGGGGTATTTAATATTGCATGACTGGCAAAACACTCCTTTTGAACTTAATCTAAGCTTTTTTCTACAATTAGGACAAACTATTATTTTTATAAGTAAGTCTAGGCTTATATTAGGATTAAAAGCTTTTTTAATAATCCAACTAATACTTTTACCAGTTTTCCTGGCTTTTAGAGCTAATCTTATTAAAATTTCTTTAAAATAGAAAGCAAAGCTATTTATTGAGCTGTAATTCATCTTATCCAATAACAAAGAGGCTTCTTTCCGAACTTTTTTCATTAGGGTTTTGTCTGGGGCTAAATGAACTTTTATTTTGATCTTTTTCTTCCAATGTAAATAAATATTAAGTTTATTCTCCTGTCTATTACAAAATTGACGGAAAAATGTTTTATTCTGATAAAGCTTGTGGAAAAAGCTTCTTTTTTTATCTTTTGTTAGTTTAGAATAAAAATTCAAAGTATTTTTTTCACTAAAAATCCACCACAAATGATGTTGCCAGCCAAAAATCTCCTCTCTAACAGCATGTGGGCAAATTATTAACCCCCTTTTTCCTACTCGAGAAAGCTCTTGGCAAAATAAACGAGGATTCTCAACATGCTCTATTACTTGATTAGCAATAATATAGTCAAAGGAATTATCTAAAAAGGGGAGTTTTTCTCCTGAGGCAATAACTAAGGGTCGATCATTCTTAATCTTAAAACCTGACCTTTCATCTACTTTAGTTAAATACCTATCCACTAGAATATTACTTCTTGGGTGAGGGTTATGGCCACTGCCGATCTCTAAAACCAAGTCATTGGGCTTAAAGTCTAGATTTTTCATGATTTCCAAAGCTTCTCAATATTTCTAGCTACCTCATTAGAATCAAATAGATTTTGGGCTCTTACTAAAGATTCCTGGGATTTTTTGAAATAGTAGTCTTTTTGATCTATCAGCTTAACAACTTCCCTAAAACCTGTCTTATAATCCCCGGGCTTTATTAATATTCCTGCATTACCAACAACTTCAGGTATACCACCTGACTTAGTAGTTAAAACTGGTAAACCAGAAGCCATAGCTTCAATCAAAACCATGCCAAAATATTCCTCCCAAAATTTATTTTTTTTAGATAATAAACAAAGAAGATTAGCTTCTTGATACTCTTTTGCCATATCTTTATAATCAACCGTTTTAAACTCAATATCGTCTCCATATTCACTTTGATTAATTAAAGAAATGATTTTAGATTTTTCAGGTCCTTTACCAACCATTACTAGCTTAACCTTTTTACCTGATTTTAGAAGTAAAAATAGGATTTTGAGTAAATCATATATGCCTTTTTCTTTAACAAACCTACCCACAAATAAAAGACGAAATATATCAAATTTATGATTCATCCCTAATGGTTTAAAGCTTTTTAAATCTACTCCGTAGGGAAAAACAGTAATTTTTTTAGGATCACATCCTTCCCTTAATAAACACTCCTTTGCCTTTTGAGTTAAACAGTGAAACTTATCTACTTCTTTTATTGCTCTTTTCTTAAACTTCTTTCTATTCCATATTCCTTCATGATTAAACGGGATTGTTTCTGAACAAGTACAGACAACCTTTTTTATATATCCTAGCCTTTTTGCTTTTAAGGCTTGTTGAGTAAAATGAAAATACGTTTCTCGAGTATGAACTAAATCAAATCCTTTTAGATTTTTCTCTAAATTAAATAAATACATTGCATCTCCTAAAAAAAGCCTGTTTAAAATAGGCATTTTTAAGGGAAAATTTGGTAAATCAACTGGAGAAGCTAGCTTTTTAACAGGGAACTTAAATTCAGAATGAATGGAACGAAGTCCTGAAAAACCAACAATGTTAAATTTATTATATAAAGGCTCATAATTCTGCATCTCAAATTTATTGAAGTATGAACCTCTTACTATAGCTATTTTCATACCCATAAGTTAAAACTTTTTTTCTCAAATATTTTTAATTTATATGTGAAGTTGTAAAAAGCATATAGCATACTTACAATTAAACCATATGCTCCATCAAGTAAACCCAGGTTTATTATATAAATTTTTATAAATTTAACAATTGGACTAATAATTAAGTGCAAAAAACTAGCTTTTTTACCTAAGCTGGAATCCTTTCCTGCATCTAAATCAGTATATAAGTTCATCTTATTAATAAATTCTCTTATAGATTGAGAGTTGAAATGAAGATAATTACCCTCTAAATAATCCGTATTGCCTTTAACCCGAATTAATTGGTGAAACTTAAATGGGTTATAAATCCAGCTTTTTTTCTTAAAAAGCCTTAATTCGCTAGAATTCCTTTTCTTCATACCATATTTTATTTCTCTATTAAAGAAAAAAACCCTGTTAAATAAATTATAACCTACTATGCTTCCCTTACCTTTAATGGCAGCTTTTATTGATTTTTGTAGTTTTTTTGTTAATCTATCATCAGAATCTATCTTTAATATCCATTCACCTCTTGCATTTATCATTCCAAGCTTTCTATTAATATCAAAATTATAATTCTTGGGTATATTTTTTAGTAAGTTCACTCCCTGTTCTTTACAAACTACCATGGTATTATCTGTAGAACCCATATCAATACAAACTAATTCATCTGCCCACTCTACAGACTGTAAACAATCCTTGATTATAGATCCAACATTAAAAACTGGAATAACAACTGAAATTGAGCTCATAGCTGAATTTTATAATAAAACACATTTAATTTAAAATTTCTAAAAAAAGATGGTTGACAATTAATACATTAAAAAATACACTTTAACTAAAGCTGTCCTATGATAAAGCTAGTCAAAAAAATCGTATTTTCAACAAGTTTTCTTTTTATTTTTCTCGTTCTAGTGTTTACTATCCCAGGAAAAGCTTCGGCTAATACTCAGGACAATTATACATTTATTCCTATTAGTCAATTTGCCAATGGAGAAATAATACCTAGATATAAAAATTTACCACTAGGGATTAATTCTTTTGCAGGTATTCCATTTGAAATTATTCAAGAACCAAACCCGAAATATATATGCACAAGCGCTCAACCAATTCCAAATTTTCCAAACGAAATTACACTTAATACAATTATTAAATATCCAAAATCAGTATATTTATTAATTAATGGTGGAAATGTTTCAAAAAATCTCTTAAACAGTAATGTTGGTCAAATAAAATTGCATTTTTCCGATGGCTCATTCCTCCCAACTGAAATAATTATTGGATTTAACTTAAGAGACTGGATATTAAATGATAAAAATTATGTACATGCTACAAATGATCCTAATATTACTGAGGCTTGGAATGGAACAACTCTTCAAGGTAATGGACCTGTAATAATTGATTTACTGAAAATTCCTATACCCTTAAGTCTAAACTGCAAGACTCTTACAAAAATAGAACTAATAGATAATTCAATTTCCACAATTAATAATCTAGATCCTTCAATCCAGTTTTTTGGAGTAACAGTTGAAACTAATCAAACACCAATTATTCTTATTCCTGGTCTTGGTAGCTCTTGGAACTTACAAGCTTTACTTACTGGTCAAACTGTTGGTCCTTGGACTAAAACTCCATTTCTAAAGGTTTATAATAATTTTAAAGCTACCCTGATTGATTCTGCGGGTTATGTTGAAGGAGATAACTACTTTGAATTCTATTATGATTGGAGAAAGCCTCTTAGTGACTTAGCTGATGATCTTAATGAATATATTGAGAATGTTGTTTTTTCTGGCCAGTCTGTTAATTTAGTTGGTCACAGTATGGGAGGATTGGTAGCTAGAGCTTATGCTAATAAATATGGGATAGATAAAGTTGAAAAAATAGTGACTGTCGGTTCTCCACACCTGGGGGCTTTGGCCTCATATTATGCTTGGGAGGGAGGCCAACTTGAAGATGATAAAAGCTGGCTTGTTCTACCTCCAACCATATTAATAAATACTACCAGAAGAACATCAGAAACTCCTAGAGAAATAGTTCATGATTTTTTTCCTTCTTTAAAGGACTTATTGCCTATCTTCTCCTGTCTTAAAAGGTTAAAGGGGACCCTTGTTGATGTTGACTCAATGATTGAACAGAATTCTTACTTAAAAGGCCTCTTAGACCCCCTATTGTTAAAGGAAAAATTGGTGACTATATATGGTAAAGAAAATAATCCAGAAGATACTCCTGAATATTATATTATTAAGGAGCAATCTTTTATGGATAAACTCCTCGGTCATTGGACGGACGGAGTACCTGTTAATAAGGAATATACTTTTGATGGAGATTTAACAGTATTAACCAAAAGTGCCACTGTGTCAGGCTCCCTTTCTTCTCATGGAGTATCTGGAGACCACAGTCAGATTATTGAAAATGAGAAGGGAATTAGTCAAATCTTAAGTTCTTTAGGAATAGAAGGAGTTAGTATTATTCAAGATGAATTTTCTCCACCCAGAAACCCTTCACTAGTTTTACTGATTCACTCGCCCGTGGAAATTAAGATTAATTGTCCAGATGGAGAAGTTGGTTATAATGTTGCTTCACCTATTAGTAGGGCTTTTTACAGTTCCCAAGATAAACTAATTATTATTCCTGAAGCTTTAGGGGGTAATTACCAGGTTGAAATCTTAGGTACAGGTAATGGGGAATACAACTTAGAAGTAGCTCAGTTTACTAATAATGGTAATCAGTGGCAAACAATTGGGGGAAAAATAAATCCTGGTCAAACAGTCAATATGGATTTATATTTTAATCCTAGTTCTCCCCAAGAAAATATTTTGAAGGATAATACGGGTCAACTTTATCTTACTTTGGCTAAAGAAAGACTGGAAAGTTTAAGTGATTATTTAAACACCAATATTGAACCTATTTCTTTAAAAAACAGACTTCAAATTCAGATTAGAAATATTAATAGAGGAATTGATCGAGGGTTAACTTATATTAGTCTTAATAATAACTATTATTCTTCCCGTTACACCTTCTCTTCTTTTGTTTCTATTTATGGATTGCGCCAGAGCTTTAATCAATATTTTAAAAGCCGGGATATTTCCAAAGAAACATCAGCTTATTTTAGAAATGAACTTGAAGAAATTGCTAAACTACTAGAGGCTGGCTGGCTTACTACTTTTCAAAATGCGGGGAAATCGATCAATGAATTTCAAGTTAACTATTATGAAACCGCTATTAATAAACTCTATAACCAAATAAAAATTATGGTTGAAGCTAAATCTAATAAAGGAGAGAATAAAAAACTTGGTTCTACTTGGCTTCTTCTAGAACAGAAAAAAGCAAAAGAGAGTCAGTTTAAAAACAATCAATCATACAGTAAAGCTTATATTAATCTTGTTTCCGAGAGATTGCTTCTCTTGGAGAGTCTAAGGCTGCTTTACTAATCTTTTTAGTGGTCGTACCTGGACTTGAACCAGGGACCTCTTCAATGTGAATGAAGCGCTCTAGCCAACTGAGCTATACGACCTTAAAATGTATTTTACCAAAACCCCCCTTGCATCACAATTTATTTTAGCTATATAATAATTTTGATGAATATTTTAAAGACACTGGTTTCTTTTTTTTTGGATTTTGTTGAAACCCTGGTAACCGCGGCCGTAATTTTTGTCCTGTTTTATATTTTCCTTTTTCAACCCCATCAAGTAAAAGGAAACTCCATGCTCCCTAGTTTCCATGACGGCGAAAATTTATTAACCAACAAAATTACTTATCGGTTTAAAAAGCCTCTTAGGGGAGATGTCATTACCTTTAAAGCTCCTCAGAATCAAAACTATGATTACATTAAAAGAATTATAGGTTTACCTGGAGAAAAAATTAAAATTGTTGAAAGCCAAATATATATTAATAACTCTTTGTATAGTGAATCTAGTTATTTACCTGAAGATGTTTATACCAGTAGTGGTAATTTTATTGGTGAAAATGAAGAAATTACGGTCCCTCAGAATCAATATTTTGTTTTAGGAGATAATCGATCTCACTCAAGTGATTCTCGAGAGTGGGGATTTATTCCAACTAAAAATATTATTGGTAAAGCCTGGCTCCGTTATTGGCCCTTCTCAAAATTAGGCTTTATTCCAACAATTCCTTCGTAAATCTTAATTAACTTTTCTTGAGTTTCACCAGGATCGCCAAAAAGAGTAACTAATAATTTTGTTTGAGCCCGACTTCTTCTTAATCTAACTTTGGATTCTTCTCCTAGGGCTGTTTTCATATCATTTTCATATTTATCAATTTTCTCATCAATAATATATTTTTTCATCTGGGTTCGGTGTGATTTAGGCAGATTAACCTCTGGTTGACCGGAGGCAATTTTCATCCTTCTAGCAATTTCCTCAGCTCGCCTGACCGAACCTGATTCCTTCAAAACCATTTTATACCCTTCTATCATTAAACGAACATCTTTAATTCCTTGAAGAGCTCGAGCATGTCCCTCAGTAATTAAGCCAGACAAAAGCCCGTCTTTAATAGCATCGGGTAAGCTAAGAAGTCTTAAAGTATTAGAAATGTAGGAATCACTCTTGCCAATCCGATTGCCAATTTCCACTCTAGTTAAGGCAAACTCATCTACCAGCCTTTCAAATGCTTTAGCCCGATCAATTGGATTTAAATCCTCTCTTTGGACATTCTCAACTAAAGCCAGTTCTAACATTCCCTGAGGACTAGTTTCAATTATAATACAAGGAACAGTTTCTTTCCCGGATAGTTTTGAAGCCCGCCAACGCCTCTCTCCCACAATTATCTGATATCCAGCCGGAGTATGAGCCACTACCAAAGGCTCGAGAATACCATGCTCCTTAATAGATTCAACTAAATCCATAATTGAGTCTGGGGTGATTACTCCCCTGGGCTGTAAGGGATTAGCCTGTAGTTGACCAACAGGAATATTAGTAATAGTTTTTTCTTGATCTGCTTTATTAGAATTATTCATATTAGTTTATAGAAATTATCATTTTCCCTAAAGACTGAGAAAATTTAACTTTCCCGTCTTTAAGAGCAAAAAGGGTATGATCCCTCCCTAAACCAACCCCTTCTCCAGGATGAAACTTAGTACCTCTTTGGCGAACAATTATTTGGCCCACCTTAATAGGAGCACCACCGGGAATTTTTATTCCTAGACGTTTACCTTTTCTAGATTTGTGTTGGGTGGTACTACCGCCAGTTTTCTTATGTGCCATAATAGTGTTATGAAAACATATCCTTTCACATATGTCAACTATATCTTTTCACATCGGTTAAATTAAATATTAAATGAGGGCTAAATAAATAAAAAGAAAGACTATTAAAAAGTAATTTTCGTAATTTTTATTTTGGTCTTTAGTTGACGATGACCTTTAACCAAGCGGTATCTAGATTTAGCCCTAAATTTAGCCACTCTAACCTTCTTATCTTTAAACTGATCAAGAATTTTAGCCTTAACCACAATCTTTTTAACTAACGGTTGACCCAACTCAAACTTAGAACCATCTTTTTTAGCCAATAATACGTCTTTGAAGATAATTTCCTGGTCTTTTTTTCCTTCAAGTTTTTCTGTCACTAGTTCCTGGCCTTCAGAAACAATAAATTGCCTTCCTGAAGTCTTAATAACTACATATTTATCTTTATTGAACATAGAAAGTATTTTAACAGAGAGCTTATTTTATTTCAATTGCCTTTTTTCCCTGGCTCTGCCTCACCCCTGACTGAACCAGACCCAGAAGAATAAAAGTAGAGACAAGAGAGCTACCACCATAAGACAATAGAGGTAAAGTAAGACCAGTTATAGGTAAAAGTCCTAGATTCATACCTAAATTAACCACAATTTGAAAACCTAGAATTACGGCTGTTCCAAAACAAATAGAAGAAGAAAATAAATCCATATTTAAAGAAAGATAGGAAACAATTCTTAGAATTAAAAAGAAAAAGACCAAAATAACAATTCCCGTCCCTAAAAATCCTAATTCTTCTCCCAGACTGGCAAAGATAAAGTCAGAGTGACGTTCGGGTAGAAAACGTAATTGACTTTGACTTCCTTGACCTAAACCCTGACCTAAAAATTGACCAGATCCCAACGCAATTCTTGATTGAATTAAATTGTAGCCCGTTCCCAAAGGATCATAGGAAGGATTAACAAAACTAGTCACTCGCTCTCTTTGGTAGGGTTTTAACAATCCCCAACTTAAAGGAGTCACTATTATAAATGTTAAAAAACCAATAAAAAAATATTTTTTTGGTAAACCTTTATAAAAAAGAATAGAAAAAGAACTTATTAAAATAACTAAAGCACTCCCCAGATCGGGCTGCTTAAAAACAAGAAAAACTGGAACAAAAAGACAAAAAATAAAAATAAGAATGCTTTTAAATTTATTAAAGTCCAATTTCTCGACAATGGCGGCAAAAAATAATAGCAACAAAGGCTTAACAAATTCTGAGCTTTGAAAATTTAAAGATCCAATTCTAATCCATCTAGTTGTCTCTCTTGTCACTTGACCAAAAATAGGATTAAGAAGAAGCAGTAAAATACTAACAACATATATTGGAAGATAAAAACCCTTTAAAACTTGGTAGTCAATCCGACTAACAATAAAAAATATTAAAAAACCAAATAAAAAATACTGAAGTTGACTTTTAAAAAGAGAAATTTCTAAACTATATAAAATTAAAAGAGAAAAAGAAGTTAATAAAATACACAAAAAAATTAAACCTAAATCAATTTTTTTAAAAAATCTCTGACCAAAGCTCTCTTTAGTTAATAAATCAATCATAAATTAACCTATTATAAATTGCCCGAAGTTCTAGGTTTTAAGATTAAACAATTTTTAGCTCTTTTCCTTTTTTAAAACTTTTAACTAAAGTTTTTCTCATTATTTCTTTTTCAAACTCTTCCGGCCAAGAAGGTAAATAAACAGTTATTAATTGATCTAGGCCGCATTTTGCATTTTTTCTGGCATTTTGTATTTGTCTAATTAAATCTCTTGCCTGGCCTTCTTTTTGCAACTCAGGGTTAATCTTTGTATTCAGGATTACTCTTAATTCCTTAGACTTTAAAGTTTTAACCTCTTTAATATTAAGTTCATCTTTTATTAACTCCTCTAATGACTTATTTAACAATTTTACATCATCTATTTTAACTTCAATTGATTGAAGAGGGTGTCTTACCTTAATTCCAGCTTTTTTCCTCTGACTATGTCCTAATTCACAAATTTCTCTAACTAAACTCATTCCTTTAATTAGGTTTTTCTCAGCCTGGGTAAGAATTTTAAGTTTTGTTTGGGGCCAGGATTCTAGATGAACAGATTCTTTATTAGAAATGTTTTTAAAGATTTCCTCAACCATAAAGGGAGTAAATGGGGCTAATAAACGACACAAAGTTAATAAAACCTTTCGTAAAACCGTCAGGCAGGTCTTTTTATCAACTTCATTTTCCGTTTTTAAAGAAACTCTTTCTCTTGACCGTCGGATATACCAAGTAGAAAAATCTCTAACAAATTCCTCAATTTCCTTAGCGGCGAGATAAGGATCATAACTATCTAAAGATTGACTAACTTTTTTAATTAATATATTAAGCTTTAATAATAACCACTCATCAAGAACAGTTAGTTTAGATTTTACTGTATCTTTTGGAAACCAATTATTAAGATTAGCAAAAGTGACAAAAAAGTTATAAGTGTTCCACAAAGTTAAGTGGAATCTTCTTCGAGTTTCATCAGCTACTTTATATCCAAAAAGAAGATTTTTTTGGGGATCATGAGAAATATACATCCAACGCATAACATCAACGCCGATTTTATCAGCCCCTTTGTTAAACTCAATCGCATTACCCCATGATTTGTGCATAGGCCGACCGTCTTCTGCCAATAAAGTAGCAAACCCTAAAACAGTTTTATATGATGGTTTTTTTTCTAAAACTGTACTCATAGCAATCATAGAATAAAACCAATTTTTAAACTGGCCAGGAAAGGATTCAGTAATAAAATCAGCCGGAAACCACCGATTGAAATATTTTTTATCAGCCGTGTAGCTTACTTTCTTAAGTTCTGGGTCAATTAAAGTGGAAAAACCGACAATCCCAGCATCTAACCAAGGATTACCAACATCTGGAATTCTTGATACTAACTTTGAACATTGAGGACATTTAATCTTAATTTTATCAATCCAAGGCCGGTGAGGGGTATGACCGGAAAACTCTGACCAACCTTGAACAGCCTTCTTTTTCAATTCATCTTTTGAACCAATAACCTCAAAATGACCACACTCACATTCCCAAATAGGCAAAGCCAATCCCCAATATCTTTTTTTAGAAATCAACCAATCATCCATATTTTTAAGCCAGTCCAACTCTCTTTTTAAACCAAAATCAGGAATCCATTTAATATTTTTAGCCACGTTTATCATCTCTTTTCTTAAAGTCCTTTTTGTTTTATCCCCGGAATCCTTTTTATCCATCTTTATATACCACTCGTCAACTGCCCGCCAAACCAGTTCTTTTTTACAACGCCAGCAAGCTGGATAACGATGACTTATAACTTCAGTTTTATAAAAGTATTTTCCTTTGTCTTTTTTCTCAACAAAATCTAGAATTAGTTCTGGCTTGTCTTTAGCGTTTTTAAAACTAAATTCATCTAAACCATCAAGATAGTTAGCTTCCTCATCAATAATATCAATTACGGGTAAACCTTTCTTTTTCCCTAACTTATAATCTTCACTTCCGGCTCCAGTAGCCACATGAACAATCCCGGTACCTTCGGATTCGTCAACTGGTAAAATTATGGGGTCTGAACTAAAAACCTGATGCTTAAATTTACCTAAGGAATTTTTTACTCTTTCTAAATGGTCAAACAAAGATCTGTATTTTAAACCCAAAAGGTCTTTCCCTTTAACTGTCTTAGTTTTCTTCTTCTTAATATCGGAAATAATAACGACCGCTCTTTTTTTAGACAGAATTAATTTAGAATTACCTTCTTTAACAATCAAATAATCTTTTTTTGGATCAACCACTAAACAAACATTGGCTGGAATTGTCCAGGGAGTGGTGGTCCAAACCAGAAAAGAACAATCAGTCCATCCAGAAGTTGTAATTGGCAGTTTAAAATAAACTGATTTATGTTTTACTTCCTTATAATCCTCAGTCAGCATCTCGTGCTGGGAAATAGCGGTTCCGCATCTAGGACACCAAGGAACTGAATCTTTCCCTTTATATAGCCATTTTTTTTCAAAACACTTTTTCAAAAAATACCAAATCATATAGTTATTTTCATCACTCATTGTAAAATAAGAATTATCCCAATTCATGAAGTAACCCAACCTCTTTGATTGCTCTGTTTGAACCTGGGCAAATTTTTCCGCTCTTTTTTTACAGAGACTAACGAATTTAGCGATCCCAAATTTTTCAATGTCTTTTTTAGACTTAAAGCCCAATTCTTTTTCCACTTCCACCTCAACCCATAATCCTTGACAATCAAATCCATTCTGAAACCGCCCGGCATATCCCTCCATGTTTTTATATCGCTGCCATAAATCCTTGTAAGTTCTTCCCCAGGCATGATGAACCCCCATCGGATTATTGGCAGTTATTGGTCCATCTATAAACGAAAAAGTTTTTTTAGACTTTTCATTTTTCTTCAAATACTTTTCCACTACTCCTGATTTATACCACCAGTCCAAAAGCCGTTTTTCCATAGCTGAAAAATCTACTTTTAAATCTACGGGCTTAAATTTCATAAAATTAATTATATCATCAGTAATAAGGCTTTAAAAGAATAAAAAAGTAAAATCTGACTAATCCTGGAATTAAAATTTTTTTATAAGAAGTTTTTAATTATCACTTTTATTCTCTGTGTCTAAGCTTTGGAGGAGCATCTGGTCTTTCTAAACAATATTCTTCCCAAACTTTATTGGTGTTAGAACCCCAAACATATAGATTTTCATATAATTCTCTTGGTAAAGGATCATCTTGACCTCCTGATTCCAATGAATGTGCTCTATTGTCTGCCTCCCATGCGTCATCCCTCTTGGCCTCTAAAAATCTTGGATAGATTTCACACCCCTCACAAAATTCTGTTACTGTCCGTTGGCAATCCTCTCTTTTTCTTATTTTCATTATTATATTTATATATAAAAGCTCGCTGATAACTCCGTTCTATCAGAACGGAGCTGAAAGCGGAGCGCAAAATTAACAAAGGATAAGGTAAAAT
>PEZT01000017.1:2378-7541 GCA_002773945.1 Candidatus Beckwithbacteria bacterium CG10_big_fil_rev_8_21_14_0_10_34_10 | reverse complement strand
AAGAAAAAAACACTTTGAAGAAACTCCCACTTTGCCGTATTTTAATCCACTCATTTGGACTTTGAAGAGTCCAATATGTATCGTAACTTATTCAACTTAGTCAACTTATTAATCTTTGGTCATTACTTCATCATCGGGTTGACCAATTGTTTTTCCAAAAATATATTGATTAATTCCAAAATAGGAAAGGTTCCTCTTCCCCTCGAGTTCAAGATTACATTTTTCATAAAATTCTCTGGATTCAGGCTGGGAGGCAATCTCTACTTTGTGACAACCATAACTTTTTGAAAAATCAAGCCAGGCATTAATTAGTTTTTTACCAATGCCTTTTTTCCTCGCCTTTTTTAAAACCCCTAACCAACGACAAAAACAAACTCCTCCGTAAGGCTTATCAAGCATGGCAAAACCCAATATTTTTTCTTGGTTTTTAGCAATAAAAACAATTTTCCAGCCACTGCTTAACCAATTAATTAAAGCTTCCCTGGTGTAAATTTTGTTTAGAAAATAATCAATTACTGGCTTAGTATAGCCAGGAAAATCATTTTCTAAAGTTAAAGAATAAAGCTTGTAAAACTCCTCAAAATCTTTATAAATTAGCTTTTCAATTCTAACGGTCATAGGTTAATTTTACCCTAAAAGGTATTTTATTAAAAATCTTGCTAAAATCTTAAGAGTGAATAAAAAGAAATTTGTCTTATTTATTTCTATTTACTCTTTCTTCTTTGTTTCTCTAACTTTAATTTTCCAGTTCCAATTAAAACAGGAAAAAGCTGATCTTCTGCTCTTTGGAAAAACAGCCGATGAAAATGACAAGACCAGCCTGGTTTCTTTTATCCCTCTTCTAAGCTTAGAATCAATTTTCTCTAAAAATAATTACTTCGTGGAAAAATTACCCCCTGAAGAAACTATTACCTTAATTACTACCGGGGACATTATTCCAGCTCGAACCGTTAATTTTAAAATGGCTCAATATAATAATTTTCCGTATCCTTTCGAAAAGACAGCTGAGTTTTTAAAAACTTCTAACCTGACTTTAATAAATTTAGAAGCGCCTTTAATTAAAAACTGCCCTCTAACTAATACAGGCATGATTTTTTGCGGTGACAAGCGCTTTGTTGAAGGTCTAATATATGCCGATATTGATATTGTAAATTTGGCCAACAACCATGCTTTAAATTATGGTATTGAAGGTGTTAATCAAACCATAAACCTTTTAAATAAAAATAAAATTCTCTTTACTGGTTTTCCTATAAATGAACTAACTGTTAAAAAAATTAAAGACAATAAGCTGGGTTTTTTAGGCTGGAACCTTTTAAACGACTTTTCTGAAATAGAAGTATTAGATACAATTAAAAAGGCTAAAGAAAAAGTAGATTTATTAATTGTTTCTCTTCATTGGGGAGCTGAATATGAATATTATCCTTCTCCTTGGCAAAAAGATTTAGCTCATAAAATTATTAACCAAGGAGCTGATTTAATTGTTGGTAATCACGCTCATCGGATTCAGCCAATTGAAATTTATAAAAATAAACTAATTATTTATGCTCATGGTAATTTTATTTTTGATCAAGAGTGGAGTCAGGAAACTAAAACTGGCTTTATTACAAAAATTGTTTTTTACCAGAGTAAAATTGTTGGCTTAGAAGTCTTGCCTGTTTTTATTAGTGATTTTAGCCAGCCTGCTTTTTTAGAAGGAGAAAAAAAGGAACAGGTAATTAATAAACTTAAAGAAATATCTTTATCTTTTTAAGATTAAGCTTAAATTAATAAAAATAAATACAATAAAAACCAGCCTAAAACAATTAAGCTTTAGCTGGTTTAAATATATTAATATTTTTATTTAACCCTTTTTTAAAACCGGCATACCAGTTCTTTCAGTTTCCATTACTTTATAACCCGTAGGAACTTTATCTAAAGAACCGCTTCTAACATCACGGGCAAAAAAATAGATTGTCTGTTTTCTGCCACCCCTAAGAGTAACATCTTTATTATGAAGGTAATATTTAACACCCTTCTTGTTAGTATAAGAAAAAGCCATTTAATTTTCACCCCCTCCTAATTCTGCTAAGGCAGGATAACTTTCATTAAACAAGTTCATATTAGGTTAATAACAGGCTATTTGTCAAGAGCAAAACAGGCTAAGAGACTATAGGATAAATTAGCAACTGCAATTATGACAACCAAAAGAATAGACTGCAAAAAGAATCGACACTAAAATCCACTGGGTTGAGGCTAAATAAATATCTGTTCCCGCAGCCCCTAAAATAGCCATAAAAACACAAACCCCTGACAAACCTAAAAACACCTTAGAACAAAGCGCTTTATTTTTCAATTCTCTCACCCCCTTTCCTTATTAATATTAATTAAAATTCTTATGAGGTGAGTTATTTTTAATATATCAGTTTTAAAAAGTAAAGAAAACAGTTAATAAAAATCAGCTGATTTTAACCCAACCCTGCCTTAAAACCTTAAACGGCTCTTGAGTTAAATCAACTACGGTTGAAGCCTGATTACCTTTATTTTTTCCCTCTAATAAAAAGTCTATTTTTTTAATTAACTCAAGATTAATATCTGCTTTTCTAGTTGGAGCTTTTTTCCCGGCTAAATTTGCTGAACCAGCTACCAATCCATAATCTAATCTTTTTATGATTTTTAAAATTAAGGAGTGGTCAGGCATTCTCAAACCAATGGTTTTGTTAGGTCCCTGAATTATTTTAGGAACAATCTTTTTTGCTTTAAGAATAATTGTTAGCCCCCCAGGCCAATGCTTTTTAATTAATTCCTTAGATTTAGGATTAAGATAAGCAAGTTTTTGGGCTTGTTTGAGTGTCCCTACTAAAACAGCCGTTGGTTTAGAAGTCTCTCTTTTTTTAATTTGATAGAGCTTTTTAGTTGCTTTTAAATTATTAACCAAACATCCTACTCCCCAAACAGTGTCCGTCGGAAAAATAATAATCCCGCCTTTTTTCAGAACCTTAATTGTTTGATCAAATTTATTTTCATCATTAATCCGTTTGTTTAGGTCTTTTATCATCATTTCCATTTCTTTTTTTTTCATTCCATGGGCCATTGCTCCCTGCTCTAAAGTCTCAAAAGCCGCGCCCATACAACCTAAACAATGCAAACCATACTTTTCTACTAGGATTGATTCTAACTGAGGATAATTATCTAAGATTTCTAAGATAATGGTTTCTTTTTTAATCTTCATAGATTATTTTTACTCAAATATTCATTTATTTCTTAATAGGCTAATGTTTTTATTACTACTTAAAAATTTAGTTTTTGTTAGCAAAAATAGTAAATTTACTACTTTGCTTTCGCTTTTTCTATGGTCCTTGATTTGTAGTTTAGAATTGCTTTTTTAATGGCTTTTATTGCTAATAAGCTGCAATGAATTTTGGGCTTTGGCAACCCCTCTAAAGACTTAATTACTTTTTGGCTGTTTAACTTTTCTGCTTCAACTAAAGTCTCCCCTTTTACTAATTCCGTTGATATTGAAGAAACCGCAATTGCCGCGGCACAACCTAGAGTTTGAAACTTAATATCTTTAATATATTCTTTTCCGTTTTTATTCTTATCAATTTTTAAATACATTTGCATTACATCACCACAAACTGGGTTACCCACTTGAACCTTAGAATCAGGATTTTTCATCTCCCCCATGTTTTGAGGATGACGAAAATGTCTTAGAACTTTTTGACTATATAATGACATATTATTATTTTGTCTATTTTTAATTAAATTATTTTCCAATTTTTAGTTTAGGCGCCATTTTTCTTATTTTTTTAATAATTCCAGGCAAAACTTTTAAAACATAATCTAAATCAAACCTAGTTGTCTTTTTACCAAAGGAAAACCTAATGCTTCCATGAGCAATCTCTGGCTTTATTCTCATCGCTAAAAGGACATGAGAGGGCTTTAAAGAACCTGAGGTACAAGCTGATCCTGAAGATACCCCAATCCCCTTATCATTTAAGTAAAGTAAAATCGCTTCTCCTTCAGCGCCTAAAAAAACAAAACTAGCTATATGAGGCAGTCTCGCTTTAGGATGACCAGTTAATTGAGTTTGAGGAATATTTTTTAAGATTTTTTTAATAAAATAGTCTCTTAAAAATTCAAGTCTTTTAACTTCTTTATCTTTGTTTTTTCTGACCAAATCTAAGGCCTTCGCCATCCCCACAATAAAACTGACATTTTCTGTTCCCGCTCTTAAATTGTTTTCCTGACTGCCGCCTTCAATCTCTTTTACAATCGGGGTTCCTTTTTTAAGATATAAAAACCCAATTCCTTTAGGACCATAAAACTTATGAGCCGAAGCTGATAAAAGATCAACTTTAAGTTTTTTAGTATCTAAGCTTAAATATTGAATCGCTTGAACTGCATCAGTATGAAATAAAGGATAAATTCCTTTGCCTTTTTTGTTTTTGATAATCTTCCCTATTTCTTTAATTGGTTCAATTGTTCCCACTTCATTGTTGCCATCCATAACCGAAACAAGAATGGTATTTTTTTTAATTAATTTTTCTACTTGTTTTGGATCAACTAAGCCAGTCTTATCTACTTTAAGCCAGCTTACTTCTACTCCTTCTTTGGCCAAACGCTTAGCCGTATCCAAAACACAATGATGTTCTATAGGAGAAACAATAATATGGGGCGAGAGTTTAAGGTTTTTTTCCTTCCAGGCCTTAACTACTCCTTTTAAAGCCAAATTATTAGCTTCAGTCGCGCAGGAAGTAAAAATTATTTCTTCAGATAAACAATTTAAATATTTGGCAATTATTTGCCGGCTTTTTTCCACTGCTTCTCTAGCTTTCTGCCCCCAAGAATGCAAACTATTAGGATTGCCGTAAAACTGACTCCCATATGGACTCATGGTTTTTAAAACCAAAGAATCGACTGGACTAGTAGCGGCATAATCTAAATATATTTTTTTCATTTAAAAATCAGTTAAAGATATTTTTCCTAATTCTTTTTCTAAAGCCTGTTGAAGTTTTTGCCAAACTTTTTTATGGGAACATAATTTTTCCTGCTGGCAAGTGCCATAAATACAAGTGACAAAGCCTTTTTTACCTTCAACTGAGGTAATAATTTCGCTTAAAGTGATATTTTTGGGCTTTTTAGCTAAAAAATAGCCGCCGGCTGTTCCTTCTTTACTTTTAATAA
>PEZT01000017.1:0-2346 GCA_002773945.1 Candidatus Beckwithbacteria bacterium CG10_big_fil_rev_8_21_14_0_10_34_10 | reverse complement strand
GGGCTTGAAGAAACAAAATAGCATATTCAACTGCTTTGCTTAATTGAAACATAAAATAACTCCTATAAAACAAGTAGGAGTTTATCTTAAAAATTGATTTTTGTCAAGTAATCTAAGTTGATTTTAGTTCCCGAAGCTCAGGAACAAAATGAGTTAATACTTTTAAGGCTAACTGATCTATTTTTGCCACCATTCTTTCTTTTTCTTTAAGAGTTAAGTGAGCATAGGGTTCAAAACCCTCTTGATCTTCAGTCGCTTTTCTTGGTTTCACCTTGCTCTTTATCTCCTCGAATTCTTCTTTCTTAATTCCTGCATCTAGTTCAAAGACAACCATTAAAGTTTCAATGGCTGTCAATGGTAGGGATAAATTTAAACGCCTAAATCTGCCTTGATTATAAATATCAGTAAACTTGGAACCATATTTATCCTCCATTTTACGGCGCCAGACTTCTCTGGCTTCATTATTATCCCCAAACCGATCATAAACTAAAGGTTTATTTAAATAAGAAACAAGAGTTTTTAAAACTGTCACTACTCCTGGCTTGTCTTTTGGAGAAACGTTCCTTAAATTTATTTCTCCGGAAAATTCTAAATGATCATTATAATGAATTGTAAGACCTTCACTCTGAAGAGTTTCGGCAATTGATTCTTTTGAATTAGGGACTGACTCATCCTCAGTCATTTAACTATTATATCTTTCTTATTTATTTTTCCGCAAGGATTTCAACCCCAGGAAGTTTCTTCCCCGCCAAATATTGTAAAGCCGCCCCACCAGCAATAGAGACATGAGAATACCTGAAAATTAAGCCAGTATCTTCGGCAATTGCCGCTGTGTCCCCGCCGGCTAAAATTGTGGTTTCATTGCTGTTAGCAATTGCCTGGGCTATTTCTAAAGTCCCCGCTCTAAACCTTGGGTCTTCATACTTTCCCATTGGTCCATCCCAAAAAATGGTCTTGCCTATTTTAATAATGGCAAGGTATTTTTTAATTGTCTTCGGGCCAATATCCAAAATTGTCCAGTTTTTAGGAAGTTTTCCTTTTTTTAAATCAATTATTTTTTCATTTTTTGGATTATTAATGTTATCACCAACCTTAACGTCAATCGGAATAATCACTTTATGGGGAAAATCTTTTATCAATTTAGCTGATAATTCAACTGGGTCTAATTTTTCTCCCTTGGCTTTATCAACATAAGGCTCTGCCATAAATGACTGACCGACTTCAATTCTCTGGGCTTTAAGAAAATTATTGGCCACTGCTCCGCCAACTAAAATATAGTCAGCTTTTTTAATTAAATTCCTAACCGCCGCAATTTTGTCAAAGATTTTTGTCCCCCCAACAATTAAAACTAAGGGTCTTTTTGGATTTTTCATCAATTTATCGAAGGTTTTGATTTCGCTTTCCAAATAAAAACCGGCCACTGAGGGAAGATGGCGGGGAATTCCAGTCACTGAAGCATGAATCCTATGAGCATGGCCAAAAGCATCCATTACTTTTAAATCTCCCAGTTGGCTAATTTTTTTAGCCAGTTTATTAGAATCTTCTTCTTCACCAGGATAAAAACGGGTGTTTTCCAACATCACCATTTCCCCTGGCCTTATCTTGTTGACAAACTTGGTTGCTTTTGGACCGACTAACTGATCAATAAAATGAACTTGCCGGTTAATTAACTGAGACAACCTTTTGGCGACTGGGGCCAGGCTTAATTTTTTAACTACTTTTCCTCCCGGTCTCTCTAAATAGGAAATAAATATTATTTTGGCTCCGTGATTAAGAAGATAAAATATTGAAGGAAAATAAGCCTTAATTCTCACATCTGAAATGGGGACTAATTCCCCTTTTTCATTTTTTCTTAGTTTAATATTAAAATCACAATGGTGGATTACCCTTTTACCATTAACATCAACATCTCTTAGGGTTTTTTTATTCATCAATTTCTCCTTTATGTAAATTTCTTAACCAAATCTTTGGTTTCTTCTACTCCTAATTCTTTAAACATAAAAGCAAAACGTTTTTCTAAGGCTAGACTAATTGGTTTTTTAACTGTCTCCGACAATTTCCAAAATTCTTTTTTAAACTTACCCCAGGCTTTTTTCCTCAGTTTATAGTGAAATTGTTCCTCTGTCCAACCTTCTTTTCTTTCTCCCTGTAATTTACTATCAACCCAAGCATACATTTTTTTAAGCAAAACTTTGGGAAGCTTAGGATGATCCATAATAATATTTTGAAAGCCAGTGGCTAAATGAACTTCGACTGCCTGAGATTTAACAAACTCAGCAAAATATTTATCTGGTAAAGTGGAAGCGCCGTGTTGGACTGTTCCCCCCATACCATATTTTTTACTTA
>PEZT01000007.1 GCA_002773945.1 Candidatus Beckwithbacteria bacterium CG10_big_fil_rev_8_21_14_0_10_34_10 | reverse complement strand
ATCATTTTACCTTATCCTTTGTTAATTTTGCGCTCCGCTTTCAGCTCCGTTCTGATAGAACGGAGTTATCAGCGAGCTTTTATATTGCCAAAATTGGCAAATCGTTCTTATTACTTCACGGCTTTGCTAAAAAACAACAGCAAACTCCAAAAAAGGAAATTAAAACCGCTTTAAAAAGGCTAAGAGATTATGAAAGTAAAAATTAACCCTTGACAAATATCACAAAATTATGATATTCTATTATTACTATGGATTGGCAAACACATAAAAAACAACTACTAAAAAATCCTAAGTTTAAAAAAGCTTTAGAAGAAACAAGGCTGGAGTATGAAATTGCTAGAGCCATTATTTTAGCCCGCACAAAAAACAAACTTACCCAGAAACAATTGGCAAAAAAACTTAAAACCCAACAGTCAGTCATCTCAAGGATTGAAAATGCCCAAACAACCGCTTCCCTTTCCTTTTTACAACGACTGGCTAATACGCTTGGTGGAAAAGTAGAGGTTAGCTTCAAAGGAATATAAGAATTTTTGCAAAGGTTGATTAGGATGGGTTAAAAAGTTTTTTCATTTCTAGTAAATTTTTAGGATTTTCTTTTATTCTAAAAACTTTTATGCTAATCTCCAGATCCCTGAAGTTATTTTTAGTAGCTATTTTAATAAACTCATCAAAAGAAGCATAAAACAGTTTTATATTTTCTCCTTTATCTGGATTGTTGCTTTTTACTTTAGTCAATTTTTTGGCAACAAAAGTATAAACTTGCCAATCAATTTTATTGACTAACTGAACCGAGTCCCATAAAACCCATTCTTTTGCTTCTAATCCTGCTTCTTCTTTTAGCTCTCTTTTGGCTGCTTCTAAAACATCCTCATTTTTATCCTTATCGACAATGCCGCCAATCGCACCGATAAACTTTCCCTCTATTGGCTGTTCCTGCTCTGTTAGAATTATTTTGCCATCTTTTGTTACTGGTAATATCATTACTGTACTTTTTCTTTTGATTTTTTCAAAAGTAGCAAAACTACCATCATATAATCTTTGCTTCCACTGGTAAGTATCAAAAATTATTCCTTTAAAAACTCTTTTAGCGTGTTTTGGAATTGGCTGTTTGGATTTTGGCCTTTTGATTTTCATTTATTTAACTTCTTTATGCTGTTCTGGATAAAAGGCAGGTGTACAAACTATTAATATTGTACAATTTGCCTGCCAATAATACTTTTCTTGAGAATAAATTAAAAGTATATCGCCATTTTCAAAACTTTCTTGCTTGCCTTCAACTACGATTTGACCAGAACCTTTTAGAACATAAACTAGTTCTTTACATTTAAGATTAACTACTCTGCCTTTATCTGGATATCTTCCCTTAACTTCGATTACTGCTCCATTTATGTCTTTATCCCCTAAGGGATATTCCTCACCAAAACATACTTGACTGTTTTTAAACTTATTGGTCTGATTTTTATGAATAATTTTCATTTAATCTATTTTCTTATTTTAACTTTTTTTCTTGAAAAAATAATATTTCCTATTTTTTATTTTATCAGGCAGAAGTGACTCTGTCTTATCAGGATACATTTCATAATCTTTACCATAACCGACTTTTTTCATTAGTTTAGTGACTGGGTTTCTTAAAATCATGGGAATAGGTAAATTACCATATTTTTCTACATCAGCCTGAGCTTCCCTTAAAGCATTGTAAGAACTTCTGTCTTTAGGAGCAGAGGTTAAATAAACTACTCCCTGAGCTAAGTTAATGCTGCATTCTGGATAACCAATGGTATTACAGGCTTGAAAAACCTCGTTAGCCACTACTAAAGCGGTTGGCAAAGCCATTCCCACATCTTCTGAGGCAAAAATAACCATTCGTCTGGCTATAAATAGCGGATCTTCTCCGGCTTGAATCATCCTAGAAAGATAATATAGGGCGCTATCAACATTACCGGCCCTCATGGATTTAATAAAAGCTGAAATAGTATTGTAATGTTCTTCTCCGGCCTTATCATATCTTAAATAAGGAGATTGAAGAGCAGTTTTTAAAACCTCTAAAGTAATAGTATTATTTTTTTTAATCTTGTCTTCAAATAAAACATAAGCGCTTTCTAAAAGATTAATTACCTGCCTAGCATCACCAGCGGCTAAATTAACTAACCAGTCTACGGTTTTAAGGTTAACTTTTAAATTTTTATCTAAAGCTTTTAAAGCTTTTTTAATAATTCTTTTAATATCTTCCTCTGTCAACTCACTTAAAGTAAAAACTCTCACCCGAGATAAAAGGGGACCAATGACTTCAAAAGAGGGGTTTTCGGTAGTCGCCCCAATAAAAGTAATTATTCCCTGTTCTATGGAAGGCAGAAGAAAATCCTGCTGAGCTTTGTTAAACCTATGAATCTCATCTAAAAATATAATTGAGCCATCTTTATACAGCCCATCTTTAATAGAGGTAATTATTTTCCTTAAATCATTTTTCCCGGCAGAAACAGCCGAAAGATAAAAAAAATCTAAATTGGTCTTTTTGGCAATAATTTTGGCTAAAGTTGTTTTCCCACAGCCTGGCGGTCCCCAGAAAATCATGGAAAAAACCTCTTTTTTTTGGATTGTTAACTTTAAGGGTTTACCCGGACCAACTAAATGTTTTTGACCAATAAAGTCTTTTAAATTCTCGGGTCTAATTTTCTCTGCCAAAGGAACATTAGTTCTCATAACCCCTATTTTAACGAAGGCAAAAAATTAGTCAACTATAATAACTAACTTTTAAAGCTTAATATTTTTCTAAAAAGGAAATCAAACTAAAAATAATTTAATTAATCAAATTGAAACCGAAGCTTAAAATCTAATCTGGTTGGACTTAAACTTTCTTCCTTAAGATCAACCTCTTTTAACTTTTTTTCCAAACTATTTACCTTTCCCTCCAAACTATCAGGATCAACCTCAAGCGGGGGACTTGAAGAGGGCAGAGGACTTTCAGTTGGTGATGGCAAAGGCTCTAAGGTCTCTTCAGGAGATCTTTGACTAACTAAAATACCTCCTCCTAAGAGAGCTAAAAATATTAATACAATGGAAATATAAAGAAAATGTTTCTTTTTCTTTTTTTTAATCTTTTCCCCATCCTTCTCCTCTACGGCCGGACCTAAGACCTTTTCCGGGGCTTTTTCCATTTTAACTGGTAATTCTTCTTTCCCTATTTCTGTCATTTTAGTTTTAAAAGGATTTCTTTTTGAAAAGAAACCGCCTGTTCAAGATGACCCTGAGCATCCTGACAATCAATTTTTAAATCATTAAAGTAAACCATCATTTTAGACCGGCCTTTAGAGCTTTTTAGGTTAGATAAATTAAGCTCACTGGCTTCAATTTCTTTTTCGGCTAAATAATTTTTTACTCCTACCTCTTTTAACCATAAATTAAGCTTAGCGCTCTCAGTTGAATCCTCAGGCTTACCAATTTCCTCCTTAATTAGTTTTTCCAATGAAACTGATTCTTGATGCAAACTTCTAGTCCGATTTAAAATAATCTCCGAAACAACTTTATAAGCTAAAATATCAAACTCTGCTTCCCCCTCCTCAATCTCATCAGAAATTGAAAAAAGTTCATCTAAAGAAGCTGTTTCTAAACCATCAATTTCTTCATTTTTTTCATCTAAGAATAGGATTTTTTCATCAATTAAAGGATTAAGGTCTTGAGAAGAATTATTCAAACGGCTTTTTAAAAGTAAAAAATAGGCTTTTAAAACCTTATTTCTCTGAAGAAGAATATTTTTTAAAGCTTCCTGAACCTGCTCCCTGGCACTTAAAACCTGATACTTTAAAAACTTGTTCCGGCTTAACTTAAACTCCTCATAAACTTTCTGGTAGGTTTCCAGTTGAAAAGAATAATCATCCATTTCTTGATCTGCCCAAACTGGCTTTACAATAAAAAAGCCAGTTAAAACAAAAATTAAAAACAATATTTTTAAAATAGGCAGCTTTATTTTCATTTTTTATTCACTTTTTCCCGCCCAATATTTATTCGCTTCAAAAAGAGCTCTAAAAGTTCCGGCATCCTGCCAATAACCTTTTAACTCAGCCCAATAAAGTTTTTTATCCTGAGCATAAAGACTGTTTAAGCTGGAGATTTCCAACTCTCCCCTGGCTGAAGGGATTAATTTTTTAATCCTTTGAAAAACTGACCTGTCATAAAGATAAAGTCCGGTTTGAGCATAATTACTCTTAGGATTCTCGGGTTTTTCCTCCACTTCAACGATTCTTTTATTACTCTCATCAAACACCGGCACCCCAAATCTTTTAAGCATTTTCTTATCCTCATATTTTTTCAAAAATACTAAAGCCCCGTCTTTAAAACTGGCGACGGCTGAACTTATATCAGCATCAGTGGTATTATCACCTAAGATGACCGCTAAAGGGCCGCCCTCGGCAAAATCTTCACACACAGACAAGGCATCAGCAATTCCTCCCTTGGGATTCTCCTGATAAGCATACTCCAAATGATCTAAGCCTAAATCCTGACCATTTTTTAAAACTTGAATAAAATGACCGGCATGAGGACCAGAACTAACCAGAATTACTTCTTTTATTCCGGCTTTAACTAAAGTTTCTACCGGATAAAAACACATTGGTTTAGAATAAACCGGAAGTAAATGCTTATTGGTCGCAAAAGTTAATGGATAAAGCCGGGTTCCAAAACCACCAGCTAATACTGCACCTTTCATAATAGTCTTCCTCCCTGGGCACGCCAAATTAATGATAATAAAATAGCTAAAGCAATTAAACTAACAAATAAATATTCTAAGACTATTTTAATATGTAAATCCTTTTCCAGCCAGTGGTGAATTATTCCCCAGAAAAAATAAAAGACACATAAGCCAATAATTGAACCGACCTTAAAGCTGGGCAAATTAAACAAACCAAAAAAGAAAGTTAAACCTAAAAATAAGCCAGTAAAAAGAAATAAATAATGGAGCCTATTTTTATAAAGTTCGTTTAACATATTTTTTACATTATTTGGCCCGGGTAAGAAAGCAAAACACTTAAAAGAATTATAATAAAAAATGATAAATGAATAAAGCTTTTCCCGGAAATTCTAACAATTCTTTGCCGATAAATCAAAATACTGTCAATTAATAAAACTAAAGCTAAAAGGCTAATTAAAATTAAAGAAAATGTTTTGGTTAAACTAAAGCTGGATAAATTAAACCTTTTTCCTCTAAGACCCCCCACCGGCTCGGTTTGGACTAACAGGGTTTCTCCGGTTAAAGCAGTCTCTTTTTCCCCTAATGTTTTTTCAGTTTTCATAGTTAAATCCTTAGTTCCGGAAGTAATTTGACCAGCAATATCCTGAGAGCCAAAAAGCTGAACCACCAAAGTTGTTTCTTCTCCATTTAAAACCCCATTAACGACGGCAAAGCCGATTTCATCATAATGGGAATTTAAAATATTATCTCGATGAGTTGGTGAATCCATCCAAGCTTTAACAACATTTCCACTTTCCCCAAAATCTCGGGCTAAATTCTCACCCGCATATGAATAATCATAACCCACGTTTTTAAAGAACCACCAAGGGTCTTTCTGATTACAATTATGAGACCAACAGCCATAAGAAAACATGGTGGCCGCCTTTTGCTGGGCTGCTTCAGATAATAAACGGTTAAGCTTTAAAGGTGGTAAATTATTAAGCGCTCTTTCTTGATTGGTTAGGTCTAATAAAGCCTGAGGGGCAACATTAGAAGCAAAGCCTAAAACACCAGGTTTAAACCGATCAATTAAAGTTAAAGTACTTTGAAAAACAATCACTAAAAAAAGAAAAACTAACAAGGAAGATAAATGAAGACTCTTAGCCTTTTGATTATTTTTCTCCTGAGGCAGAAAAAGATAGTGAAGTTTGGCAAGCATATCTTCCATTATATGGGGTTTTCCCAAATTAAATCAAGAAGTGTAGAGTATCAAGGTTTCGTTTACCTCCCTGCTAAACTCAATTGGTGTTTTGTTGTTTAAAATCC
>PEZT01000024.1:26564-37491 GCA_002773945.1 Candidatus Beckwithbacteria bacterium CG10_big_fil_rev_8_21_14_0_10_34_10 | reverse complement strand
AATACTGGCATTATAAGGAATAAATAAGATGACAATTGAAAGATTATCTTGCGGCCAAGAAGCTACACCTACAGCTATCGTCGTCCCTGAGCCTGCAATCATCCATCCTAATATAGAAGTCACTTCCATTCCGGAAGATTGGTTTAATAAAGCAGAACCATTTTGGCAGAAAACAATTGACAACTATCAAAGTTTTTATCACAATTTTCCTTTAGATTTTCCCAGCCTTGATAATCTTAGAAAAGCCAGAATAATTACCATTACTCCCCAAGAAAGCAATATTCCCAATCATTATCTTGCCTATCTTGCGGAAGAAAATTCCCTTAATTTAGCCCACGCAACCACCCTTATATCTAGTAAATTTGAACTACCTCTTACAAAAAAAGGGTTAGAAAAAATGTGTAATACCTGTTTAACAGATCTTCTTACAACTCCCTATTGGGGATTGAGCTTCCCAGGTCCAAGAATAGATTCAGATATCCAAAGGGTTTACCCAGATCAAATTGCCAAATGGAAGTTTTTTACTAATCCATATTTTTGGGAAAAACCTTTTTGTATACCTGAATTTTTAGAAACATTAAAAGCTGAATTTCCTCAGGCCGCTAGATTTAGTTTTCCTCTGTTTGAAAGCCATATAGGGGTTGATATAAACGAGCAGTTTTTTCAACCAAAATAACTTTTAATATAACCAACCTTATTAATCTTTGTCTAAAAAAACCTCCCAAGCTAAGTTAATAAATTGTGAAAGCCTAAAAAATTAAAAAAATAAGTCCTAAAATTTAAAATTCCCTCCTAAAATATAACTAAAACTTTTATTTTAATTAAACTAAGAATATTATGCCAATTACAAAATCAGCCATTAAAACCCCAAAAAAAGATAAAAGGAGAGCAGAAGTTAATAAGATTGTTAGGATAAAATATAAATCAGCTGTAAAATAAATACGCCAAAAACCAAGTAAAGAAAACTTAAAAGAAGTTTATTCTTATCTTAATAGAGCAGTCAAAAAAAATATTATTCATAAAAATAAAGCTTCTCGCTTAAAATCGCGACTTAGTAAACTCCTCAAAAAATAATAATAAAACTATCGGCAAGGACAAACCCCTACTAATCCATCTTTATTATTAGGAGAACTGCAATATATGCCAAAACCATTCAAGAGGAAGTGTCCAGCGTAAACTTTCTTATTTAAGATACTTGATTGCCCCCAGTCACAAGCTACAAGAAGACTATTACCAGTATTTATATAATAAAGTATTGTATCCCAAGTAGCTTCCATGGCAGTTCTGCGCTTGACATAAAAATGATCCGCCCCTAATTTCTTTAAATCATCTCCATATTGTCGAAGAAGTTGTTCCTGATAATCCCATGTTGTGTCCAAAGAACCAGCCAAAACCTCTTTTTTAACCAATGACCAGCCTAATTTTATCTCCATTGTATTAGCAAATTGTTCATTTTTATACCAAAAATTTGGGTCAAAAAGACTATATTTTAATCCTAGTGGATCTTTAGAAAATATTTCCCGGAAATTAGCAATTGTTACACGCTCTCCATTACGTCTCACTTCCATTGTTTGAGCTCTTAAAACCAGCATTTCTCCGTTTTGTTTAGCAATTTCCAGGTCTTTAAAAGAATAAGGAATTTCTGGTACGCTTTGTAAATCACCTAAGATATCCAAATCAAAACTAATATCAACCCCTAGATTTCTCAATTCAAATTCCATATTCCTGACTGCTTCTATTCCCAAAAAATCTTTACCCAGAATTCTTTTTGCTTCAATTGCTTTTAGCTGTTCTACAGGATTCCAATAGCAAGGAATGTCAGAATCAGGAGAGTTAAAAACAACTCTCTTTTGTTTATCATTAATCACCTTTAAAGAACTTTCCAAAGCAACTACCATTTCCTCGGCTGATTGAAAACGATCAGCCGGCTTTTCCTCAATTGCCTTAAGAATAATCTGCTGAAGATCCAAAGGATAAACTCTTTGCCCTCTTATATCTTTTTGGGAAAGCTTATTTTCTACATACCTCCTTCTTTCTTTTATTCCTGCTGGCCCAAACTGCTCCATGGTCTGTTGGACATCCTCTCCTGTCAAAATTTCAAACAAAAGCATGCCGGTGGAATAAATGTCTGACCGGGCGTCAGTCCTACCAACAATATGTTCTAAAGAATTGTAAACAATTGTTCCCATCTGAGTGGTTCCTTTTCTTATTCCCAGTTTATCTGCAGCAGCCATTTCCGAAAGCCGGGATTTGGCAATTCCAAAATCCATAATTACTGCTTTTCCCTGCTGATCAACCTTAATGTTTTCCGGCTTAATATCTTTGTGAATTATCCCTTTTTTATGAACCTCTCCGAGAGTCTTCAAAAAGCTAATTGCAAAATCAATTTTTTCCTGCAAATTCCATTGGTGATTTTGCAAATAGTCCCTCAAATCCTCCCCTTCGGCAAAATCCTGAATCATGTAAAAACAGTCATATCTAGGATTGGCTTCTTCATAAATCCTAGACTGAACTAAACCTAAAGAGCCGGCAATTCCAGGAATCCCGTAAAGTGTATGAAGAACTTCACTTTCCCTTGTAAACATCCCTACTGCTGTACCTAATGTGTCTCTCAATGAACCAGCTGAAGAAGGAAAATTTATTATTGCCTGTTTTAAAGTTTTAATAATATCTTGTTTCTGTAATTTATGATAAACAATTGACTCACCTGTATGCCGATCAAATCTGCTGAAACAAAGTTTATCTTGGCCGCTATTTAAATATTGCCGGACATTGGGTGTTAAATTATCTTTTAAATAATCATCAAGGTATTGAAGGTAGTTTCTGGCAAATTCATGCTGGGAAAAATGTTTATCCTCCGGCTGAGGTCTAAGATAGCTTTTAAGCTGATCTATTAAGATAAAAGGGTCAGGATTGTCAGGATCGGTTTGTTTATTAATAAAACCTTCAAATAAGGCCCCTGCTGTTGCTCCAGAAGCAAACAAAGCCTGAGGCGCCTCAAAGATAATTTCCTTGACGGCAACTTTTTTTCCGTTATTGGTAGAAGCCTCATAAACCACCCCAAAAGCTCCCTGGCCAATCGGTCTTTTGATTACATAATCAATATTATCCAAAGTTAAAATGTCTCCAGGTCTTAAAGTGGCAGTATTAAAAACAAACCGGCCTTTTTTTTCAGAATCAAAACTTATGCCTCTAAAATCTTTGTCATTAATTTCTGTTTTTTTTAAGATGTCTTCAAAGTTTTCTTCCTGATGAAGATATTTTAAAAGGTTTTCCGGCCTTAAAGTTCCTCCCTGGACAATCACCCCTAAATCCAAAGGAGAGCGTTTTTCATCTTCCAGTTGTTTTTTAACTCCGGTAATTATGCCTTGAATAAAATTAATTCCTTCAGGATATTTTCCTTTATCTTCAGGAGTAATCCCCATGGCTCCCAAGCTGATATTAGTATTACCCTCAGCCAAGTGGCTGGCAAGATCATGTAAAACAGGTGTTAAAACCTCTTGGTAAAACTCTTCACCAACCAGGTTTTTTAAGTCAACTGTTTCTGCTAAGTTATCAAGTTTTTTAACCCGAGAGTCATTTAAAATTGCCTCATCTATGATTTCACCAATAATTTCATTCTCTTCATGGAAAATTGCTTGGTTAACATAATTTCTTTTTTGAGATTTAAAACCGCTTTTAAGAACAAAACAAAGCCTTGCTCCTTTAGGTAAATCTAAATCTTGAGGGATATCTTTTTGATCAACAAGAAAACCTGCTTCCGGGGTCATCTTAAGCTGATTGCTAATGAGTTCAGGATCAGTGACAATTTCTCCGTCTTTAAACATTCTAGTTGCTGCCAAGCGCTGAAAATCTTTGGGAGAAAGAACCACTGCCAGGCCGCCGGCAATTCTTTCTATTGAAGCTTTATCTCCTGCCACTCCCAGTTTTTCCAATAGGCCATGTTTTTCTCTTTCATCAAAATCTTCCCACCATTTTTGAGTTTCTTGCTCCTGGTTAATAAAATTAGTAACCACTTTTAAACCGGTTTCTTTAAAAAACGGCCGGAGATCAGTCATTGATTCCTGAATCTGTGTCTGCCAATCAGAATCTAGTTTTTCCGAAGCCTGAGTTTTATTAGCTAATTCTCTTGCCTTACCTGTTAATCTTAAATAGGCCAGACTATATTCGTTAAAATTTTTATCCAATTGATTGATTGGAGATAATGATTCATTTGTTTCCATCATTGGTTCAATCTTTTTATGATTGACTTAAACAAATATTACAACACCCCTTATAAAAAGACAATCGATTAAAACACATTTTATTCTAAAAAAGGAAGAAACTAAACCCGCTGAAAAAATTGTTAAGGCTTTATCTGGTTATCCTTTAGAAGGACTAAACCAAATCCTTAATCTCTTTATAAATCCTGTCTAAAGCCTTATAATACTCTTAATATATTAACTGCCTAAAAAGCAGTTTTTTTATTATGTCAGAAAGAAAACAATATCCGGAAATATCATTTTGTCCTCAAGACATAGAATTTATCTATAACGTATCTGATGATCTTGAAAGGTGTAAATCAGAATGTCCCTTGCTGAATCAAGTTGATCTTGTAGTCGAAGGCGGCCGAGGCAATCGACATGGTGTTAGAGAAATTGTCCGTAATGCTTTTCCTCAGGCCATCTATATAGCCATGGATTTATCAGCCGCTGTTATTTCATATATCACCAAAACAAAATCGACGGAGGATTGTTGTAGACGAATAAAAGGATCTTTAACTATGGCGGAAATTGAAGAATTAATAAAATACCAAGATTACGGCCTTGAATTCCCAAGTCCATCATTTGAAACAATCAGGGCTAATTGTTTTGATACAAAGTTAGTAGAAAACATTGCTGGACAAACAAACAAAAAATTTCCGCTCCTAATTACCGGTAATGCTCTTTATGCCCTCAGTTCTGAGGGAGGTATCAGCAGATATGAATCAAGACTAACAGAAGATATCTTTCCAATTAAACAGTGGTTTACTAATGAATCACCCTACGCTGGCCAAATTCATTTAAGTATGGCATTACGAGAAGAAGGCTATCTGGCTTATGAATTTGAGCAAGTCCAAACAGCAGCTTTAGAAAATTACTGGCAGGTAGTCCCTATTAGAAATGGTCTGATTGTAATCAAATCTAGTCTTTAGAGACTCTAAAAAACCAACCCTTAAAAGCTTACCTTTTATTAGTGTTTTCTTCTAACCATAAAACAATCTTTTTTAATCCCATTTTTTTATTGCTAATATCTAAACCCAGACTGACAACCTCTTTATTGGTCATTTTTAAATTAATTCCACTAATCTTAATAAAATAAACCATTAATCATTTATTTCCTGGCTAATTCTCTTAAAGCCGATTGATATTTTTTTATAAACCCATCAAGCCAAAAAATAGCTTTCTTATTATCCCTTAATGATAAAAATTTTTCCTCTTTAAGAACTCTTAGTTTAAAATCTTTCTTTGATAATCTAAGGCTAGTGATAATATAAGTCATTTTTTCCTTTATAGTTTGATTATATATTAATTATATCTTACTATATAATCATATACTTATCATATTAAGAAGAAAAAACTATTTTTAATTAACCTAAAATAAATAAATCTTTGCTTTCCCAAACTTATCTGCTATATTTAAATTATGGCTGATTCTATTCCTCAAGAAAATAAAAATTTTGTTCAACCTATAAACCAAACCAATATTCAACCGCCGGCAAGTCCTGTTAATCCAGCTAGTATTCCCGCTCCTTCTTTCCAAAGTCTAGGTCAAAAACCAAGTCAAGATCCAATTTCTTCTACCAACATCACCCAAAAGCAAGAAAAAGATATTTCCTGGCGGGCCTGGACTAAACTAGCCTACATTGTCATTTTTATTGCCACTGCCTTAATTCTTGGTCTGTATTTAAGTAAAAATGTCCTGGCCAAGCAAGTCACTGGCACCTCAGGCGAGGTTCTTTATCAAGCCCGCTATCAACCAGTTTTATGGAAGGATTTTGGGGAAGTTTTTGAACCAATTGTTAAAATCCCCGTCTACTACCCCTCTGACGGCTTTATGGAAAAAGAGTTTTTACTTGATTCCGGGGCTTTGGTTTCTTCCCTCCCTAGAGAAGAATCAAAAAAAATGGGCATCTCTTTAGCTAAACTGCCCCGGTCAACTTTTGGCGGTTTTGGCAACACCACTTCTTTTGCTTACCGGGCTGAGGTAAAAATAAAACTGGGCGAACAGGAAATTAAAATTCCCCTAGTTTTTACTGAGGCGGCCGGGACAAAACCCATTTTGGGTCGATCTGGTTTCTTTGAAAAATATTCCATCCATTTTAATTCCAAAGCCAGCATGATTGAAATTAGAGAATAAAATAAGCTAGAATGAAAAAACATTATAAAATAATTAATAGAACAATTAAAATATTAATATGAAAATCTTAAAAACCCTAGAAAACACTCCTTTTATAAAAATTATTGGCTATACTCTTTTAATAGCCGTCGCTTTAGCCACTCCGGTAACTGTCTGGGTCACCCAACAAGAAACTAAACTGGCCTCTAAAGCCTATTTTGAAAAACCTAAAATAGTCACTCCCATTAAAAAATATGGCAGTCCATCAGAAGGCAACCCCAGGATTGACCTAATCTGGCCCTTTTTAGGCAAAATAGGTGATGCGGTTTTAATTGAAGGGGAGAATTTTGGCAATAACCCTAATAACAAAAAGCTGTTTTTAAATAAGTTTGAAATTCCTGAAGAAAACCTTTTAAGATGGACACCAGAGCTGATTGAATTTACCCTCCCTGACAATGCCAGTTCGGGGAATATTGGCCTCCAGATAGGAGCAAAAGGCGCTTCCTGGGCCTATCCTTTTACTGTTTACACCCTTCAAACCCAAGTTCAAATAACTGAAAATAATGACATCATCCAAGTCTTTAATGCCCCCAAAGGCGCTAAACTGCAAGTCTTTTACCAGGAAGGGTCAGAAATGGAATCTAACCAGCTTAATCACATCCAAGTGGCAAGTGACAAAACCATTATTTCCCTGCTTTTAAAAGATGAAAACAACCAAAGCATTCCCTTTTTTGTTGAACCAGAAGAATTTGGCTTCTAAATTATATTTTCCTCAAGAAGAATAAATTTTAAAAAAGATTACAAGGTTGCTAACCTAACTGGAAAATAAAGATAATCTGCGGGAATTTAAACTTTTTGTCCAAACAAAAAACATCAAAAGATATCAAACTATAACCCATATTTTTTAGCTTCCAAACATAGCCCTAAGACTGCTTTTTGAGCTAAAACTAGCGGAATTTCATTAAAAACTAGGTTTTTAGGGATAGCAGGAGTTCTCTCTAACAGAGTAAAGTAAAAATCCAATATGAGGAAAAACTCGTTTTTTCCTTTATCTGTCAATCTTTTTCTATGTTTAAATCTCCTTAGCAGACCCGAAGATCGGCTGATAAGACTATTAAAATCCCTTGTAATCCCTTCTAAGGCCCAAAACTGGTTAGCTAACTCCTGGTTGTCAATTAAGAACATTTCGCCTGTTTTGATAACCGCAATTTTTGCAGAAATTCTCTCCTCTAACAGAGTATTTTTTAGCTTATCTTCTACTTTGAGCGGAGAAAAATATATTCCTCGGCTAAACTTTCTAAAACCCAAATGTTTTAAAATCTGCCTGACCTTTTTCAATTCCAATTCTTTATTCCCCTTTTCCTTAATTAAAACCAAGCGCCAAGCTCCATCCCAGCCGGTTTTTAGACCCAAAGTAACCTGAAAAAACGATAACAATATATCTCTTCCCTTAGAGGTCAAACGAAAAAGGGCCATCTTGTCTTTATAAATCTTGTCAACTAACCCATCTTTAACCAAGCTTAAAACTGCTCCCCTAATAGAGCTAGGTTTAAAAGAAAAAAGACGAGCATATAAAAAAGAATAAGGATAATAAAATAATTGAGGACTTTTATTAAAAAAGCCTCCTTCTAAAGCTAAAAAAAAGATTATTTTTCGCTTTAAGATCTTGTAGCCTACCATCTTAATATATCATAATGTTAAATACTATATAAAAGTAATAAAGAAAATTAGATTTATTAATAATATAACTAGAATAAACCAGGTCATCACTGAATTTTATTAATATTTGAATATATGTTGTATTTATTATCCTTATAAAATTAATAACACAACACTAACCAACTTGTCAAGATAGAATATTAAAGCTGGTTATCCACATTTAGTTAAAAATAAGGTTTTTTTAGCCCTGATTAAATTAAAATACTTTTATATACTTTGATAAGCTATTATCCTTCAATTTGGGTCTGTGAAAGGTTTATATAATAAAAATAAGTCTCTTTAAGTCCATATTCCTCTCATAAACTGAATTTATACTATTATATATATTTAGCTTATTGACTGAAGTTAGGCTTATTATATATAGTATAAAACAAGAAGTGTTTATCTAATCTTTGTAATTATCAGAGGAAAATTAAAAATATGCCATTTATGCCTAATAAATACCCTACCTTAAATTAAATGATTGAAGAAGTAATTAAAAGTTATCAACAATATTTAGTTTCTAAACGCTTATCCCAAAGCTCAATTAGCAATTACCTTTCCGATCTGCGAAAGTTCTTAACTTGGTTTCAAGCTAAATATCCCAGCCTAAAGGCTGACTTAACCGATCAAATTACCCCTACTATATTAAATAACTACAAAATATATCTTTCTAAATCAAAGACCCCCGCTAAAACAATTAATCGCCATTTATCTGCCTTGCGTTCCTTTGGAGGATATTTAAAGACTAATCAATTAATGATGGTCAGTCCCGCTGCAAAATTAGAAAACATTCCCCAGGCCCAAATCATTAAGGAAAATCCCCTTTTAGATAGTCAACATAAAATGGCCGAGCTTTTTAAGGAACATAAAAAAACTTTTGTTTTAGTTGTAGTTACTTTAGTAATTTTAATTATTGCCTCTTCCATTGGTCTGTTTTTTATTCTTAAAAACAATAAAAACCAAAAAGGTAAACAGGCAGAAAGCTTTATTCAGGAAATTGAGCCAATCTCCCTTCCCCAAAAAACTTTGGAAGAATCTGAGCCTCTATATGTTTATGATGAAAGTAGTGGTGAACTGACTGAAGTTGAAGGCGGCCTAAAAAGCGGCACTTGTGACTATTGTCTTAATGCTCGGGCTTTACAGGAATATACTCCTTCTGCTTCAGCCGGTGCTTCTAAAATACCAGTCACCACTGACACTGGAGATCTGGTTTTAGGAGCTGACAGCCCAACTCTTTATTCTTTAGGCGGCAATTTCGGCATTAAAGGCCAAGAATTAACCCTGAGTACTGATACTGGAACTGACGGTGATATCAGTCTGGCGCCTGATGGTCAAGGAGCGATCAGATTCTTTTTAGGAACAACCTCTGATGATCATTTCAAGATCAGCAACGCCAATATTAGCAGTGGCGCCCTAGTCTCTGCTTGGGCAGGCAACAGTTATTCTGGCTATGATCTTTTAAGGCTTTCCTCTGGTTTAGCAGAGATTACCAGGTTTAAAGTCACCTCTGAAGGAGATTTAAGCTTAACCAGAGATGCAACTGTTGGAGGCACTCTTCAAGCCAGCGCTTTAAGCATTAAAGGTTGGAAAAGCAATCTGGTTCAAATTCAAAACACTTTAAGTCAAAACCTATTTCAGGTTACCAGCGCTGGCAATGTGGGAATTTCTTCATATTTAAACCACCTAGGTGATGATGATACTTTTTTAACTTTTGAAGATGATCTTATTTATCTTAATGCTGGTGGGGCCAAATTTCTCCAGTTTTTAGAAGATGACACCCAGGATATTTTAACCGGCAACTATAATTTGGAAGATATTGATTTTCTTTGGAAAGGCAACACTAATATTCCCCTCTTCTATATTAATGCTGATTCTGAACAAGTGGGCATTGGCACCAGCACTCCCAGTTACAAACTCCATGTGGCGGGCAACAGCAAATTTGAAGCCGAGATGAGGGTAGGAGGTAATATTATTCCCAATTCTGACAATGGTCATGATTTAGGCTCCTCAACTTTAGAATGGAGAAACCTCTATATTGACGGCACCGCTTATCTGGACACCGCCCATATTGACGCCCTTTTCTTAAATGGCGATATTGATATGCAAGACAACCTCATTTTAAATATTGGTGATTCAGGAACAGATTTTACCACTGGCGGTGGCTTGAACTTAGCCAGCACCTTAACTTTAAATAGTGCTTTAGCCGGAGAAGACAACACGGTTCTAGTCCTTAACTCTTCAAACGAAGTCATTACCGATGAAATTGACTCCCGAGTCTGGGGAAATACTTTAGTTGACTATTCGCAAACCACTGCCGACTACATTCCTAAAATGTCCGACACAGATACAATTATAAACTCAGTAATTTATGAACTCTCTGGGAATATTGGCATTGGCACCACCAGTCCTGACGCTCAACTTCATATTTTTACTGATAATTCTGGAATTCAAACTCTTTTGATTTTAGAAAGCCTGGCAGAAAATTATGATCAAGGTTCAGCCATTTTATTCAAAGATTATGCTGACCCCAATGGGGCGGCCCGCATCCGAAGCATTGCTTATGGCTATGGCATAGCCGGCCTTGCTTTTGACACTGGCAATTCTCTTACTGAAGCAATGAGAATAACTGATACTGGTTATATGGGAATTGGAACTACTAATCCAGGGCATAGATTAGATGTTTCCGGTAAAATTGCCCTGGATGGAACCGTAATTGCTTACCGCCCCACTTTAATGACCGGAACCTTGATTTTAGGAAATGGCGGAACAAATCTCTCCCATAGTAGCGGGGATCAAGGATATTACAATACTTTTGTTGGTTTAGGCTCTGGCAATTCCAATACCATCGGCTATGATAACTCGGCCGTGG
>PEZT01000024.1:26325-26546 GCA_002773945.1 Candidatus Beckwithbacteria bacterium CG10_big_fil_rev_8_21_14_0_10_34_10 | reverse complement strand
GCTATGAAAACTCGGCCTTAGGGGCAAAAGCTCTTAAATCTAATACCACCGGTTATTATAACTCTGCTATGGGAAAAAGCGCTCTCTACAGTAATACCAGTGGCTACCAAAACTCGGCCGTGGGTTATCAGGCTCTCTACAGTAATACCACCGGCTATGATAACTCGGCCGTGGGTTACGAAAGTCTTTACAACAATACCGGAAACTTAAACTCTGCCTCA
>PEZT01000024.1:0-26241 GCA_002773945.1 Candidatus Beckwithbacteria bacterium CG10_big_fil_rev_8_21_14_0_10_34_10 | reverse complement strand
TAACTCTGCTATGGGAAAAAGCGCTCTCTACATCAATACCACCGGTTATTATAACTCTGCCTCAGGTTATCAAGCTCTCTATGGTAATACCAGTGGCTACCAAAACTCGGCTGTGGGAGCAGACTCTCTTAGATCTAATACCACCGGCTATGATAACTCGGCCGTGGGTTATCAAGCTCTCTATGGTAATACCAGTGGCTACCAAAACTCGGCCGTGGGTTATCAGGCCGGAGAATATCTAGCCAGTGGTTCCAATAACCAAACCTCCAATAATTCTCTTTTCTTGGGATATAACACTCGGGCAGGAAGTGCCGGAGACACAAACGAAGTTGTTATTGGCCCCTCAGCTATTGGTGTCGGCTCAAACAGTGTAGTTTTAGGCAATGACTCTATTACCAAAACCATTTTAAAAGGTAATGTTGGCATTGGCACCACTAATCCCCAATCCAAGCTGGAAATCAATGGTGGTGATATTAAAGTAATAGGAGGGGGGTTTTTTGATGATGGTGTTGGTCTTTCTGCTCCTGATTATGTTTTTGAAAAAGACTATCAATTCTTTTCCTTAGAGAAACTAAAAGAATATATTTCTCTTAATAAACATTTACCTAATATTCCTTCCATGGATGACATTACGGGCTGGGCTAATTTAACCTTACAGCAAAGAGATATGAGACTCTTAGAAAAAGTAGAAGAAAATGTCCTTTATCTTTTCTCTCTTAATGAAAAAATAAATGAGTTAAGTCAAATAATAGAACAACTAACCAATGGTATTTATAATATATTGAAGGCTAATACTGCTTCTTTCATAGAAGTTTTAGCAGACCGCCTAGAGGCTCAAACTATTATCTCTCCCCTTGTAGAAACTGATAACTTAATTGCCCGAAGCATTAAAGCTGAAGTTTTAAAACCTATGTCTGACCATGATTTAATGGTTAGTCTTACCGGAACTCAAAAATTTAAGGTTGTAAATGATAAAAATAAAGAGGTTTTCTCTTTAGATAGTGAAGGCAATGCTACTTTTTCCGGTGACCTTAAAGCCCAAAAAGGTATTTTTGAAAAATTACTGGTAGATAAAATTGAAGCTGATTTAATTGAAGGTTTAGATGACAAAATTAGCACCATTGCCGCTTCTATATATAGTAGTAGAAATGCCAGTCAATCAGCCGGCTTAATTTTAGGAGATAGTTTTGAAGCCAGTATTTCAGGCTTTGAAGATTTACCCGAAGCCAGCCAATCAGGCTCAACTGATTTAGTAAACAATCTTAACTATTTAGACATTAGTTCTCTAGATGCTGATTTGGGAATCTTTAATGAGTTTTTAGCCGTTTTAGGCCAAGCCAGCATTAATACTTTAAAAGTTAATAATACTTTAACCATTCAAGACAATCTTTTGATTGGCCAGAACAGTATTAATACTTTAGGCGGCCGGCTTTATCTTCAGCCAACCGCTTTGGGAGGAATAGATATCATGGCCGGTCAGTTTGTTATTGATGAAAGCGGGGAAATTTATATTAATGGCAACTTAAACGTTAATGGAAAGATTAATACTTCAAGTTTACAAACCCAAGAAGCGACCGTTTCCGGCAGTTTATTTGCCAATTTAATTAAACCCTTAGATAATTTATCTATTACCCTGGAAGCCAGCCAATCCGGCAACAAGAAACTAAAAATTATGGATAGTTTTAATAATGAAGTCGCCAGCATTGATGCTTCAGGTTCAGCTAATTTCCAAAAATTAAATATTGCTTCCGCCACTAAACTTCCCGACCGCTACAATGATGTTCTACCCCAAATTAACATTAATGCCACTGCCGGCATTGGAGTCTTAAAAGCTTATCAAAATGAATTAACGATCATGAATCAGAATATTAACCCTGAAAGTTTAATCTATATTACCCCTAATTCTGATACCAATAATCAAGTCTTATATATAAGAAACAAAAAAGACGGGGAAGAAGGCTTTTTTACCGTTGCCATTAATAATCCTATTAATAAAGAAATTGAATTCAGCTGGTGGATCATTAACTAGAAAAAATTCAAAAAAGAAACAAATTAAAACTTCGGATTTAAATTTTATTTAATATAGTATAAAGATTAAGAGATATTCTAGAGTTAATTTTTTAGACTTAAAAATTAACTTAAAAAAAATAATATTATCGGCTTTAAACCCTAAGCCAGAAATAGAAGTAAAACATTTATTTCACCCTTTTTATAATGACGGTCAAATTAAAACGATCTCATTCTTATTCCATCATATATTATTAGTTTTTATTAAAATTAAAGGTAAAAATCATTAAGAATTAAGCAAAAATATGACACTTTTTAACATAAAAACTAGAGGATATTTTTTAGAAGGATTTTTTTCTTGTATTTTTAATCTTTATATTATATAACTATAAGATTAATAGTAATAGATATATTTTGCTACTTGACAGTCTTATTAAAAACAGGATTTAATAAATATAGTTATTATAATTAATAATCGTTCTTATTTTTAATTAAAATAAGTAATTAGTTTTTAACTAAATTATAGTTAAAAGCATTTAAAGGAGTTTAAAAATGGAAGACTTTAAGCCAAGTTTTAGCACTAATCTTAGCAATCAAATGAAGCCAGAAAATTTAAAGAAAACTTTTAAGCCTCTAATGAAAAATGAGAATAAAATTTATAACTGGATTCTGGCAGGTTTAAGCCTTTTAATCCCCTTTTTCTTTATTCCTTTAACGGCTGATTTTTATGGTTTTAATAAAACTGTTTTATTGATTGCCGTTGTTATTATTCTTCTTTTTATTTGGGGAATAAATAGCTTTTTTAATCAGAAAATTAAATTTCTTAAAGCCCCTTTAAACTTACCAATTTTAAGTTTATTAGGTTCTTATCTTTTAGCCACTATTATTCAATCACCCAATAAAGTTCTAACTTTAAGCGGAGAAACTGGTTTAATTATTACTTTAACCCTTTTATACTTTATTATTGTTAATCATCTTAAAGGAAAAAACGCCGTTCGTTTGGTTTTGGATGGCCTTTTAGTTTCCAGCCTGGGTTTAGGAACTATTAGTCTCTTATCTTATTTAAAGTTCTTTTCTTTAGTGGGGCCGCAGTGGCTGAATAGCAAGGCTTGGACACCAACTGGCTCACCTTTAAGTACTGGTCTTTTTATGCTTAGTTTACTCCCAGCGACTGTTTACTGGGCTTATAAGAGTAAAAAGCTTAGCCGGAAGATCTTTCTTTTTGGGGCTGCTTCTATGCAAACTTTAGCCATTGGTTTAGTCATCGCTCTTTTTATTGATAAAACTATATCTTTAAATTACTTAAATCCTCGCTTTGGCTGGGTGATTGCGGTTGAAGGTTTTAAAACATTCAGAACCGCTTTTTTTGGAGTCGGACCAGGCAATTTTATTAGTGCTTTTACCCATTTTCGACCAATTGGCTTAAACAGCACTAATCTCTGGGCGATTAGATTTGGTTCTAATTCCAACCAGTATTTTAATTTAATATCTACCGTCGGACTTTTAGGTCTGGCAAGTTACATCTGGATTGTTTGGAGTAGTTTAAAAGGAGAAAACTTTAAAGGTTCTTTAATAAATAAGTTTTTGTATATTGCTCTTTTAACTACTTTCTTAAGCCAGTTAGTTTTTGCGGCCGGTTTCTTGAGTTTGTTTTTAACCTTTTTACTAATTGGTTTACTCCAAGCTAGTAAAATGCCGGCAGAAACACAGCTCGGTTATGAACACCAGATTAAATCCCAAACTTTAATCTGGGGTATTTCCGGTCTAGTCTTTTTGCTAAGTATTTTCTCTCTTTACTGGTATGGCCGTCTCTGGATGGGAGATTTTTATTTCCGCAAGAGTCTTTTAGCGGCTCAAGAAAACCGGGGCGGTGAAACCTACAATTATCAGATAAAAGCAATTAATTATAACCGCTTTTCTGAGAATTACCGGGTTTCCTACTCAAATACTAATTTAGCTTTAGCCAATTCTTTAGCTAGTCAAGAAAATTTGTCTGATCAGGATAGAAATAATATCAGCCAATTAATCTCTCAATCTATTAGAGAAGCTAAGGCCGCCTCTACTCTCAATTCCCAAATCAGTGATTACTGGCTGAACCAGGCCATTATTTATCGAAATGTAATTTATATTGCTCAAGGTGCTGGTGATTGGTCAGTGGCCGCTTATTTAGAAGCAATTAGAAATGATCCAACTAACCCGATGTTAAGACTTGAACTGGGTAGTCTTTTCTATGCGGTCAAAGATTATGACCGGGCCATTCAGCAGTTTTTACAGGCGGCTAATCTTAAAACTGATTATGCTAATGCCTATTACAATCTGGCAGCCTCATATCGGGAAAAAGAAGATTGGACCAATGCTTTTTCTAATATGCAGGCGGCTCTAAGCCTAGTGCCAATTGACAGCCCTGATTACCAGAAAGCAGCTCAGGAGTTAGAAGAAATTAGGCAGAATTTACCGGAAGCGCCTACTGCTCAAGCAACCGGAGAAAATATTCCTAAAGAAGAACAGTTAAAAGAACCTGAGCCTCTACCCACTCCCAAACCAAATGAGAAAAAGGTAGAGCTGCCAGCTGATTCTAAACCCAATCTACCGGAATTAACTGATGAACAGCTTGATGAAGCGACTAAATCAGCCCAAGAAGAATAAATATTTAAAGAAAACAGGATAAATATAAAAAAGCCCTTTTAAAAAAGGGCTTTTTTATTAATCAAACATCCTAATTAGATTAGATTAGATAAGTTTAATCTTTATTCTACTCTCTTTTTATTTTACCTCTAAATTTATCTTTAGAAGCTTCTTTTATAACTGCTCGACAAATTGGACAATGAGTTGGTTTTTCAAAACCTTTCTTCTTATAATATTCCTGTTCATCCGTTGTCCAGGCATAAGTTTGACTGCATTCCTGACATATTAAAGCCTGATCTTTAATGTTACTATTTTCCATCTATCTCTCCTTTAATAAAATTAAAATAGTGGACCCACTGAGAATCGAACTCAGAATTCATCCATGCGAGGGATGCGGTATACCACTTACCTATGGGCCCAACAAACTGACTTAATTAGGCAAATTATAACTCAACCTTTGGATTTTAACAAAATAAAGCCCTTTAAAATTAACTGACTTCCCTATTTTATACTTATCCAAGAATCTTGATTTTGAGTATTGATTTGGACAAAAGGTATTTTGCCTATTTGATTGGGGTTAAATTTAAGATTATCACTTCTGACAAAACCATATTCTTTAACCGTATCATTCCAAACCATTAGCCAAACATTAATTCCCTCTCCGTCCTCAACATGTAAGTCATTAACAGCGGCAACAACAAAAGCTTTGTCTGAATCTGCCCATGCTCGACGGTATTGAGACCGATTAGGCCCACTATAACAATCAACTATCTGATACTCATTAGTACTAACTAAAGTGGCAGTTAAATTTAATAATCCACCGGTATTAGGTTCAGGCATTTTCAAAATTTCTTGAGCGGGAATATGGTCTTGCTCATCAGGGACAATCACCCACCAGAAAGCCCGGCCATCTTCCCGTAAACTAATCCCCTGGCCTTTAATAAAATATTTTTCACCCTTAAAAAAACTGTCATCTTTAACATTAATAAAATATAAGGGGTCTGTTCTTGTTCCCCAAAAACCATTCTCTAAAACTACCCCCCAAACCTCAGGAACAGTTTTCTCCCAAACACTAGGAACTATTATAATTCCATCCTGTGTCTGCTCGGGAATATTTTTATATAAAGTTGGTTGATAACTAAAACCAGGTTTAAAATAATCTAAGTATTCCACTGGAAAGCGACCACCTTTAATAGCTTCATCCTCACAACCAGCAGTTTCCCCTTTTATATTGACATTTTCTATCCCTAGAACTAAAGTTGGATTTGGTTCGGGGCTAGGAGTTAAAGTAGGCGCCTCTGTAGGAGAATGTGCTTCCGCTATAGCCGTTAAAGCAATTAAATTAGCATCAGCAACAGCCTTAGACATCAAATCAGGATCAACATTAAGAAACCAAATTTGGCTATTAACTTTTGAATCTTCAGGAATTCTTAATTCCTCCAAACCACCAATAAAGCCGGAGATTATCCTCCCTGATTCAGACACAGCCGATAAGGGGTTATCTGAAACATAATAATAGATTTGACTATTTACCCTATCCCTAACAATCCCCCAAATATATATTTCTCTTCCCCCTTGAAATTCGTACAAGGCTTTTTCCTCTTCTTTAGAATAACCATCATAAAGACGGCAATCATTTAAGGATCTAAAAACTAAAACAGACGAATCAGGATTAACTGTAACCGAGATACCTCTATTAGGATTAACATCTTGTTCTTCAAGTTTAGTTTGTAGTTCACTATAGTTTCCCGCCAGCCAATCAGAATCAGTACTAACAATAATTTTCTGGGCAAAATCTTTGTCTTCTATTCCTCTAAGTAAGAAATTAACAATCCCTTTAGATGACCCTGACGGTTCTGGGAGTAAAAAAACATTATCAGCTGATCCTAAATAAATTGATTCTGTAGACTCTCCAAAACGATCAGTATTTAAATACAAACCACCAAAATTATATTGTCCTGCAGGCATTTGGTAATATTTCCAGGGAGGGTCAGAAAGAATTCTATCTTTTCCAGGAATTTCATTAAGAACAGCTGCTGTAAATACTTCCTGAAAATTAAAAACTTGCCTGTCAAAATCATAAATTGGTAATTCTTTTGGAAAAAGAGAAGTTTCTGAAAAATCTCTAACAATCTCTTTTGTTGGCGCTGGAGGCTCTTTGGTAGGAGTAGGTTCATCAGCGGGAATGGGAATCATTGTCGGCTCCTCTATAGGAGTAGGAATAGAAGTAGCTGTAAGTAAAGGCTCTTGACTAACTTCTGAATTATCAGTTAAAGCTAAAGTAGGACTTGATTGGCTAATAATTTCTTCCAAAGAGGTATCCAAATTACCATTTCTTAGCAACATCAAATAAACAACTAAACCTCCTAAACCGGCAGTTATAAAAGTTTTTCTAAAATCTTTTAAAACTTTTTTCCACTCAGTCTGGCGCCAGCGATCCTGAATAAAAAACTGGCCAGCAAGTTTAAGATCGGGACAAGAACCAATCATCTCTTCAATGTTCTGCCAACGTTTTTGCTGATCTGGCTCTAAAGCTTTGCAAAACCAATCAATAAGTTTTTCCCTTTCCGAAGAATTCGGTATTTTGGATTTTAAAACCAACTTTACCAAATTCAAATCATTAAAACCCAGCCGGGAATGCAGCTGCTGAAATTCATCCGGAGATTTACCAGTCAAGGCTTCAAGCATAGTAGCTGCCCAAGCATGAATATCTGTTGCCCGAGTTAAAACCGCCTTATCATCCCATTGCTCCGGTGGACAATAACCTTCAGTTCCAATGCCTAAATTACTGGTTGAATGACCCTGGCGGTCTAATTTTACGGCTGTCCCCGGATCAATATAGATAATTTTTCCATCAGTTGACCTTCTCATAATATTTCCCGGTTTAATATCCAAATGAACGGCTCCTTTTCCCCGATGATCCTGAGCCTGATGAATTTCATTTAAAGCCAAAAGGCTTTCCAGCATCAACTTTTTCCAGCCATCTACCTTGCTTTGATATTTAAAGCTGCTTATCTCTGTTTCCAAAGTGATTCCGTCAATATAGTCAATCAAGGCCCAAAGCCGGCCATTGGCATAACGGTAATCTAAAACGTGGGTGATTGATTTGACTCCAGCCAGCCGGTTTTGAGTCAGGTTAATCTCCCTAATTAAAGAATCAACCGCTCCGGAAGTTGAAAGACTTCCTTTTAAAGCCATTTTTTCACCCTTATCATTTTCTACTAAATAGACCTCTGATTGACCACCGATGCCAATAGTCTTAACAATAGTTGTCTTTTCTGCCCCAACTTTAACTTTATCACCGGGTTTAAACTGAAAAGCTGGCTGAAGCCGCCGACCCTCAGCAGCTGTTTTTAAAACAGACAAATTTGGGAAAAAATCAGTGGTTATCAAATTAACTGAACCCAAAGAGATTTGGTTTTTAAACAGCAATTCCTTAACATTTACCAAGTGAAGTAAAATCTCCAAACCGATTTTTTTTCTAACCTGCTCTTGCTCAGGAAGATCTTTATTAGCTAACTCTTTATCAAGTTTATCTCGGTAATAAGCAATGGCTGATTTTAACAACTGGTTGGAGTTTTGATAACGGAGATTAACTGGCCCTAAATCAGCTAAATTCAAGCCCGGCTTTACCCCATAAGCTTGAGCCAATCTTCTATCAGCAGCTGGAGAATAATTGTCGGTGGCAGTGGCGATTCTGGCTCCCAAATCAGCCAAGAGCTTTTGGCTATATTTTTCTTCAGCAGTTAAAGGCTCTCTTTCGGCTAAACCAAGGGCCCGGTCTAAGAAATCAATTCCCGTCTGGGCCACCTGTTCCCATTGTTCATGAGCTTTAACTTGAGCCAAAATTTCACCTTTTCCCCAAACCAAAACATAACCTGAATGAGTTAAAAAGCCAAAACCACCTTGATTCTGAATTACTTTTATGGCAGCTTCCCTGGCTTCTTCTCCCTCTCCAGCTCTAATACCCAAAACATCAACTAAATCCTCAACCTTTTCAAATTTAATTGCTCTAACCCCGGAAAGGTCTTTAATTACTTCGACAGCCGGTCTTTCTACCGGAAAGCCTGGGTTTATTTCTTTTAAGGCCTTAAAAGCAGATTCTTGACCTCCCAAAACAAAATCCTCTTCCTGTTTAAGCCTCTTTTTCCCCAATTTAAGGGTAATCCTTAAAGGCTGGTTTTCTATCTTTTCCAAATTTTCCGGCAATTTCCCTTCAAGAATAAGGTTTAAATAAGGGGAAAAAGAAGTCAGAAGTTTCTTTTGTTCCTCTTCAAGACTAAAATCTGGTTTAGTAAGAAAACTGCCGGTTTTTTCACCAACACCAGTAATTTGACCAACTTCAAGATTTTCAGTCATAACCTTATAAAATAAGTATAAAATAAATAGAATAAAAATCCAATCGACAAACTCTAAAAATTATTGATTAAAATTTTTTTAAACACTAAAAATAAATTTAAGCTTAAAAAGAGGGATCAGAGGCTGACAGATTCCAACCAGTAAGATTAGCTTCTTCCCTTACTTGTTCAACCTCTGGAAAAGCCGTCTCTAAAGCAATTAAACCACCATCTAAAAAAAGGCCTTGTCTAGGAGTCTGACCAAAACCAAGTTCCTTCATCAAAGTTATCATTTCATCAAAAGAAACAAAATCTCTTTCTTCAAATCTCTTCTGAATCTTTTCAGCTAAAGCCGTAATTTTTGGCTCAACTAAAACTTCTGCTACCATCTTGCCGATATTATAACAAATTCTATTTTAATAAACTAACTTTTAACCACTCCAGTTTGTTTAATTTTTAACTGCAATCTTCTCTTAATAACTCATAATCTTAATTTTTTTGAATTCCTGTGTTAAACTATAGCTTATGGATGAAAGCAAGCCAGAAATAAACCCTTTAAATGAAGACCAGATATTTTTAGCTGACCTTGAAGAAAAAGCTTATAACTACTTAAATGTTCCCACTTCCCTCGCCCTTCTATTTTTTACCAAATCTGAATTTTTTTATCCCCTTTCCGATCCTAAAAAATTAGAGCCCTATATTGAAGAGAGAGACGCTCATAAAGACTTAGTTAATAAACAAACTATTTTAAAATTAATGGAACTTTCAAAAAAAGATAATCCCCAAGCCAAACAATTTTTAAGGGCTTTCTTGCCTAGATATATTGATATTAGCTTACCTTCAGGACAAAGAGGATATCGGGGAAATGATAAAGAATTTGAGGAGAGGCTTTCGAATCTGGCAAACAGAAAAGATAAAAAAAATATTTTAGGATGGCTTGGAAACCGCCAGCAAAAAGGAGAAAATCTCTGGCGAAGCTATATCAGGCTTAAAAATCCTTTAATCAAAATAGAATCAGGAATAACTGAGGCGGAAATTAAAGAACAGAACTTAATTTTTGACACGGTTGAAAGAATGGACAGCCAAGCAACCGCTGAACTTTTATTTAGCAAAATAAAGATCTTAAAAAAACTCGGCTTTCAATCAATTGACCAATATCTAGAATTAATGACCGGTCAATCACCAGAAGAAACAAAACAAGATATCCTTAAAATGATTAAGCTTTTAAAACAAATTCCTGAAAATCATGGAGAAAAAACCGACTATTTTCTAAAAGAAAGGCAAGTTTTAAAAGGCTTAAATCTTAATGTTGATCCTCAGGCTGACCCGACCGATTTATTACAAAAAAGCCTTGAAGAATTAGGAATTGATAAAGATGATTTTCAAAAAAAAGTCGCCATTATAACTGAAAATCTGGCTCCGGAACTATTGACTGCCGGCTACTTCTATATTTCCCGACCGCCCCAACTTAAAAACAATTATCCGGGACTAGAAGACTCAGCTGCCTGGCAACTGGTCAAAAATTTTCCAGTGATCATCACTACCCCAGGAAACTTTAACCACCCGGAAGAATATCGCTATCTTAATCATGAATTTGGCCATGCTTTGGAAATCTTTTTAAGTTTAAAAGACAACCAATCATTTCCTTTATTAATAAGCGGCCGGCCCATCCCCTTAAAAGAAGTCTTCTCTTTATTTCAAGAAAGCCGAATGCCAGCCAAAGGATATTTTCAAGCCAGACAAAAGTTTTTAATCACCAAGTATGCCGGCTTAATTCTTCATGAACTAAATGTTTGGCAAGAAGCGGAAAAAGTTGTTAATAACGGTGAAAAAGGAAAAGACAAAGCTAACTTTTTTAAAGAAATGGAGGCAAGCTATCAGGAAAATGTTGGTGAGGCTCTTAATTGCTTTGTTCCCACCGGCAGATTTTTAGGAGACCGATTTAATGTTAATCAAACCCCCCTTGAACCAGCCAATTATGCTTACGGAATAGTGATTGCCGCTTTGTTAAGAAAAATTGTTGATAAAGCAGCTAGCACTGAAGATAAAAACCAAATCCTGAGCCAGGCAGTCAAAAGCCTCAATGAAAAACAAAGCCCCAAAGAATTCTTAGCCAGTTTAGGGGCTGATTGGAATGAAGCTTTAAATTCCCTAAAACTCCTTTTTAATATTTAAGGCTATTTTAAATAAACCAAGGGGTTTTGAGCCACCCCATTACTCCTAATTTCAAAGTGAAGGTGAGTGCCGGTTGATCGACCAGTACTTCCCATCCGGCCAATAGAATTACCCCTAGCCACTGTCTGGCCTTCGTTTACATAAATTGAAGACAGATGAGCATAAAGAGTGGTAAAGCCATTACCATGATCAATAATAAGATGGTGGCCATAAGCATATTTGTCAAACCTTACCAGAATAACCCGGCCAGAATCAGCCGCTAAAATATCCGGAGCATTCCGATTGGCAATATCAATAGCCGGATGATACCAAACAAAGTACTGGGTAATGCCGCCGGAAGTCGGCCAAACAAAATTGCCAGTGCCGGAAACAACTCCGGCATCAGGCGTCAGCTGATAGCGCCTGGCCAAATATTCCGGCGCTGGACTGGCTTTAGGCTGAATTCCCTCAGGCACAATCAAAAGCTGGCCAACCGCCAAAGCAAAAGTCTCATCATTGGTAAAAGTGTTAAATGGCCAGTTAACAATCTGCTGGGCTTCAACTAAATATTTTTTGGCAATTGAATAAATAGTTTCGCCTCTTTTAACCTTATGGACAATTCCGGAAACCGGCGGAATCTCTAATTTTTGGTTTTCTTTTAAAAGGCTGTCTTTGGCTAAATCATTCTGCCAGCTAATTGTTTCTTCAGAAATCCCAAACTTTAAAGCAATAGAAGATAAAGTATCCCCTGATTGAACATAATAGGAAACCACACTATCTCTAGGCTTAACTGATACTTGAGTAGTAGTTGATTCACCCAAACTGGCTTCAACTAAATAAACGCCGCCGCCAGTCCCATAATTTTCACTTTCTGGTAAAGCGCTTTTAATTAAAGGGGCTAGCATCATCCCAATCAAAAACAAACCCATCATGGAGGAGTGTAAAAAAGGCCGGACATACTTACCTCTTTTCGCCACTAAAGTCCCCACAATCACCCCTTTACCGGTTTCAAAACGATTAAAATAGTGGAGAAATTTCTTCCTAAAATACTCTTTTAAAAAAGAAATATATTCTTTTAACTCAACTAAAATGGAAAACTTAATCTTTCTAACCATTTTTTATTCTTTTTTAGTTTTAATATATATTAATAAACAAAAAACCTGAGTCCTTAAACCCAGGTTATATTATACAATATTAAAAATATTAACCAACTAAACTAAAAAAGACAAATTCTTGGAGTTTTTAACCTTTGTTTAAACTCTCTAAAAACTCTTTGTTAGTTTTAGTTTTCTTTAGTCTTTCTAATAAAAGTTCGGTTCTCTCATTCTTGCCTAAAACATCCAGCATCCGCCTCATGGTGGCAATTTTTTCATAAGTTTTTTTATCAAACAATAATTGCTCTTGCCTCGTGCCGGATAATTGGACATCAATGGCTGGGAAAACCCGCCGTTGTTCTAAAGCCCGATCCAAATGAAGCTCCATATTGCCGGTACCCTTAAACTCTTCGTAAATTAACTCATCCATCCTCGAACCAGTATCAACTAAAGCCGTTCCAATAATAGTTAAAGATCCACCCTCTTCAAAGTTTCTGGCCGCTCCAAAGAACTTTTTGGGCGGGTGTAAAGCGGCTGGATCAAAACCACCGGATAAAGTCCTCCCTGAAGTCGGAATAGACAAATTATAAGCCCTGGCTAAACGGGTAATTGAATCAAGTAGGATAAGCACATCCTGACCCATTTCCACTAATCTTTTGGCTCTTTCCAAAGCAATTTCGGCTGCTCTAGTCTGCTTATCACCCGGCTCATCAAAGTTAGAAGCGACCACATCCCCCTTAACACTTCTTTTAATATCAGTTACTTCTTCTGGTCTTTCTCCCACCAAAACAGCCATTAAATGAATATTTTTATGGTTTTTGGCTACCCCATCGGCGATTTGTTTTAACATGGTTGTTTTTCCGGCTTTAGGCGGAGAAACAATTAAACCCCGCTGGCCCTTGCCAATCGGCGCCACCAGATCAATTAACCTGGTAGAAAGTAAATCTGTTTCTGTTTCCAATCTAATCTGCTCATCAGGATATAAAGGCGTCATGTCATCATAATTAGGCCGCTGGCCTAATTTATCAATCTCTTTCCCATTAACCTTTTCTACTTTTAAAAGCCCCCAATATCTTTCATTTTCTTTTGGCTGCCTGGCAGGACCATAAACCAAATCACCCGGCCGTAAACCAAACCTTCTAATTTGAGAAGTAGAAATATAAATATCTTTATCAGAAGGAATAAACTTAGGTCTTAAAATCCCATGACCATTAGGCTCTAAATCTAAAACCCCTTCTAAAACCTCAGTCGGGACATCTGCATCAGGAATCCTTCGGTTATCAACCAAACCATCAAACCCCTGAGGGGTATATCTTCTAACCGCTCCTGATCTTCCAACTGAAGAAGGGCTATTTTCTCTAGGAGCAACAGACTTTCTGGGAGAAAAACTAACTTTTCTTTCAACCTTAACCTCATTTAAACCAACTAAATCTTCAACTGTCATTTTTGATGCAGTTGTTCCAGTTTTCTTTTTAACAGTAGTAGAAGCCATAAAAAACCTCCTATAAATATATATAAAAAACTTTTAAGAAGAACTACTTAAGTTCATGAATTATAAAAAAATACACTCTTATCTGCTTTTTTGGGGAAAATCTAAAACTATCTTAATTAAATCAAGTCTCTTATCCCTTGTCAAGGCTTAATTTCTTAGATAGGGAGTGATGTGCCTGCCCTACTCATCACCCCCTATCTAAAGAATGAATTGCTTGACAAAGATACCAAATTATGATTTAAAGTACTTAAGGTATCGGCTTATCCTGTCCTTGAGTCGAACCTATCTTAAAAGGGCATTGCTACTCGTGGATTTCTTTTTGAGGAATCATCAACGACAGCGATGCTCTTTTATTATTGCCTAAATTTAGCACAAGAAATATCCACTTGTCAACCCTATAGCAAAATATATCAAGAAAAACACTAACCCTATAAGAATACTTATAATAAAACTACCTCTGTAAATATAAACTTTTAAACAAAAATAAAAACCTTTGTGGAAAACTAAAAAATAACCAATAATTTTATCTTTATCCTTAAAAAAATCTTTAAGAACAAAGAAAAAATTCCAAAGAGCCAACCAAAAAGTAAAGATAAAAATATCAAATAAACCTCGCTTAAGAGGTAAATTAATAGTTTATCCCACTTAAAGGTTAGAGAGAGCGCTTCTCCCAAGCGCTCTCCTCTCTGTTTCCTATCTAAAAAACAGCTTGTATAAACCTGCTAATAACAGGGTTGCCCCACAGAATGAGGCTAGAATAAAAAATAAAAACCTAATTTGATCCTTGCTTAGCATTCTTATCTCCTTTTAACAATGAAGTGTCTTATCACAACCAACACTAATACTCCGGTGGCCAAAATCCCCAAGGGAATAATGACCAAACTAGGTAGACCGTCAAAAAGGCCTACCAGCAAAAATCCTCCCAGCGCTAAAATACCCCGTAGTATCTTCATCTTTGCTTCTCCTAACTAAAACCGCTTAAGCGGATCTTCCAGGCCTTCGGCCTGGTAATTAAAAAACCATATTTTACCATTAGCCACTTCTTCCCAGAAGTTGAAGATTGATCCCCCTATCTCTATTTCGATTAAAGCCATTACTTGTCCTATGTACGCAGGTCTCACAGTACTATGAAGCCCCTCTAAAAGAAATGGGTCCAACTCATAATAAAGACCCCAGGCTTCTGGAATCTTGAGCTTCTGACCAGCTACAATTAAATTAGAGGTCAAGGCGTTTACCTCCTTGAGTTCCTCCACCGTCCCAGAAAAAAGATAGGCGATTCCCCACAGGGTGTCGCCAGTTTCAACAACATAAACACGACCATTACTTGCTTCTACGTTAGAAAAACAAAACAACAGAGCTAAGGTTAGCCCCAACCCGATTAAACAACTTAAAACCAACTTCTTCATCAAAAACCTCCACTATCTCTTAAACTCATCCCCAATGGACAAGCCAATTCTAGATAGAAGTATTTCTACCCACAATAGGCCTGTCCATATATTTTGCTCTTTGGAATTGTTAAAGTGCTCTTTGACTGCTTTTTAAAGTTTTGCTTTTAAAACTTCAAAGCTTAATCAAAGTTCTCTTGCTTTAACAGCAAGGAATCGGTCAAAAGCGAGGGGTTCTCTCTTCCGACCGAATCTTTACTGTTAAAAAAAGCTAACTCTTATTTTTAAAACCATTTTCATTTCATCTTTTCACTAATTACTAATAAACTAATAATTACTGAAAAAATGTGATTGTTTAAAGCTAAAAGCTCATTCCTGAAAAGGAAAGTTTAGGCCCGCTATCCTAAATTAAACAACCACTTATTGCGGGTGCCTACTTTTTTTTGGAAACAGCGAGTATCGTAAAACCCACTGTTCCCCCAAAACTCATAAGGCCAAAAAAGTAGAGATATGGTTTTAGGACCATTAAGGCCACTATTACGAATATTACACAATCATAACCTAATGAAGAAGCAATTTTTACGTAATTGCCATTACCGGGATATGCTTTTGCAATCACGGGTTTCCGGAAAAACTCAAGCATCGCAGCTTGAGAAAAAACCAACACCAAAAGCACAAAAAGCCTTGATGCAGGAAAACAAACACCAATGACGGCGGCCGGGACGATCGTCCCAACCAGCCACCAGCCTGCTCCATAAAGACTCTTTTTTTCTTCTAAACTTATATTTTCCATAAAAGACCTCTTTTGGATCCTAGTCAGCTTTAGCTAATGCTGGGATACCCCTTTCCTTTCCTTGTGGGAAACTCAAAGGATTAAGCTGACCCCCACTCTTTTTTTAAAGACTCAATGTCCTGACGAAGTTTAGAGTAAAACTCCGGATTAACCTACATAGGGTAGGTTTATCACCTCACGGTGAAAGGATTAATCAATCCCTAAAGAAGTAAGCCTGTTTGTCGAGGCTCCCTGCAGTCGAGTCCCGACCACAGATTAACTTCTTTCCTCTTTTTTAGTTATCACTAACTCTTGGCTTTCGCCATTCCAGAAAGGACTGGAAATCTCCAGAAGCTCTTTTTGTTTTTCAAGGGCAACTTCTTCCCTTTAGTCTTGTACTGGTTTTACCCAGTACTCTTAAGCTTTATCCCAAGACGAGATAAAACCAGAGGATTAAGACTTTAATCTTAGTTTAGTTATCCAAGCTAACCTAAGCGTTCACCCACCCAATGTAGGCTCTCACTTTTTTTAACCAGCCGTGATCAGCTGTTCAGATCTACCTTTTAAGATTCGCTTTCATCAGTTGCCAAGTTATGCCAACTGCCAGCTAGATCCTGTCCTCGCGCCCTTTATTGGCTTTGGTGCTGCTTTACGCAGTGAGTGAGATTTTTGTCTCCCACTTCTCACCTTCTGAGGAGTACTTTACCCACTTAAAATATTAAATGAGCAAAATACTCCTCAGAATAACCAATAAGTAGAAAAACTCCGTTTAAGATTTTTCTTTTTAAAAAGTAGGCAATATTTTAAAGTGCTTTCTTTAAAAGGGTTTTTAGGTGCTTTTACCTAATATCTTTTTAAAGAAATTCCTGTTTTTTTAACAGGGAGAAAAAGAGAATCTCTTCTTTTCTCTATTAAAATGTTTTTTATCTTTAAGTGTCAATTAAAAAAGAGCAGGGGCAACTGCTCTTAAATACCCCTCCTTTATATTCATCTAATTACATATTTAATATACCATCTAACTTATTTTCTGTCAAGTACTATAGGACTATAATATTAATAAATCTTCATGTTTTTAAATAACATATAAAAAAGGCTTTTAATATGAGTAAAAGATTAATATTATTAAAACAAATAAAGGGCCTAATCCCTTTCTATAATAGACATTCTATAGGATATCTATTATAGGCAGTGAAAAGGGTATGAAAACCCAAATAAAAAAGAAGCGTGAAAACTAGATTTTTAAGATTCTTTTTAAAGAATTATTTAATCTTTTTTCTTTAATTTCTCCATTTTTAACTGCTTTTAAAATCACCTCATAAGCCTGCTTTTGCTCTTCTTTTGTCCCTGAAATAAGGAGCAAATCTGAACCAGCTTGAAAAGCCTTTAAAGCGGCTTTGGGAACTGAATATTTATTGGTTATCCCTTTCATTTTAAGATCATCAGTCAATATTACTCCTCTAAAGCCTAAACTCTGTCTTAAAATAGAGCTAACAAAGGTTTCCGATAGAGTAACCGGGTTATCTTTATCTATCAAAGGATAATAGAGGTGAGTGGTCATCATAACCGAAGCTTGGTTATTTTGAGCTAAAGCTTTAAAAATATATAAATCCTTATCCAATTCCTCCCTAGTTATATCTAAAACCGGCAGAACCTGATGGGGATCAGCCATATTTCTTCCCAGTCCTCCAGGAAAATGCTTAGGAACAGGAATTATTCCTCCAGCCTTATACCCCTGAATCATGGCCTCACTTAAACCTAAAACCTTTTCTTTTTCTCCTAAAAAAGCCCGGTTCCCCAAAGCTAAATATGAGTTATTATCCCTAATAATCTCCACAACTGGAGAAAAATTAAGATTAATCCCTAAGCTTTTAAGGATTTCTCCCCTGTTCTTACCTATTTCATAGGCTTTCTCAAGAGTAAATATTTGATTTTGGGGAGTATTATCTATATCCTTAAACTTTATTCTGGCCACTTCTCCCCCTTCCTGATCAACCCCAATTAAAGAAGGTAAAAGACTGTTATTTAAACCTTTTAACTCCCCAGTTAATTTAATTAACTCTTCTTCTGACTTAATATTTTCCTCTAATAAAAGAAAATGGATAAAATGATTATCTTTAAAAAATTCAGTCTGTTCTGGACTTAAAGAAACACCTTTAAAGCCTAAAACAAATAAAGCCCCAACTTTTTCCTCCAGACTTAGTTTTCTTATCTTTCTTTCCAGTAACAGATCTTCAATTAAAGAGTTTGCCATTTGGTTTTCATCTTCAGAAGCATAAAAAAAAGGCTTGAATTTAATAAAATATAAGAGTTCTAAAAGACAAAGAACAGAGATAAGAACAATAAAAATAGCCGTCAAAAGCTTATGTTTTCCAAGCTTTTTGCTTGTTTTTTTTATTACCTTTTTCTTTGTTTTCACCCTTAAAAACAATTAAAACATAAATTAGGAATAAACCCAAGAAGAAACTACCTAAAACAAGAAGAAAATTAAAAAATCTAGTGACTGCTTTTAATTTTTAATAAACTCTTCAAAGCCTTTGTTTTTAGAGTCAACCTTAAATAAACTAACCCTAATTCCCCCTCTTTTTTCTTCTCCTGAAGAAAACTCTTTTACTAAAGTTGAATTCTTAAAAACTTTTTCCAAGAATGGCATTTTTCCTGAAGCCATGCCTTTTTCAATATAGTCATCAATCATCAAAAAGTCTACATTTCTCCAGTCATTTTTTAATTCTTCTTCTCTAATTTGAGGATCATCTTCTGCTTTTGAATACCACTCAACCCTAGGAAAAGCTTTGTCATTATTATTTCTCTTAAGTCTAATATCTAAAAAAGCAAAATCATCAACTAAAATAACACTCTCTTCAGGTAAATTGTTTTTAATGTAGTTAACTACCTCCGTCTGATTACCAGTCACTTTAGTAGTAAAAAGGTAAAGACTAGAATAACCTAACCAAAAACAGAAAACCAAAGCCAAGATTGGATAAAAAGGCTTTAGCTTTTTAATAAGCTTAAATTCCTCATAAATAGATCTTAAAGCCAGGCTAATATTAACTGAAAAAAAGAATAAAAGAGGAATAATATAAAAATCAAGAATAAAACTACCCCTTGCCAAAAACAACAAATAATTTAAGGAAAAAAGGCTGAATAAAAAGCTTGGTTTATCTTTTTTGAAATTAAAAAGATTAACTATCATAGCCCAAAGACCAGCTAAAAAAAGAAAACTCCCGTGATCCAACCACTTAACTAAACTTTGAGAAAAATAGCTGTAAGGCTGCCAAGGCCTTGAACCTGAACCCCTAGACAATTGAAATAAAATTGTTTCGATTAAAGAAACGTGCTCTTTACCACCAAACCAAGCACTGGGAAATAACTCCCCCCTTAACAAGGCTAATAGGGGTAAAAAAAGAATTATAAAAAAAGCCGCACTTAAACATAAAAACCGGGTATAATTTTGATTTTTCCCCTTAGATTGCCAGAATAAAGCCAAAACATAACTAGGCAGAAGAAAAATAACTATTTCCTTGCTTAAAAAGGCCAGGCCGTAAAAAATACCTGATAATAAAAAGTATAAACCTCTTTTCTTTGCCTTAAACAAAAACAATAAAGAAAAAATTAGGAAAAAAGTCTCAATATTATCTAAAAGAATCATCCGGTGATAGAAAATAGCCAAAGGACTAATTGCAAAAACAAAGCTGGAAAACAAACCTAAATATTTGTTTTTAGTTAAATTTTTAACTAAATAATATATGCCTAAACTTCCCAATGAGGCTAGAACCACCATTAATATCCTGCCTGAATTTAGGGAAAAACCAAAACTAAAAGGCCCAAAAGTAAGCCGCTGCCATAAACCTAATAAAAACCAGCCAAAAGGAGCATGATCATACCAATAAGTATAAGGTCCCAACTTCCCCAAGCCCACTAACCACCAAGCCTGAAAAGAATATATCCCCTCATCACCTAAAAAAACCGGGTAGTTAAACAAATTAATTCCGTGGGAAAGCAGAGTAAAAATTAGAATAATAATCGGGAAAAAATACTTAAGTTTAAAAAGCTTCATTGTCTCTATTTTCTCCTACCTTAAAAATAAGGTCAAGCAAAATCCTAAATTTTAGGAAGCCAGCTTAAGCTGGCGGTGAAGATTAAAATGATGGGTTTTTTCCCAGTTAAGCAGACCAAATAGCTGGCGGAAAACCGCCCTAAAAGAAGCTAAGCTCAACATCAACTGGTAAGGAATATAAGACAAGATTAAATATAAATAAAGGCTTTTTTTAAACTTTAAATGATAATGCTTTTTTAAATCCGCAAGACCAATAAAATACAAGCCGATTTGCAAAGCTAAAAAATAAGCCGGCAGCCAGGAAAATAAAGCCAGCCACAAAGGCACTTTTGTTACCAAAGAAACTAAGGGTAAGCTAATCATAGATAAAACCACAAACTGATGAATTAAAAACTGGCATAAAAGATAAAAACTTAAAAACTGCTGCTTTAAGCTGGGTAATTTTAACCAATCACCTTTAAGTAAAACCTGTAAATAGCCCTGATCCCAGCGGCTCCGCTGACGGATAAAAGCGGCTTCATTCTGGGGAGTTTCTTCTAAAGTGGCTAAATTCTCTAAATATATCATTTTAGTTTTAAACCCAGCCGCTACCGCCCTAATCCCAATATCCGCGTCTTCAGTCAAACAATTCTCATCCCAGCCGCCAATTGAATTTAAAACTTGCTTTTTAAAGAAAACCGTATTACCCCCTAAAGGATTAGCTCCCAAAGATGCCATTAAAGGTAAAATAGACTTAAACCAAAAATAGTATTCCAAACAATTTAAGGCTGAAAACCAACGGGAAGCAACATTAATAAGCTGGACTCCTGCTTGAACAACATCGACTTTGGTTTGTAAAAAAGTTTGGTCAACTGCTTTTAAAATATGTTTACTAGGACTATCTTCGGCATCAAAAACAGAAATAATATCTCCAGAAGCATGTAAAAAAGCCTGGTTTAAAGAATAAGCTTTATTTATCGGCTCCCCATCAATTTTAATTAATTTAATATCTGGTAAATCAACCCCCAAACTCATTTTTTCAATCGCTCTTTCAACTGCTTTAATAGTTAAAATATCATCAACCCTTACCACTACTAAAACTTCATATAAAGACTTGGGATATTTAATCTTTGTCATGGCTCTTAAAGTCTCTCCAATAACCTTAGCCTCATTTTTAAGTGGAACAATTAAGCTAAATTTATTAGTATCAGAACCAACTAAAGTATCAGGCGGCATAACCTTTTTTAAATTCCCCAAACAAAAAAAAGAATAAAGCATAGCAAAAGAAGCAAAAGCTCCCTGAACCAATAAAACCAAAGAAAGAGTAAATATAAAAGTCTCCACTACAGTTAACTTCAAAAAAGAAGTAACTAAAACAAAAAAACAAATAACTAAAATAAACAACCTAAATAATTTCATAAAAACAATTAAAACATAAATATCTAAACTAACATTCCTAAAAACTAAAACAAATAAAACTATCTTTTAATTCTTAGGAATGAACGAGAGATGCAAAAAGGACTAAAAGGGATTGGCCAGCTTAAAGCTGAACCAGCCAGCCAACCCCTTGGCGGTCCTCTTTTATTCTTATTCATTCTTTTGTTGCCTCCTCAGGGCAACAAGTATTCAGTTGTTTTCGACAACATTGAGCTGTAGCTACCAGCATTCTGTTGCAATTCAACCCGACCGTTATAAAACAGTTCTAGACTCCAACCACTGGGTGGGTCATTTTCGAACATGGTCGCGGCTACGCCATCCTGTTGGGTGTTAGCAACACACCACCAGATTATCTTGGTAGCATCATTATAGAAATCGTGCTGCTTAGCCCTACTCTTCTCAAGGTTTACGTATTGAGCCTTGCTCCACGCTGGAATCTGGTATTCCACCATATGAGAAAAACTCCATTTTCCAGAACCAGAAGGATTTTCAATCCATCTTTCACCTTCTGCGCGAATCTCAACATTGGGCTGAACCAACAAGCTTGACCCTTGAGACCAAGTTACTGAGTCCTCCGGAATTGCATAGAACCAGCAATCCTCCTTGGGTTCGTTCGTAGCAGTAGGCTCTGGCGTTGCCGTAGGTTGAGGTGTTACCGTAGCTCCTATTGCCGTAGGTTGAGGTGTGGGATACACAGTTCCACAAACCCTTGTAGCTTGAGCAAGCTCAGCCACCTGAGTTGAAAGAGCATCCACAGATTTCTGAGAAGCTCCACACCCGGCCAAAATGACCACTAAACAAAAAACAACAACATACCAAATCTTGTGCGTCTTCATCTAACTTACCTCCTGGGTATAAACCCATATATTTATGTCAAGTTATACTTGACACCGACTTTCTAGACACTAAAAATGTCCACAAAGCCAGCGCCAAGCACAAAGCTTTAATAAATTTGGAGGTAAAAATTGCATCTCTCGTCTTGTTAAAGTGCTAAAAATACTTCTTAAGCTGAATGCTTTTATCCAGTTAAAAAGATATTTTTATTTCTGGATTAATCCCAGACAATTCCTAATAATTTTCTATTAACAAATGTCTAAAATTAATCTTTATTTTTAAAGATATAAAAAATGCCCTAGAACACTAGAGCAGGCAATATTTTATCTCATTTTCCTCTAAAAGTCAACCCTATAGTAATTGTTTTGTTAATTCCCCTTTTTACTTTAAAACCCTAATTTCATCAATAAATATAGGCTGGTGACTTTCTCCTGAGGTCTCTTTTAGACCAATCCCCACAATTCCTTTGTCTCCTAATAAAAAGTCTTTTAAAGGCACTTCCGCTAAATACCAGTTCCCTTGGCTAATAAGCAGATACTGATTAATCTCTGTTTCTCCTAAAACCTGGTCATCTTTATCTCTTAAGTCTATTTTTAACTTAAAAGGGGAGTTTTTAGAGAAATTAAGGTAAAACTGAAGAAAACTGTATTTTCCCAAATCCACCGGGTTATAGCTCATAAAAGTAGCCCCAGAATAAGGCTTTTTCAGTTCTAATTTTATCCCATAATCTCCGTGAAAAGGGTTTTCACTGGAATGAAGGTCAATTTCCCTATCCCAACCCCTTTCTGTAAAACCATTATAAAAATAGTCTTGAAAAATAACTAGTTCTGAGGGGTTTTCAAAAACCGGATTAGCTTCAGCTAAAGTTTGCACCTGAGGCTCTTTTTTTAATTCATCATAAATTAACTGACCCCAGTCTGAAGGAGTAAAATCCTGCCAGGAGGCCAGAACACAAGGACAGCCTTCAGAGTGAAAATTCCAGACTGTCCAACCTAAATTCAACTGATTAGCATAATCTAAAAGAACTTGAATATCCCTTTCATTCATGGGCGGAAATTCTCTTTTCCCAAATTCAGTTATAAAAACCGGATATTTTAAAGCAATTTTTCCAAAAAGGCCTTCAAACTCACCTACCCGGTTATAAGGATTAACCCGATAAACCAAGTTTTCAAAAGGTAAAGGATTTTTTAAATAAGAATTGATTTCCCTGGCCCAGCCAACGCCGGTTACCAAAATCAAAGACCGGGGATGAATCTTTCTTATTTTAGGAATTAAGTCCAAATAGGCCTGTCTGACCTGCTCTTGAGAAACATCATGAGGCTCAGGAATCAAATCATATAAAACCAGGGGTTCATTTTTATACCTCTCAACTACTTTAAGCCACATCTCAATTGTTTCTTCATCTGGTAAATCAGTTTCACTCCCTTCTAAAAAAGCATGAAGAATAACATAAACGCCCTTGTGTCTGGCAGGATTAATAAACTGCTTTTCCAAATCAAAGAAAAAGTTGGGATCATTAATAATATCTTCAGGATAAAGCCTAACTCTAATTATTTTGCTATTCCAGTCTTTAACGGCTTTTTTAACTGCCTTGCTGTGCCAGTTTTCATAACCCCAGTGGCTGCTGCCAATATTTACTCCCCTTAAAATAGCAACTTCACCTTTTTCATTAACTATTCTATTCCCATCTGTTTTTAACCATAAAGCCTGAGGATAAAAAATTCTTCTTATAAACCTAAAACCACTCGTATTATTACTCATCTGAATTAAGCGGCTTTCCAGATTCAACTGATTCGTAAACTTTAAAAACAGAATAAACAATGGGAGAACTATAAGAAGAAGAAACTTAAACAAATTGGTATTCTTTTTCATCTTGGCTAAAGTCTAACAGAATTAGCCTCTTTTTCAAAGAAATTAATATTTTAAAGAAAAAGGATAAGAATCGCTTATTTTTTCTTTAAGAAAATACTGCCAGTTAAAGCTAAAATTCCTGAGCCTAAAAGAATTAACAAACTATCAGCTGGACCAGCTTCAGGATATGTTTTTACTTCTAAAGGCAAACCACCTTTAGTCGTAATATAGCCTTCAGTTTTAAGACAAACTAATGAATTATCTTGATAAGTCCCATTAATTCCTTCAATCCAGGCCTGAGCAATATTATATGCACAGTAATAACCTGAGGCTTGAGGTAATTCTTCTTGCTTTAGAACTTTAGCGGTTAAACTTAATTCTACTGTCTGCCCTGGCTCCAGGTTATAGATATCTGCTCTTAATTCCCCATTATCTAAAATTGTAAAACTGCCAGAATCATAAAGTTTTAAATAGTCTAAAGGCAAAGTATCTCTAACAATTACCTTATCTATTTTTTCATTGTTAGTATTAGTAACTTTAATCTGGAAGACAACTTTATCATCAGCTGGAAAAAGATATTGAGTGGCTGAAAGATTATCGACAAAAATTTGATCTTGAGGATTAAAAACTTTTTTATCTAAACTTATCTTTTTTTCTATTTCAATTTCTCCATACTGAGTTGCCCACACCTTTTGAGGGGCTAAAAGAATAGAAAAAAGAATGAATAAGAACAAAATTGATTTTTTCATATTTTTAAAAAAAATTTAATAATAAGCTTAATTTAATTTAGCGGCTGGATTATAATATCTTTCTCTATGTTTGTCAACTATAGGCTATATAACTAAACTAATAAATCAAACTGGCAAATTTTGAGGGCTTAGCCAAGATTAAAACTCTTTTTAAAGCTGTTCCCGGCGGCCAGCAGGACTGAAGAACTAAAATATCCTGACCTTCTCTTTCTTTAACATAGTCTATATCTTTTTTAGAAATAATTTTTTTATCAAACACATGGTAAACATAATGTTCCCCATTATATTCCACCTTTATTTTATCGCCCTTTTCCAGTTTTTCTATTCCAAAAAGCAAACCATTAATATTTGCAATATTCCAAAAATGATTAGTCGAGTGGCCAAAGATATAGACTAGGCTACCCTCACCAGGATAAGCATTACCCCGAGGATGAACTAAGCCTTTTTTTAGAGCCTGTTTGTATTCATCATCATTTTCGATATTAATATTGGAAATTATTGGCGCGGAAAAAAGACCGGTTTTTTCAATCGTTAAATAAAAGTCTCTTACTTCTTCACTCTCCTTTGCCTCAACTACAGTACTAATAATTCTAGGCCGAGAATCTATTGTGTTTCCCAAAATATCTCCAAAAGAAGTTTTCTCTTGTTTTTTAAGCTTAGTTCCAATAATAGGACTTAAAAAATATAAAAGACCAGCTAAAGCCAAACCTATTAAAATAAGGCCAGTTCTTCGAGACGGCTTTTCAAAAACCGGTATTGATGCAGTCCATAAAAAATACCGTCCGGTACTGATCATAAGTGTTGATCACGGCATTTCAGCCAAAAAAGAAGTGGCTTATGCCAATACACTTGGTATACAAGTTGTCGTGACCGATCATCATCATCGGCAGGAGGAAAAAGTTCCCCGTGGTGCATTTTCCCAATTTCATACCCCCAAACTCTCAGGATCCGGCGTTGCGTATATGGTGGCACACGAACTGTTTGAGCACTTTAAGCAGAAAACTCCAAACGCAAAATTACTGGATTCCTATTTCAGCACTGACTATCTGGCTCTTGCTACAATCGGTACTATTGCCGATCTTGTGCCCTTGACAGGTGCTTCCCGAAGTATTGTCACCTTTGGCCTTGAAGCATTTGGAAAGGTACGCAGGCATGGCATCAAACACTTACTCAAAGAAGCTGGTATTGACAAGAAGCCAGTGACACCGTATGAAATCGGGTTTGTTATTGCGCCTCGCATTAATGCGGTTGGACGTCTTGAGGATGCCATAGATGCGCTTCGATTGCTTTGTACGACAAATGAAGACAAGGCGCGTGGACTTGCACAGTACGTCGGAGAGACGAATACCAGCAGACAGGATCTGGTCAAGAAGAATGTGGAAGAAGCCCTACAACAGGTCGAGGCCATGAAGAAACTTCCTAAATTGATTATCTTAAAAAGTAAGCACTGGCATGAAGGCGTGATCGGGCT
>PEZT01000014.1:764-7683 GCA_002773945.1 Candidatus Beckwithbacteria bacterium CG10_big_fil_rev_8_21_14_0_10_34_10 | reverse complement strand
TTACATTAACCTTTTCTGGAAACTTAAGGATAAATACCAAGTAAAAGTCCCAACCAAAGGATTAGCTGCTTTACCAATAGAAACTAAAGAAGGAAAAGACTATTTTAGCGCTATGGCCGCAGCTGTTAATTTTGCCTTTTGCAATCGGGCAATGATGACTTATTTTGTCCGCCAGGTATTTAAAGATAATTTTAATACCCAATTAAATCTTTTATATGATGTTGCCCATAACATTGCCAAATGGGAAAATTATCAGGGAAACTGGATTTTAATCCACCGCAAAGGCGCTACCCGAGCTTTACCAGCCAATCATCCGCAAAATCCTAAAATATATTTAAAAACCGGTCATCCAGCTATTGTCCCCGGCAGTATGGGTTCACCTTCTTACATTATGGTTGGTCTTGCCAAAAACAAAGAAACTTTTTATTCGATCAATCATGGAGCTGGCCGAATTATGTCTCGAACCCAAGCCAGAAAACAAATCCAAGAAAAAGATTTTATCCAAGCAATGGAAAATATTGTTTATAACAAGCATTTTCACACTATTGCTGATGAAGCTCCCCAAGCTTACAAAAACATCAATCAAGTAGTCAATGTTTTAGTTGAGGCAGGCTTAACTAAAAAAATAGCCCAGCTTACTCCCCTGGCAGTAATTAAAGGCAGCTAGATAATCTAGATGCCCAAAGGCTTTGGTTTAAAACCTTGCTTTGCCAATAAAGGAATTAATAACTCTATTGACAAACCATGGGTTAACCCAGTTAAAGAACCAATTACTTTTTTAATCAAACCTAATCCATATAAATTGGATGGAGCATAAGCGGCTGCCCAAGACATGACTGGAAATTTTTTAACATAATCATCAAGCTCTTCTTTGTAAATCTTTCTAAAAAAAACTTTGCTGGTAACTGTTTTAGCAACACATTCATTTTTAACACTATTAAAAAAACAAAAACCAGTATAACAAACAGCCATTTTTCCTGAAAGTTGTTTTAACATATTTTTAGCCTGAGATAAATCTTTTGGCTTTTCCATCAACTTTCCCCCTAAAACTGTATAAGTATCACAGGCAATAATTAAGCCCTTTTCCTTTTCAGCCACTTTTTTAGCTTTAGCCATGGCTATTTTTCTGGCTCTTAAGCTAAAATTGCCTTCCTTAATTTTTTCTTCAGCAAAATTACTTACCACCATCTTAAAAGAAATGCCTAAGGCCCGTAAAAGCTTTTGCCTATTTTTTGATCCTGAAGCCAAAACAATATTTACCATAATATTAAAAATATAAAATTAATTTAGCTAATCCTTTTTTGTGTTTGCCAGCGAGGTAGTTTAGACATCATTTCATCAGCCATTTTTTCTGCCTCTTTTCTGCTTTTATTCATCAATCTCATGGCTGCCTGAATACTACCTTCCCTAACTTCTTTTTTACTCTTTAACACTCTCGTGTTTTGATCCTGACAATAGATACAATAGCGAGTATCAAATTTTGAGCTGGTTTTATCATCAGTTGGCATGCCACAACTTTCACACATTTGTTTTGTTGTTTGATCCATTATTTACCTCCTTTTTTATTTAAATTTTATCAAACTATTTTTCCGGCCAAGGATAGGGCATTAACTGGGAAATGGGAATTTTTTTAAACCGATTCTTATCTTTAATAACCACAATAATATCAATCCCCGACCTTAAACTATTTTCCCAAATAAGCTGTTTGCAAATATGGCAATTTGGCCCGGTAATCGCAATAATATCCTTTTCCCCATGTAAAACCGCATGGGCCAAAGCCACTGCCTCAGAATGCATGGTTAAAGTTAAGGTATCAGAATTATAAGAAACTCCAGGATAAATATGACCTTTTTTAGTTAAAACAGAGGCTGAATAACCCTCAGCTGATTTAGGATAAGCGTTTTTTACAGCCTGATTGGCAATGCTAAACATTTTTTGACAAACTTTTTCATCAAGCTGATAAACCAACTTATCTTTAATTTTTTTAAACTTAAACATGGTTAAATTTTATTATTTATTTTTAGCTAGCCAATTATACCATGGGGCTATTTTTATGCTCTTGGGCTGATCAAAACCAGGAATATAAGGCTTAATATCCAAAACCAATGAACCATCTAAACCATCCAAGCCCTGAACCATCAAACTTCTATCTTTAACCTTAACTAATTTAACCAATCTTAAAGCAATTTTATTAGGCCGGTATTGGCTCCGGCTGGCAAATACCCCCACCTGAGGTAAGTTTTTAACTGATAATGGACCGGGATAAGTAATTAATTCCACCTTTTTAATTTTATCAAGATAATATAAGACAAAAATGTGGGAAAATTTTTCAATCCCTTTTAAACCTCTTTGATGCTTAGAATCTAAAATCACCATCCCTATATTTTTAGCTTTTAATCCCTTTTCACAACAGAAAACAGTATCTTTGGCCTGGCTAAAATCTGATCTTATTATGCCAATTGGCTTAAAGCTGATCTTTTTTGTCTTTTGTTTTTTCATATTCTTTTTTAATAATTGACATCATTAAACAATCAATCCATTGACCTTCAAATTTCTCAAAGTGTCTTAAAACCCCTTCTTTTTTAAAACCAACCTTTTGATAAACATGAATGGCCCGGATATTTTTAATATGAGGGGTTAAATAAACCCTTTGGGCTCTCTGGATTTCAAAAGCATATTTAATCATTGCTTTTAAAGCATCCGTGCCATAACCCTTGCCCCACTGATTATCTTCACCAATCAGAATGTCCAGTTCAACCCGGCCAATAAACTTTTTGTCATCATCTTTGTTAACATTATTATAGATAAAGCCAATCGGCTGACCCTTAACCTCAACCATCCAGCAACTGCTATTGGTCCTGCCTTTTATTATTACATCAAAATGATCCTTAACCCATTTTTTAGATCTGAGCTTATCTTTACCATACCAAAAACTAACTACAGCCGGGTTATTAATCCACTGATGTAAAATTGGAAAATCCTGTTTATTAATCGGCCTTAAGACTACCTTTTTTCCTTTAATCATAATTATTTTTATCTTACCTTATCTTAAAAAAAATGCTTTTGCAGATCAATCAACTGATCACATTTATAATCCTGGCATTCCTGGCAATTCTTAATCCCCTTTTTAATCCCACATTTCCTAATCTGGCATTGATGACAATAATGATAAATTGGGCCAGCTGATAAACAACCCTGACAATTAATCTCATCCGGCTTAATTGGCAAACGATCTTTTTTATCCTTTTTATATCTTTTTGTCCAATCTTTAGCTGTTTTTTCCCTTAATTTATCATCATTGTTTTTAGTAGCAATATAAGCATCACAACAACTGCAATCCAAACCGCAAAAACCAAAATATCCCATTATTCAACCTCCTGATGTTGTTTTGGATCAAAAGCCGGAGTACAAACAGCTAAAATAACACTATCTGCCTGCCAGTAATATTTTTCCTTAGGATAGATTAACAACATATCTCCTTTTTTAAAGCTTGTTTGTTTTCCTTCAACAACAATCTTACCTGAACCTGAAAGAATATAAACAAGCTCTTTGCATTTAAGATTAACTACTCTGCCCTTATCTGGGTACCTGCCCCCAACTTCAATTACTGACCCATCAATATCTTTATCAGCTAAAAAATAATTTTTGCCAAAACAAGATTTACTGTTCTTAAACCTATCAGCTTTATTACTATGAATAATTTTCATTTTACCCTTTCGCCCAAAATCATTTTTGGCGGTTTAACAAGACATCTGGCAAACTCTTTAAAAAAGTGCTTTAGCCCTGATTGGGTAGCTTTACCATGAACAATTTCATTATCCAGCTCCCAATATAAAACATAGGTAACAAACTTTGGCTTTTGACTCAGCCTGATGGCTGGCTCCCCTTTCTTAGCTCCAGCAAAACTATTAGGCCGGTGAGTCCGCTTCATATACTTAACATCAATCACACCAGGATAATGACAATGGTGTTTAATAACCTTTTTAATCAAAGCTTCAAACTCCAAAGCTTTATCTAGCTTAACTTCATAAAAACAAACTTCAACAAATGAATTATTTTTCATCTCTACCCCATTTACTTAACAAAATAGTCTAATATTTTAATTATGCCATTTTTATCAACTGAAGGGCCAACCAAGCCCCTGCCTTTACCTTTAGCTAAAACCAATTTTTTCAACTCCAGCTTAGCATTGCCCATGGCCGCTCCATAACCACACAACTTAATAAACTGCCAATCACCAACAGTATCACCGACACCCAATATATTTTTAAAAGATACCTTAATATTTTTAGCAATCTCTCTGGCTCCCTGTTTTTTAGATACTCCTGGGGCAGTCAGCACCCCAAACTGCAAAGGCAAAGCTGAAGGATGCAAGCCCCAGTAAAAGTTTAATTTTTCAGCAAAGGGTTTTAAAAGTTTTATTAACCTATCTTTATCCTTTTCATCTTTTGCTACCAGCACTATTTTAGTAATCTCTGACTTTAAAGACTTACTCACCAGTGATTTAACCACTTTGGGCTTTTTTAAAAGAATTGGAACATGCTTATTGGTAATATTAGAAATCTGGTCTTTTTGAATAAAATAGTCATCAACTGTATAAAACTCAACATAAGTATTGTGATCTAAAAAAAACTCAATGACCTTGGCTGCTAATTTATTTTTAATTAAATTTTTCTTAACAACCTTGTTCTGAATTGGATTAACTATTACCCCGCCACCATCAGCAATATGATAATTATCCAAACCAATTTTTTTAATAACACTGCTAATTGAAAACTGGGGTTTGGCCGTACATAAAGCAATCGGAATGCCTTTTAAATTTACCTCCCTTAGCTTGCTAATCACATCATCGTGGGGGCTGGGAAAATTAAAACCAGGCCTTTCCCCAATAATAACGCCATCAACATCTAAAATAATCCCTTTGATTTTCCTTACCATTTATAAACTCCTTTTATAGTTTTATTAAGTCATTAATAATAAACCAATAAAACTGGAAACTGTTCCCAACAACTTTTGGGCTAAATTATCTTTTTCTTTAAGAAAAACAATTGCCATTAAAACAGTAGTAATTACCCCGACCAAATTAATTGAGGCAATTCTTGAAGAATTTTTAGACATTTGCAGGGCAGTAAAAAATAAAATTGCCTGAATCGCATATAAAAAACACAAAAGTAACATTTTTATCATAATATCTTTTTTTAAAAATACCTTCATATTTTTTATGGTATAAGGATTTAATGCCATGATAAACAAGGCTGGAACTACAAAAGCCAAACATACATAAGGATAAAGATTAAAAGTTCTTAGCATAAAACTATCATTGGAAACTCCAAAACCAAATGAAGCCGCAGCCAATACCGCAATTATTTCATTTTTAGAAAAAGCTAGTTTAGCTGATTTAATATTAACTAAAAGAATGCCAACAATAATCAAAACTGTTCCGATTATCTGTTTTAAAGTTAAAACCTCTCCTAATAACCATGATGAGGCAAAAACGGTAAAAAATACTTTGCTGGAAAAAATGATAGTAAATCTTGAAGCTTCCATTTTTTTCAGTGCCTTAAAAACAAAAATATTGCCAAAACCATATAAGACTATCATTAAAATAAAACCAATGGCCAAAGGCCTTAAATCAGAGGGAAAAGACATATCAGCAAAAAACAAACCAAAACCACCAATAATTAAACCAGACAGCAGTTGAAAAAATACCGAATAAGTTTTCTCATCACTAACATCATCTTTTAACAAAACTCTTTGCAATAAAGTACAAACAGAGCCAAAAAAAATACTTATAAGAATTAAAACCTGCCAAGCCATATTGATATTTTAATCTATTTTTTCTCAACCGAATAGTATTTAAAAGTTTGCTACAATAAAATATAAAAATATATGCCCTGGAGAATTGATTATTACCAAACACATCTTAGAAAATATCCTGTCTATGATTTTATTGAAAAACTGCCTGAAAAATCCCAAACCAAGATTTACCATACTTTTGAACTTTTAGCTGAATTTGGACCACAACTAAAGCTGCCCCATATAAAGAAAATCATTAATACTCCCCTTTGGGAGTTGAGAGTTTTGGGTGAAAAGTCATTAAGATTTTTTTATATTGCCAAAGTTGGAAAATCATTTTTATTTCTTCATGGTTTTACTAAAAAATCTCAAAAAACTCCTAAAAAAGAAATTAAAACAGCTTTAAATAGATTAAAAGATTATCAAAATAAAAATAAACAGCAAAATAAATAAACCTTGACAAATATCACAAAATTGTGATATATTCTAAAGATCATGGATTGGCAAACACATAAAAAACAACTATTAAAGAATCCAAAATTCAAAAAAGCCTTAAAGGAAACCAGGCTGGAGTATGAAATTGCCAGAGCCATTATCTTAGCCCGAACTAAAAAAAAGCTAACCCAAAAACAACTGGCTGAAAAGTTAGAAACCCAACAATCAGTAATTTCAAGAATAGAAAATGCCCAGACAACTGCTTCACTTTCCTTTTTGCAACGACTAGCCAACACCCTTGGTGGAAAAGTAGAAGTAAACTTTAAAGGAATATAAAAATCCCAACCAAAAACTGATTAATGATCTTTGTTGTTCAGGAAAGCGGTAATTGGTAAATTTCACTCATTTTCTCTCCTAATTTAAGTAATGATTAAAAATAAACTACAATTTACCTTTAGTTCAATTAACTAAATTTTGAGGTTTACCATCTAAAAATGCCTTGATGTTTTGAACAACAATTTCTGATAAACGATATTCTGCCTCTTCGCTGTTAAAACCAATATGGGGAGTAATTATTACATTTGGAAAAGAAAATAAAGGATTCGTTTTATCCATTGGTTCTTTGGTTAATACATCTAGTCCTGCAGCAAATACTTTACCTAATTGTAAATTCTTAACTAAAATTTCC
>PEZT01000014.1:0-737 GCA_002773945.1 Candidatus Beckwithbacteria bacterium CG10_big_fil_rev_8_21_14_0_10_34_10 | reverse complement strand
AATAAAGTCGCTGTTTCTCAAAAGAGACTCAAAGTCATTCCTGTTAGTTGAAGTGTTAGCATACAAGATTTTAACTCCAAAACCTTTTTGACAGATTTCCGCCACTCTCCTACCAATAGAACCATAACCAATTATTCCTAATGTTTTGCCTTTCAGTTCTTTTCCTTTATAAACCATTGTATCCCATTTTCCATTTTGTATATCTAATCTTGCTTGAAAAGCTAACCGAGAAGCACTTAATAAGAGTCCAGCAGTATGTTCAGCTACTGCTTCTGTCCCATAACCAGGAGAATTACTAACAACTATATTCTTCTTTTTTGCTTCCTTTATATCAATCCACTCATAACCCGTAGCTGCTATACAAATCATTTTTAGCTTAGATGCAGAAACTATTACTCTTGCTGGCATCTCAAACCAGTTATCAATCACAATTTCTACATCCTTTATTCTTTTTATTCCTTCTTGCTCATCAGGAATATCATTATAAACAACAACCTCACCATATTTTTTTAATTCCCGGATGTGTTCTGGATAGATATAGACCTTATCAACACTAACTATTTTCATTGATTTTCTCCTTCTTATAATTTTATCCTATTTCTTCTTGGGAAAATAGTATTTTCTGCCTTTTAATTTATCTGGCAATAAACTAACATTTTTATCAGGATACTGTTCATATCCCTTGCCATATTCCCAGCTTTTCATATACTTAGTAACAGGATTTCTTAAATTTAATG
>PEZT01000010.1 GCA_002773945.1 Candidatus Beckwithbacteria bacterium CG10_big_fil_rev_8_21_14_0_10_34_10 | reverse complement strand
ATTTCCCTGGTTTAACAGAAACAATTTGGATGAAGTCATTCTGGGCTGGTGGTTATTTTGCTGAGACTGTAGGAAAGAAAAACCTAAAGATGATAAAAGAATACATTCAAAGTCAACTAAAGTATCATGGAGACAAAGACTAAATGAAACTGCGGACTTTTAGTCCGCAGAGAGTTCATAGAAAAATCTTAATGACTTTTCTCCTAAAACTCTTAGCTCCCAAAGCGGAGTATTGCTTACTTTTTTAGCATGGGGCAGTTTTAATTGAGGTCCAAACTCAACTAAAAGTTCTAAAGTGTTATGAACTTTAGCCTGTGGTTTTTCGGCCAGCTTATCAATAAACTCCTGAACAGGTATTCTGCCAGAAGGGGTTTCATAATAATCAATTTTCCAAGCCATCATTTTTATTGTAGCAAATTTTCAACAAAACGTTTTTATTATATAATTAGTTCAATAATATAATTGAAAAATATTAAATAGAAACCGAGGGCTTTTAGCCCTTGGAGGTTCATTAGTTAAATTGGGAGGAAGCAATGTTTAAATCAAAAAAAATCAATGGAAAGTTGGTTTATCACATTAATGGGAAAACAATAAAAAAAATGTTTGTGATTGCTAACAAGGCAATGGAAAACACCTTCCCCAAACCAAATAAAGGTTTTGCCGTGGCAGTTTTAACCAAGAAAGGCAATATCTATCCGGGAGTTTCTTATAACTCTGATACTTATACTCTTACAATGCATTCAGAAGCAGTCGCTTTAGCCCACGCTGCCATTCATGGAGAAACAGAGATAATTGCTATTACTGGCCCTAATTGTCATATTTGTAAACAGCTTATCTATGAAAGTAGTTTAAGGTCAGGAATTGATGTTATAGTTTTAATAAATGAAAAAGAAGAGGTTAAACAAATTCCTATTTCAAGGTTAATGCCTTATCCCTGGCCAGAAAAGCCTTTTTTATGAAAAAAATTACAAAAAATAAACAAGATATTGCTATGTGTGGGTTAGATTGCAGTTCTTGTCCTGCCTTTATTGCTACCCAGGATAATGATGATAAACTAAGAAAAAAAACAGCCAAAGAATGGACAGAAAGATATGGGAAGGGAAAGCGTGAACGTCCGCCAGTCAAACCAGAAGATATTAATTGTAAGGGTTGTTTATCAGCTGGACAGATTTACCTATATTGTCATCAGTGTAAGATAAGAAAATGTGGATTTAAAAAAGAAATAAAAAATTGCAATGAGTGTAAAGATTATAAATGTAAGCAACTTACTGAATTGCAAAAACATTTTTTCTAAATCAATTTAATCAAACAAACAAATTTAAGAGGCGAGTGATAAATATATTAGATGAAATGAAAAAGTTATTTTTAAAAGAATAAATGATAGAAGAATTAGAAAATACTGTTCCTATAAAAGAAGCTAGAGAAATAGTCTCAGTTGATGAGTTTGTTTCCCAATGTTTAAATTGGCATCAGCAGTTTAATCGGGATGTTTGGGGGGAGAGAGAATCTTATCATGATGAAGTTCATATAAGAGCAACTTTATTAGCCGGAGAAAAATTAATTAAAGCCGCTTTAAAAGGGAATGATCCGTTAAATATTTTAAAAGATTTAGAAAAATGGAATCAGGATCATCCGGGTTTAGAGATAAAAGAAGAGGAATTTATGGATGTTTTTAAATTAGCTTTTGCTGGTCATGATTTAGGTAATGTTGCTCAAGGAGTAAGTGAAAAAAATGGTAATCTAAAATTAGATTTTTTAGCTCACTATACTGCCGAAAAAGCAGAAGATAGAAGCCAGAAAATTGTGAAAAGAATCCTCAATGCTTCTGGGATAGATCAAAATAAGAAAGAAAGATTTTTACCCTTAGTTTTGCATTTAATTAATGAAACAAAGTATAATTTTGACGGTCAAGACCTTTTTGCTGTTTTTAGCCGGGTAGTTGACCAAATGGGAAGCACTTTATTTAGTGTTAGGGGGATTAAAAGTGATGTTGTTGGCTTGGCTCAAGAAATGATTGTTGAAAACCCCTTGGTTAAAATAACTCCCAATTTTAGTTTGAATTTTTTTGAACTTAGATTTAAACAGTTAGTTAAGGATGAGAAAACCAGGGAATCTATTAAAGAGATTTGGGGGGGAAAGCCGCCTGATAAATTTGAAGCTAACAAAAGTTTGGTAAAAGCAGCTGATTGGTTGAGGGAAAATGGAACTTAAAGAAAAAAAAATTTTAATTACTGGTGGAACAAGTGGCTTGGGTTTTTCCGTGGCTAAAAGCTTAATTAAAAAAGGCTGTTTGGTTAATGTTATAGGTAGAAGTGAAGATAATATTAAAAAAGCTAAAAAAATAATTTCTTCTAAGAGTTTTAAAGCTTTTAAAGGGGATGTTAGGAATTATGAGGAAATTAAAAGAATTACTGATAAAGTTGGCAGAATTGATATTTTAATTAATAATGCGGGTGTTTGGTTAAAAGGCAAGCTTCAAGATTATTCTTGCAGTAAAATTGATGAAATAATTGATGTTAATTTAAAAGGAGTAATTTATACCACCAAATTGGTTTTACCGGGAATGATTAAAAGAAATGAAGGCTTTATTTTAAATGTTTCTTCTACTTCTGGAATTACGCCTAAAAATGAGCAGACTGTTTATTGTGCTTCTAAATATGGGGTAACAGGATTTACAAATTCTTTAAAAAAAGACCTACTTTCTACTAATATTAAAGTTGCTGGTTTTTATCCCGGCGGAATGAAAACTAAGTTATTTGAAAAAGCGGGAATGCCAATTAAAAACAAAAATTGGATGGAACCTGATAAAGTCGCTAAAGTGATTATTTTTATCTTAGAGCAAGATGATCAAGAGTTAATTATTGATCATTTGGTTTTAAATAGAAGAAGAGAATAAATATTTGAATATCTAGATATATTAGGAAATATTTGGTAAGATTAGGATATGAGTCAGATTGAGGTGATTAAAGAAGAAAATCTTTTGCCCCGCCGGTTTGAAATTTTACAAGTTATTAAGGGAAATCCTTGGGTATCATTTGATTTTATTAAAAGAAGGTTTTTTGGAGTATCTTCAAGGCTTTTGCGTTATGATTTAAAGAAACTTAGAGAGGCTGGTTTTATTATTAAAAGAGGAGTTACTAAGGGGGTTGTTTATCAGTTTAAAAAGAGAGAAAAGTAGTTTATTTATTCTTCTTTATTATTTTTCCTTCTGCCCATTTTAGAGTATAATAAGGGTTGTTTTTATGAAAAATAACTGTTTTTATAATCCCAGTTTAGGAGAGCTTAGCTTAAATCAGGTAAGTTTAAAAATTGCCGAATTTATTAGGGCAGAATCTAAGGATACTTATCGTTTGGTGATTGGGAGTGATTCTCAGGAAAGAAGACTTAATGGTAAAAAAGAATTAAACTTGGTTGGGGCCGTGGTTGTTCACCGGGTAGGCAAGGGCGGCCGTTACTTTTATCAAAAAGAAAAAAGAAGAAAACCCCATTCTATCAGAGAGAAGATTTACACAGAAACTTTTTTTTCTTTAAAGATTGCTTCTAAACTTTTACCTGTTTTAAACAAAGAGCTTAATGGAAAAAAACCCTATGAGTTGGAAATTCATATTGATGTTGGCCGGGCCGGAGAGACCAGAAATATGATTAAAGAAGTAGTGGGAATGGTTAATGGCAATGGTTTTAAGGCTAAAACTAAGCCTGAGTCTTTTGGGGCTTCTAAAGTAGCTGATAAGCACACTTAAAAATAGTATACTTTAAAAAAAGGAGGGCAAATGAAACTATTAGTTACCGGTGGCGCTGGATTTATAGGAGCGAACTTCATTCTTTATTGGTTTAGAAAATACCCTCAAGATAAAATTGTTAACCTTGATTGTCTGACTTATGCTGGCAATTTGGCCAATTTAGAAAAAGTAAAAAATAATTCTAATTATAGTTTTATTAAAGGAAACATTTGTGATCGGAAAACAGTTGATAAAGTAATGAAGGGAATAGATATTGTGGTTCATTTTGCCGCTGAATCCCATGTTGATAAAAGTATTTTAGAGCCGACAATTTTTGTCAAAACTAATGTTTTAGGGACTCAAGTTCTTTTAGACTCAGCTTTTAAAAATAAAGTTAAACATTTTCATCATGTATCAACTGATGAAGTTTTTGGGAGTTTAAAACTTGATTCTCAGGATAAATTTACTGAAAAAAGTCCCTATCAGCCAAATAGCCCGTATGCGGCTTCAAAAGCCAGCTCTGATATGTTGGTTAGAGCTTTTTATAAAACTTATGGTTTAAAAGTAACAGTTACTAACACTTCTAATAATTATGGGCCGTACCAATTTCCTGAAAAACTTATTTCCTTAGCCATAACTAATATTTTAGAAGGGAAAAAAGTTCCTTTGTATGGTAACGGCTTACAGGTTAGAGATTGGCTTTATGTTATTGATCATTGTCGAGCCATAGACTTGGTCTTAAAAAAAGGTAAACCAGGAGAATATTATTTAATTGGTGGATTAACAGAGGGGATTTCTAATATAGAAGTAGTTAAAAAAATATTAAAAAAATTAAATCAGGATGAAAATTTAATTGAGTTTGTAAAGGATCGGCCCGGTCATGATATTCGCTATACTATTGATTGGTCCAAAGCTAAACAAGAACTAGGTTATCAACCAGAGTATAATTTTGATACATACTTAGAAAAAACAGTTAATTGGTATAAAGAGAATAAATCATGGTGGAAAAAAATTAAATCAGGAGAATATCAAAACTATTACAACAAATGGTACAAGAAAAATTTAGGAATGAAATAAAAGGCACTTTAATTAATTAAACTAAAAAATATTAATAAAATATATGAGAAAAAAAATAATTGCAACTGGAATTAATGGTTTGGTGGGGTCTCGGATTGTTGAGCTTCTTCAGGGTAAATTTGAGTTTATTAATTTCGGCTTAGAAGCGGGGATTGATATTACTAATTACAGTCTTTTAGAAAAAAAGTTTGGTCAATTTAAAGAAGCTGACCTAATTCTTCACTTAGCCGCTTTTACTGATGTTAATGAGGCTTTTAAGCAAACTGAAGACAAAACTTCCTCATGCTATAAAGTTAATGTTGAGGGGAGTAAAAATATTGCTCAATTGGCGAAAAAACACAGTCTGTATATGATTAATATTTCCACTGATTTTGTTTTTGATGGTCAAAGGCCGCCTAAAGGTGGTTATACTGAAAAAAGTTTGCCTCATCCGATTGAATGGTATGGACAAACCAAGCGTTGGGCTGAAGAGGAAATTAATAAAATATATGGAAATTTAATTAATTTAAGAATTGCTTTTCCTTTCAAAGCCAAATATTCAAGGATTAATTTAGAACCAAAACCAAAACTGGATTTAGTTAGAAGAATAATTGAAAGTCTTAGAGAAAACAATGAGCTTTTTATGTTTACTGATCAAATTATTACTCCTACTTTTATTGATGATATAACGGCAGTTATTCTAAGACTTATTACTTTGAAACCCAAGGGAATATTTCACTGTGTTGGTTCAAGCAGTTTGACTCCCTATAATTTAGGTCTCAAAATCTGTGATATTTTTGAGCTGGATAAGAACAATATTAAAAAGTACAGTTTAGAAAAATATCTTGAGGAAAATCCTGGTACAAGATTGAGGCAGAAAAACCTTAGCTTATCTAATAAAAAGATTGAAAAAGAATTGGGTGTAAAGATGTCAACGATTAATGAAGCTCTAGAGAAGATGAAGAGTCAAATGTTTTAAGCTGCTATATTTATTTCTTTATTTAATTAAATCAGGCCTTCTTTTTTCAGTTCTTTTTAAAGCTTTGTTTTTTCTCCACTTTTCTATTTCTTTATGATTTCCAGAAAGGAGAATTTCAGGAACTTTTAAACCTTTAAAATCAGCTGGTCTGGTGTATTGAGGGTATTCTAAAAGATTTTTATTAAAACTTTCCTCTTTTAAAGCTTTAGAGTTGATTAAAACCCCGGGGATCAGCCTGACTATTGCATCGGCAAGGATCATGGTTGGCAGTTCCGCTCCTGTTAAAATATAATCTCCAATTGATATTTCCTCATCAACAAAATTTTCTCTAACTCTTTCATCAATCCCTTCGTAATGAGGACAAATTAAGATTAAATGTTTTTCCAAAGATAATTGAAAGGCCTTTTTTTGATTAAATTTTTTCCCCTGAGGGGTTAAAAGAATTACTTTAGTGTTTTTCTTTTTAAGTTCTTTTAAGGCTTTATCAATTGGTTCCAGCATAAAAATCATGCCTGGGCCGCCTCCATAAGGCCTTCCATCAACAGTTTTATGAGTATCTTTAGTCCATTTTCTTAAGTTGTGGATATTAATTTTAACTATTTTTTTATCTAAAGCTCTTTTAAGAATTGACTCCGAAAAAGGACCTTTAAACATTTGAGGAAAGATGGTTAGGATATCTATTTTCATAATTATTCTATTGGGGGTTTTTATTTTAATTAAAATAAATTTAGAGACTTTAGTATATTATAATAGTAGATTTTAAGTCTGAATACCCCCCCAATTCTTGTCATATTTTATATTAATTTTTTTGTTCAGTAAATGGGTGTAATAAGCCTTCTTGGAGAATAGTAGGCGGTCTGGTGAAATCGGTCCATATGGCTTCATTTTTAACCCCCTTCCTGATATACTTTATTTTATGAATATTGCTGTTATAGGGACTGGTTATGTTGGATTGGTGACTGGAGCTGTTTTAGCTTCTTTTGGGAATAAAGTTATTGCTTTGGATGTAGATAAAGAAAAGATTAGTCTTTTAAAAAAAGGGGAAGTGCCTTTTTTTGAACCTGGCTTAAAGGACTTAGTTTTAAAAGGGATTGAAAAAAATAATCTTATTTTCACCTCTTCCTATAGTGAAGCTATTTTCAAAGCTTCAATTATTTTTATCTGTGTTGGTACTCCAGCGAAGAAAAATGGCGACTATGATCTTTCTTATGTATATTCTGCCGCTAAATCAATTGGTCAGAATTTAAAAGATTATAGCGTTGTTTGTATTAAAAGCACGGTCCCGCCTTCAACTTCTAAAAAAGTGGAGGAGATTATCAAAAAAGTAACTGTTGTTCCTTTTGATTTAGCTTCCTGCCCGGAGTTTTTAAAGGAAGGTTCGGCGGTTAAAGATAGTTTTTCTCCCTCAAGAGTCGTTATCGGAACAGAGACAAAGAAAGCAAGGGATTTGCTTTTAAAGCTCCATCAGCCAATTAAAGGACCTAGGGTTAGTTGTGATTTAAAATCAGCTCAGTTAATTAAATATGCGGCTAATGCCTTTTTAGCCACCAAGATTTCTTTTATTAATTCTATTGCCAGGTTATGTGATCAGATTGGAGCCGATATTGATAAGGTAGCTGAGGGTTTGGGTTTAGATCCCCGGATTGGGCAGGATTTTTTAAAAGCTGGTTTAGGTTATGGTGGTTCATGTTTTCCTAAAGATACCTGGGCTTTAATAACTTATGCTAAAAGATTGGGGTATGATTTTAAATTCTTAAAAGAAGTTGATAATGTTAACCAGAATCAGGTTGCTTATTTTTTGGAAAAGGCTGTTCGTTTATTAGGTGGTTCAATTAAGGGGAAGACTGTTTCTATTTTAGGTCTGTCTTTTAAACCTAATACTGACGATGTTCGAGAGGCACGATCGCTAGATTTAATTAGAGAGCTTAAAAAGATGGGGGCTAAGATAAAGGTTTATGATCCGGAGGCTTTAAATACAGCTAAAGCAGTTCTAAAGGGGGTTGAATTTTGTTCTAGCTCTGATAAAGCCTTAAAAGGAAGTTCAGCTTTGTTATTGGTAACAGAGTGGGAGGAGTTTAAAAAGCTTAATTTAAAGAAGATAGGGAAGTTAATGAAAGATAAGGTTATAATAGATGGTAGAAACATGTTTGATAAAAGACAAGTTAAATCTCTTGGTTTTTCTTATGAGGGAGTAGGCAGAAAATGAAAACTGCTTTTATTACCGGCATTACCGGTCAAGATGGCTCATTTTTAGCTGAGTTGTTGCTGGAAAAGGGATATCAGGTAGTGGGCTTGGTTTCTAAAAAACACGGGATTGGAGAAACTAATATTGAGGGGATAAAAGATAAGGTTATTTTAGAACCCGGCGATTTATTGGATAAAGCTTCTTTGGCAAGAATTATTAAAAAACACAAACCCCAAGAGATTTATAATTTAGGCGGAATAACTTTTGTTCCTCAGTCTTGGGAAAATCCTGAACTAACTTTTAAAGTTAATGCTTTAGGACCATTAAAAATATTAGAAATTATAAGAGATAATTTACCTCAAGCTAAATTTTATCAAGCTACTTCAGCCAAAATTTTTGGCAATCCTAAGGTTGGTCCCCAGGATGAAGATACTCCAATTGAACCTAATACTCCTTATGCGGTTTCTAAAGCAGCCGCTCACTTTTTGGTTAAAAATTTTAGAGACCACTTTAATCTTTTTGCTGTTTCTGGAATTTTGTACAATCATGAGTCAGAAAGAAGGGGAGAGGACTTTGTCACTAGAAAGATTACTTTGGGAGCTGCTAAAATTAAATTAGGACAGGAAAAAAACATTACCCTAGGAAGCTTGGAAGCTGAACAGGATTGGGGATATGCACCTGATTATGTCGAAGCGATGTATTTAATGCTTCAGCATAAAATACCAAAAGACTTTATTATTGCCACCACTAAGCTTTATTCGGTTAAAGATGTTTGCCAAATTGCTTTTTCTCATTTGGGTCTAAATTGGGAAAAATACATCAAAATGGCTAAAAAGTTTGTCAGAAAAGAAGAAGCCTCCAGTTTTTTTGGCGATGCTTCTAAGGCAAAGCAACTTTTAGGCTGGCAGCCTAAAGTTAATTTTGAAGAGATGATTAAAAAAATGGTTCAAAATGATTTAAAATTACTTAAAGGAGGCAGTTAATGAAAACAGCTTTAATTACTGGTATTACTGGTCAGGATGGTTCTTATATGGCTGAATTCCTTTTAAATAAAGGTTATCAGGTTTATGGCTTAAGTCGCCGGACCAGCACGGTTACCACTGAGAGAATCAGCCACATAATTGATAAGATTAAAATTGTTGAAGGTGATTTGGTTGATCAGCATTCTTTAACCCATATTATTAAGGATGTTAAACCCCAAGAAGTTTATAATTTAGCGGCTCAAAGCTTTGTTCCTAGTTCATTTAGTCAGCCAGTTTTAACCGGTGAAATTACTGCTTTGGGAGTGATTAGAATGTTGGAGGCAGTTAGAATTGGTTATCCCAAAGCTAAGTTTTACCAAGCTTCTTCTTCAGAAATGTTTGGTAAAGCCCAGGAAGTGCCTCAGAGTGAGAAAACTCCTTTTTATCCTCGGAGTCCTTATGGAGTGGCTAAATTATATGGTCATTGGATTACAGTTAATTACCGCGAATCATATAATCTTTTTGCTGTTTCCGGAATTTGTTTTAACCATGAGTCTCCTCGTCGGGGAACAGAATTTGTCACTCGGAAGATTTCTCAGGCTGTCGCCCGGATTAAATTAGGGAAGCAAAAAAAGTTAGTTTTAGGAAATATAGATGCTAAAAGAGATTGGGGTTATGCCCTAGATTATATGGAAGCCATGTGGCTGATGTTGCAGCAGAAAAAAGCTCAGGATTTTGTCATTGGTACCGGTGAAACTCATTCAGTTAAAGAATTTGCTAAGTTAGCTTTTGAAGTGGTGGGAATAAATAATTGGGAAGATTATATAGAAGTTAATCGAACCCATTTTCGGCCAGCAGAAGTTGATTTATTGATTGCTGATAATACTAAAGCTAAAAAAATTCTTAAGTGGCAGCCAAAGACCAGTTTTAGAAAGCTTATTGATATTATGGTTAAATCTGATTTAGAAAGAGAGGCTAAAGTATGAAAGTAGTTATTATTATCCCTACTTATAACGAAAGAGAGAATATTAAAAATACTCTTAAAGCCTTGGAAGAAGTTTTTCCTCAAGTGGAGGAAAAATATGAAATGCATATTTTGGTGGTTGATGACAGTTCGCCCGATGGAACAGGAGAGATAGTTAAGGAATTAATGAAAACAAAGAATTTTGTTCATTTGTTTGTTAATAAAGAGAAAGCTGGTTTAGGGGCCGCCTATATTAAAGGGATGAAGTATGCAATAGAAAAGCTTCAGGCTGATTTGGTATTTGAATTTGATGCTGATGGGTCTCATCAGCCTAAGTATATTCCCGGTATGCTTAAGGAGGTCACTAAGGGGGCTGATGTAGTGGTTGGCAGCCGTTATGTTCCAGGGGGTTCAATGCCTAAAGATTGGGGTTTTGACAGGAAACTAATTTCTTTTTTTGGTAATTTAATGTGTCAGTCAGTTCTTTTTACCTGGCAGTACAAAGATATGACTAGCGGCTATAGAGTTTCAAAAACAAGTTTTTTAAAAAGAATTGACTTAGATGCTCTTTTATCTAAACAATTTGCTTACAAAATTCATCTTTATTATGCCTTTCATAAACTTAAAGCCAAGATAGTTGAATTTCCGATTGCTTTTGTAGATCGGGCGAAGGGCAAAACCAAATTTCCTAAAAACAATATTATTGATTCATTGAGGGTAATTTTTACTCTAAGATTTAGAGAGAGTAAAAAATTTATTCAAGTTTGTATTGTGGGAACTATTGGAGCCATAATTCAGTTTTCTATTTTTAATTTATTAAGGTTAAAGACAGCGCCTGAATATGCTAATGTCATTGCGGTTGAGTTTGCGGTTATCGCCAACTTTATTATTAATAATCTTTGGACTTTTAAAGATGACAAAATAGCCTTTAAGAATATAAAGAAATTGTTGTTTAAATTTTTTCAATTCAATTTAATTTCCTTAGGTTCAATTTCAATTCAGTTTGTGGTTATGAAAATTGGAGTATCTGTGTTAGGCCGATCAACTTTGTTGGAAAACGGCTTAGTTATGATTGGGATATTAATTGGTTTGGTTTGGAACTATACCATGTATACTAAGTTAATTTGGAAAAAGAAAAAGTAGGTAATTTGGAGATTAGCCAAAAATATATTAAATAATAATATTGATGTTTGCGGCTAAATTTGAGAATAAATGAAAAAGGTTACTGAGCTTTCAGTTTTTTTCCCCGCCTATAATGAAGAGAAAAACATTAAAAAAACTGTTTTAAATGCAGTTAAAGTGTTAAAACAAGTATCTTCTAAGTGGGAAATTGTTGTCGTTAATGACGGATCGACTGACAAAACAGGAGAAATTGTTAAAAGATTAAGTAAGAATGACAAAAGAATTAAGCTTATTGATCATCAGTTTAATAAGGGATATGGGGGGGCTTTAAAAACAGGAATAGCAAGTTGCCAGTATAACCTAATTGCTTATACTGATTCAGATGGCCAATTTGATTTTTGGGAAATTAATAAATTTTTGAAAAAGATGGAAAAGTCAGATTTAGCAATTGGGTATCGATTGAAAAGGACTGATATTTTATATAGACGAGTGTTGGCTAAAATTCTTATGTTTACTAATTTAATTTTGTTTGGTTTAAATGTTAAAGATGTTGATTGTGGGTTTAAACTTTTTAAAAGAAAAGTAATTAAAGAAATTGGTCAGTTATATACTAGTAGTGCGATTACTGAAACAGAACTATTAGTAAGAGCCAAAAAAAAGGGCTTTAAAGTTTGTGAAATTGGAGTAAAACATAATTCTAGAATTGAGGGTGAGCAGACTGGAGGAAAGGCTGGGGTTGTTATTAAGGCGGCGGTTGACGGTTTGAGCCTTTGGTGGTCTTTAGTTAACAAAAAAGAGTTTTTTTACATCTTCTTTATAATTTTAACCGCTTCTTTCTTAAGACTTTATCGTTTAGAAGATTTGATGAACTATCTTGGGGATGAGGGTAGAGATATGTTGATTGTGATGGATATTTTAAATGGAAAAAACTTTCCTTTTATAGGTCCGTCAACCAGTATAGGAGAGCTTTATTTAGGACCAATATATTATTATTTTATTGCTCCTTTTGCTTGGGTTTTTAAGATGAATCCTGTTGGTCCAGCCGTTTTTGTGGCCTTACTGGGAATCTTAACAGTGCCTCTTCTTTTTTACTTATGTAAAAGGATGTTTAATATTACCACCGCTTTTTTTGCCAGTTTTTTATACACTTTTTCACCAATAGTAGTTAAGTTTTCTCGTTCTTCTTGGAATCCTAATCCAATGCCCTTTTTTGTTTTAAGTTTAATTTTAAGTTTATTTTACTGGCAAAAAACGGAAAAAAGTAAATTTCTTTATTTGGCTATTATTTGTTTTGCCATTATGCTTCAGCTTCACTATATGGTTATTATTTTAATACCTTTTTTGATTTTCTCCGTCTGCTATTTGAACCGAGGCTTAAAGAGTAAAAAACCATTATTAATTGGAGGATTGATTTTTTTGCTTCTCCTAAGCCCTTTGATTCTTTTTGATTTAAAACACGGTTTTATTAACTATAAAGGCTTTATTGAAATTTATCGGACTAGAGCAGTCTCTGGCTTCTCTTTATATGGTGTTTTATCCCATTCCAGAGATAGATTGAGACAATTATTTTCTTTGTTTTTTGGTTTTACTGAACGAGAAGGAAAAAACAATTTAATGGTAATAATAACTTTATTAATTAGTTTATTTACCTTCAAAAAACATAAAAAATTAACCCGTTTTCTAATTTATGGTTTCTTTTTTTGGGCTCTATTAAGTTTGGGATTGTATTGGAAATCAGTTTTTGAGCATTACCTTACATTTCTTTTTCCTTTTCCGGCTATTTTTCTCGGTTATGCTTTGTCATTTCTTTATAAAAAAGGGAAGTTTTCTAAAGTAATAAGCTTAATTTTGTTTTTTACAATATTAACTTTTATGTTTGAAAAAACATGGACTTATCTTTCTCGGCCAGTAGCCATGAATGTTAAGCTCGTTAAGAAAATTTCTAAACAAGTAGAAGCAGAAAGTCAGGGACAACCTTTTAATTTTGCTCTTTTAGCTCATCATAACTATGATGCTTCTTATCGATATTTTTTCAGACTCTGGCAAACTCCAGTTGTTTTTGAAACAGAAGTGACTGAACAGCTTTTTGTTGTTTGTGAAGATCAAGATATTTGTCAGCCAGAAGGTAACTCTAAATGGGAAATTGCTCTTTTTGACGCTGCCTATAATGGGCAGATAGAAAAAATTGGTCAGTGGCAGCCTGATCCTTTAATTAGTGTTTTCAAATTTATTCCTAAAAAATGATTATATTTATTCTAATTATTCTGTATTTAATTTCAAGATTGATAAACTTAACCGCTTTGCCTGTTTTTGCTGATGAAGCTATTTATATTAGATGGGCGCAGTTAATTTTTGATAATTGGGAGAGGGCTTTTATTCCGATGATGGACGGAAAGCCGCCCTTATTTATGTGGCTGATAATGGAAATATTAAGAATTGTTAAGGATCCTTTAATGGCCGGTCGGCTTTTATCAGTAATTCTGGGCTTATTAACTTTAGTTTTTATATATTTATTGACTAAAAACTTTTTTAATAAAAAAACAGCTTTATTAGCTACCTTCTTTTATCTAACCAGCCCGTTTTTCTTTATTTATAACAGAATGGCCTTAATTGAAGGGCTTTTAGCTTTTACTTTATGTTTACAAATATATTTTTTAAGCCTTTATTTTAAAACTAAAAAAAAGTATTTTATTCTTCTTTCTGGTCTTTCCTGGGGGTTGTCAATGTTGTCTAAGACCTCGGCTTTTTTCTTTTTTCCTTTATATTTACCCTTAGGTTTTTATTTATCTAAAGAAATAGATCTATCTAAGAAGAATAAGTTTATTAAAAAACGCTGGTGGAGATTGAGAATTTATTTTAGTAATCTTTTGAAGAACAAAGAAATATTATTCTATATATTTTTTGCGGGCGTTTTAGGGTGTTTGTTTTTCTTGTCTATTACTAGGCGTTCACATTTTTTTCCAGCCCTATTTAGAAGAAGCAGAGACTTTTCTTTTACCATTGAGGAATTTTTGCAGGGTCAATACAAAAGTGTCGGAGAAAGATTGTTAATGGTTTTAAAGTGGCTTTTTTACTACAATTCACCTTTAGTTTTTGCTTCATTTTTAGGCTCTTTTTACTTTTTATTTAAGAATAAAAATAAAAGAGAGAAAAAGGTAATTTTTCTCTTCTGGTTTTTTATTATGATTTTTCTTCTGCCACTAGTTTTTATGGGTAAAATTTTATCGCCAAGATATTTTTTACCTTTAAGCCCACTGGTTTTAATTTTAGCTAGTTTAGTTATTACTAGAATTAAATCTAAAACTGGGCATAGTAATTGGTTTAAAAGAATAAGGGTTTTGATAATTAGTAGTACCCTGGGATTTAATCTTTATTTTATTGGCCTTTCTCTTCTGGATGCTGACAAAACACCATTTTTACAAGTTGATAAAACATATTATTTACAAGAATGGTCTTCAGGGCATGGAATTAAAGAAGCCTTTGATTATTTAAATAAGATAGCGGAAAAAGAGAATATTTTTGTAGCCGCCGAAGGATATTTTGGGACTCTACCCGATGGTTTCGTGATCTATAAAGATGCTTATGGGATTACTAGTATGGAAGTAGAGGGGATAGGTCCTTATGTAAAATCTGTTTCTGATTTATTAAAAGAAAAAGCTAAAGAAAAAAGAACTTTTATTTTAGGCAATAGCCATCGATTCATATTTTCCCAAGAAGAACCTTTGAATTTGCTGAAAACCTATTATCGGCCGGCTGGCGGACCCCAGCTTTTACTTTATGAGGTTTTAAATGTTGAAAAAGATTAAAAGTAAATTTATCCTTTTATTCTTAATTTTTCTTTTTGGGTTTAGCTTTTTTTTAAGAGCTTATAATTTTGAACAGAGAACAGCTTTTAGTACTGATCAAGGCAGAGACTATTTAAAAGTTTGGCAGCATGTTAAAGACCGGAAATTATATCTTCTTGGTCCTAAGGCGAGCGTGGGTAACTTCTATATGCCTCCTTTTTACTATTATTTAATTACTCCGGCCATAGTTTTGGGAAGGTTTAATCCAATTAGCGGTGGACTATTCAATGTTCTAGTAGAATCTTTCACTCCCTTGGTAATTTTCTGGTTTTGTAAAAAGTTTTTTAATAAAAAAAGCGCTTTTTTTAGCAGTTTGCTTTATGCTGTTTCTCCTTTAATAATAGATTTTGCCTCTTTTCTTTGGAATCCCAACACAATCCCATTTTTTGTTAGTCTAGTTGTTTTCTTTGTTTTTTCTTACTTAAAAGAAAAAAAGGAAAAAGATTTTATTTTAGCCCTTATTATTTATTCCCTTGCATTTCAGCTTCATTACCAAATGCTAATTGTTGGTTTCTTTTTGTTATTTGCCTTTTTATTAAGACCTTTAAAAAAGTTAAAAAATTATTTAATTATTTTCATTACATCTTTTCTGCTTTATATTCCTTATTTTTATTATGAATTTACTAATAAATTTTATAATTTAAAAGGTATTTATGCTTTTTTTACTCAAGAGCATAGGCTCTACTATAATAGGGTAACGACACCTGATTTTTTCGTAAAATATATGCCTAGTTTTTTTGGTCAAATTATAGGGGGGAATAAATTATTCTTAGGCCAGATTTTATTTATTGTTGTTTTGGGAGGCTGGGGAATTATTACTTTATTAAATTTTAAAAACAAAAAAAATAAAGATAAGAAAAAATATTTGGAAACAGAAAGTAAAATAGAAACAATAAAAGCCTTATTATTTAACCCTTACTTTCTCTGGCTGGTTTTTATTATTTTAAATTTAATAGGATTGCGGATTTATAAGGGGGATAAATTAGGCTATTATTTGTCCTTTATGTTTATGGTCCCTCCTGTTTCTTTAGGGGTGATCCTTTCAAAAATAAATATAAAGGTTTTTAGAATTAACCTCGTTTATTTTGTTTTCATTTTCATTATTTTAGTTAACTTAAAAGCAACTTCAACCTTTAGAAAGCCGGGTCGGAGTTTACAGGAGAAAGAAGAATTAATGGATAAAATAGTTAGTTTAACGGAAAATAAACCTTATGTTTTAGAGATTCCATCCAGACTTTACAACGCTCCTGTTAGATATTTATTGGCTTATAATAATTTGGAATCAGTAGGTTCTAGTAAGGCAGAATTAGCCATTAAAGTTTGCTATCAGGAAAAAGATTGTTTAACTAGTTATCTTGAAGATGAAAAAAAGGGGATGCCTGAACAGGTAAGGCAGAAAATAGATTATAGTTATTTTTCTGAAAATAAAAAAGAAGAGATAAGATATAAAGATTTTTATATTTACATTTTTAAGAAGAGTATTTAAATAAAGAATAAGGAAGTTTTTTAAGATTTCATTAAAGAGAGCAAAATTGTAAAATAGATTATATAGATGAAAAATAGAATATTTCTTTCCATAATTGTTCCCAGTTTTAATGAAGAGGATAACTATAAAAAAGGGGCCCTAGATAAAGTGACGGATTATCTTAAAAAATTTCCCTATTCTTATGAGGTAATAATTGTTGATGATGGATCTTTGGATAAAAGCAGGAAATTAATAGAGGAATTTATTAGAAGCAGGAGTAATTGGCGTTTAATTAAAAATTCTCATCAGGGAAAAGCGGCGGCAGTCTCTATGGGAGTGGTAGAAGCTTTAGGAGAAAATATTTTGTTTACTGATTTTGATCAGGCGACTCCCCTTTCAGAAGTAGAGAAGTTATTTCCTTTTTTAAAAAAAGGCTATGATATTATTATTGGTTCTCGGGAAATAAAAGGAGCTAGAAGAGAAAAAGAACCTTTTTACCGTCATTTGATGGGAAAAGTTTTTAATTTAGTTGTTCAGCTGATTGCTTTACCGGGAATTCACGATACTCAGTGTGGTTTTAAGCTTTTAAAAACCAAAGCCGCTAAAGATATTTTTTCAAAACTAAAAGTAAAGCATTTAGAAACAAAAAGAGCTTATACTGGTGCTTTTGACGTTGAGCTTCTGTTTTTAGGCCAGAAAATGGGTTATAAAATTGCTGAAGTGCCAGTCTTTTGGCAGCATTATAAAACTAAGAGGGTTAGTTTTATAAAAGATTCAATAAGAATGTTTTTGGATGTTTTAAGAATTAAATTGAATGACTTATTGGGTAAATATGGAAGTAAAGTTTAAATCATTTTCACCTAAAATATGGCTATTTTGTTTTGCTCTATTTTCATTACTTTTTGCTGTTTATAGTTATTCTTTTTTAGACATTGGTTTAACTCTGACTTCATTTCAGCCTTTTTTAGAGTTTCAACGGAAAATGCGTTGGTTTGGATATTTTAACCGTCCCCGATCAACCCTATATTTTGTTTTAATTAGCTTGCTGACTTATTTGTTTTATTTTTTAGTTTCTAAAGCTGTTAAGAGTAAAAAGATTTTATTAAAGGAAGTAATTATTTTATCTTTAGGAGTGGGAGGAATTTTTGTTTTTGCTTATCCAGCTTTTTCCCATGATATTTTTAACTATATTTTTAATGCCAAGATGATAGTCGTTTATGGAGCTGATCCCCATAAGCATGTAGCAATGGAGTTTCCAGACCCAATGTTGGGTTTTATGAGAAATATTCATACGGCCGCCCCTTATTTTTATGGTTGGACTGTTATTTCTTTAATTCCTTTTATCTTGGGATTAAATAGAATTTTTACTGAGATTTTAAGTTTTAAAGCTTTTTCTTTTTTGTTTTATTGGTTTACTTTTTTAATATTGAGAAAACTATTTAAAGACCTAAAACTTAAAGATAGGAAGTTAAGATTAGTTTTGTTTTTATTAAACCCGTTGATTTTAATTGAAGCCATTGGTGTGGGGCATAATGATTTTTCAATGATGGCTCCGGCTTTACTAAGCTTTTATTTTTTAAATAAAATTAAAAAGGAAAGGATAACCAAAGAGAAGTTGAAATTGTTTTTGTTTTTTGTCTTTTTCTTTCTTTTTTCTGTTTCGATTAAGTACGCAACGGTAGTTTTACTACCTCTTTTTCTTCTTTGGTATTTTAAACCAAAGTTTGATCTGGGTTTTTGGGGAGCAGTAATCTTATTTGGAATTCAGTTTAGTCGGTTTGGCCTAATGCACTCTTGGTATTTTATTTGGCCTTTAACTTGGGCAATCCTTGCCAAAAATATTAAGGCGGTCAAGTTTTTTGTTTTAATCTCTTTTATGGCCTTATTAAGGTATTTACCCTATATATGGTATGGTAATTGGAACCCGCCGGTTCCCATTTTTAGACAATATATTTATTTTATTATTCCTTTATTAACTGTTATTTGTTATTTTTTTTATAAAGGGTTTAAGTTATTAAAGATTAAAAAATGAAAAAATATTTTACAAAAATTAAACCCAGAATAAAGCTTGAAAAAAAAAGATTGCTTTTCATAGCTTTAATTATTTTGATTATTTTACCTTCATGTTGGCCTCTTTTTAATCCTAAATTTTTTAGGATGCATGATTATACCCATGTTGCTAGGTTAGTTGAGTTGAGTCGGGCTTTAAAGGATGGTCATTTTCCGCCATATTGGTCGAGGAATTTGGGTTGGGGCTATGGGATGCCTTTATTTAGTTTCTATGGCTCTTTACCATATTTTGTTGGAGTATTATTTAGTTTATTTTTTAGTTTTATTAATTCTATTAAACTTGTTTTTATGCTGACTTTTTTTATAGGGTTTTCTGGGATGTTTTTTTTAGCTCGTAAGTTTTGGGGGAAAATGGCTGGGTTTTTAGCGGCTTTAGCTTTTGTTTATTCTCCTTATAGGGCAGTTGATTTTTATGTTAGAGGGGCTTTAAGTGAGTTGTTTGCTATTAGTTTAATTCCCTGGGTTATGTGGGGAATTAGTGAAGTAATTGATAAAAAGAATAAGAAAATAATCGGGTTAAATTCTTTATTATTGGCTTTTTTTCTTTTATCCCATACAATTCTAGACTTAATCATTCTCCCCTTTTTTATTATATTCGCCATTTTCTATTTATTGATAAAAAAGATTGATAAAAAAAAGCTTAAAAGAGTTTTTGTAAGTTTTCTTTTGGGGATTGGTTTAAGTAGTTTCTTTTTAATACCGGCTTTTTTTGAAAAGGGTTTTACTCGGGTGGCAGAATTAACCGGCGGGTATAGTCATTATGCTCATCATTTTTTATATTTTCGACAATATTACTGGGGTCGATGGGGATTTGCCGGTTCAGTTGATGGTCCTAATGACGGGATGTCATTTCACTTAGGGAGAGTCCATTTGGGATTAGGGTTAATAACTTTGCTTTTAGGTTTAGTGGAGATGGGTTGGAAAAGAAAATTAAGTTTGAGATTAAAGTTAATTTTCTTTTTTATCATTTCAGGTTTGGGTTTAGCTTTTTTAGCCACTTATAAAGCGAAGTCAATCTGGGATGCGATTCCTATTTTCTCCTATATTCAATTTCCCTGGCGTTTTAATTCGATTATTATTGTTTTAGTAGCTTTTTTAGCTGGTGGTTGGTTATCTTATTTAAAGGATTTAAAACTTAAAACTAAGTTTTTAAACAAGTCAGTTTTGCCTGGAGCTCTTTTATTTTTAGTTAGCGCTTTAATTTTAAAAGTTAATCTTCAATATTTTAAACCCCAAGAATATATTGACCCTAAGGATTTATATTATTCGGATGAGAAAATGATCAGGATGTCTATGAGTGGAGTTATTCCTGACTATATTCCGACCTGGGTCAGAGAAGAGCCGGAAGTAGCCTTAGAAGATTTTAAAGTTATTAATGGTCATCCTAAAGTTAAAGTTTTAGAATCTAAAACCCAGAAACTAGGATTAATGGTTGATTCAGATGAGGAGAGTCAGTTGCAGTTAAACCGCTTTTATTTTCCCGGTTGGACTCTTTATCTTGATGGGAAAAAATGGGATTTTGAATATCAGGATAATAATGGGATAATTAAAACAATTATTCCACCTGGAGAACATGAAGTGATGCTGGTTTTTAAAGCCACTTTAATAAGAAAAATGGCAGAATTAATTTCTGTTATAAGTGGAATAGCGATTCTATGGATAATTTTGATTTAAAATCTATAAAAAAGCGTTCTATTAAAAGCGTTTTAGCCTTAAGCACCAGGACTGTTTTTTTACAGTTAATTAACTTTATTGGCTATTTCTTTATTACTGTTTTTTTAGGAAAAAAAGAGTTTGGCCTTTTCATTTTAGTTTCTGCCATGATTGACATTTTAGCCTACTTTTCTGATGTGGGTTTAGCGGCTGCTCTAGTTCAAAAAAAAGAAGAGCCAACCACAAAAGAAATCCGTTCGACTTTTACCATCCAGCAAATATTAGTTTTGTTATTACTAGTTCTCATATTTATTCTATCTCCTCTTATTAAACAGTTTTACAATTTGGATAAAGCAGGAATGATGCTGGTTTATAGCTTTAGTTTAGCTTTCTTTTTGTCTTCTTTAAAAACAATTCCTAGTGTTTTATTGGAAAGAAAATTGCAATTTAATAAAATTATTATTCCTCAATTTGTCGAAACTATTAGTTTTAATTTAATTATTATTATTCTGGCATGGAAAGGCTGGGGGATAAAGAGTTATACCTTAGCAGTTTTAGCAAGAAGTTTTTTGGGAACGGCTGTTCTTTATTTTATTGCTCCTTGGAAGATTGGTTTAAACTTTTCTTTTAAGGTTTTAAAAAGATTACTAAAGTTTGGTGTGCCTTACCAAATGAACACTTTTTTAGCGGTTGTTAAAGATAAGTTTATGATTCTACTTTTAGCCAGAATTATTGGTAGTGAAGGGGTAGCGTTGGTTGGTTGGGCAGAGAAATGGGCGACAATGCCTTTACGATATTTTCTTGACAACACGATTAAGGTTGCTTTTCCCTCTTTTGCCAGACTTCAGCATGATAAGGAAAAATTAAAAATAGCCATTGAAAAAGTTCTTTACTTCTTAAGTTTTCTTATTATTCCAAGTTTAACGGGGATAGTGATTATCGCCAAGCCTTTAATAGAAATTATTCCTCGTTATCTTAAATGGCAGCCAGCTTTAATTCCTCTTTTTCTTTATTGTTTTGCCTCAGCCTGGGGAGCATTAGCAGTCTTTTTAACAACAATTTTTAATGCTATTGGAAGAATAAAAACCACTTTTAAACTAATGGTTCTCTGGACAGTTCTAACCTGGCTGTTTACTCCATATTTAGCGGTTAAATTTGGTTTTTTGGGAGTGGCTGTAGGGACAGTCCTAGTTAATTTAAGCTCATTTATAGCCATCTTTATTGTTAAAAAGTATGTTAAATTTAATTTTTCTTCTCAAGTTTTGGGACCCTTAAGCGCTTCTCTAGTGATGTTTGTTTTAATAAGCTGGCTTAAAAAATATTTAATTTTAAACTTGGCTACTACTATTATTATTATTATTATTTTAAGTATTTTTATATATATGGGAATAATTATTTTAGTCAATAAAAGAAAACTAAAAGAAGAAGCGGGTTTTTTATATAAAGAGCTTAAGTCTTAAAGGAAAAATGAAAATCTTTATTATTATTCTAAACTACAATGGTAAAAAGAACACCCTTGAATGCCTTGGGAGTTTGGAAAAATTGGAAGTAGGAAAAATAGATCTAAAAACTATAGTGGTTGATAATGCTTCTAATGACGGCAGTATCAAAGCAATAAAAAAGAAGTTTTTTCAAATTAAGGTGATTGAGAGTAAAGAAAACTTAGGTTTTGGGGCAGGGAATAATGCGGGTATTCGTTATGCTTTGAAATTTAAACCGGATTTTTTACTCCTTTTAAACAACGATACTTTAGTGGATAAGAATTTACTAGTAGATTTAATTAAAGGAGTTAAGGAAAGGGATAAGATTGCCTTAGTTTCTCCTAAAATATATTTTGCCAAAGGTTTTGAGTTTCATAAAGAAAGATACAAAGAAAAAGAGAGGGGAAAAGTTATTTGGTATGCTGGCGGTAGAATTGACTGGAAAAATATTCTAGCTTCCCATAGAGGAATAGATGAGGTTGATATTGGCCGGTATAACAGTTTTTCTAAAACTGATTTTTCGACCGGCTGTTGTATGTTAATTAGAGCCAGCTGTTTAGAAAAAATTGGGCTTTTAAATGAAAAGTACTTTATGTATTGGGAGGATATTGATTTTTCTTTAAGAGCCAAAAAAGCAGGTTTTGAAGTTTTTTATGATCCTAATCCTTTTCTTTGGCATAAAAATGCTTCTGCTAGCGGTGGAGCTGGAAATAAAACTTCAGTCTATTACCAAACAAGAAATAGATTGTTTTTTGCTTTTAAATATGCTTCTTTAAAAGCTAAACTGTCAGTTTTAAAAGAAGGTTTAAAATATTTATTTAAAGTAAAAGGAAATAAATACCAGCAAAAAGCAGTTAAAGATTTTTTGGCATTGAAGTTTTCTAAAGCTAACTTATGAAAAAATACAGACGGAATTTTATCTTTTTAATAATAATTGTTTTAGCCTTTATTCTTCGTTTTGTTTTTTTAAGCAAAATTCCTTCAGAGTTAAACCGAGATGAAGTTTCAGTTGGTTTTAATGCTTATTCAATTTTAAAGACTCAAAAAGATGAACATGGTAGATTATGGCCGTTAGTTTTTCGAGCTTTTGGAGATAATAAAATCCCTGGATATATTTATTTAACGGCTCCTTTAATAAAGATCTTTGGTTTAAATGCTTTTGCTGTGAGGTTGCCGGCGGCTTTATTTGGCTGGTTGACCGTAATTAGCGGCTATTTTTTTGTTAAAGAGATTTTTCCCAAGAGGAAAAATTTAGCCCTGCTTTTTATTTTTCTTTTGAGTGTTTCTCCTTTTCACTTACATTATAGCCGTCAGCAGTTTGAAGCCACGATGGCTCTATTTTTTACTTTAACTGGCTTAACTTATGTTTTAAAAGCCAGAAAAAAATTAGGATTACTTTTTGTCGCTTTACCCTTATTTATTGTTTCTTTTTTTATTTACAATACCCCCTTGTTTATTACTCCCCCATTAATAATTTTATGTTTTTTGTTTTTTAGAAAGGACTATTTTAAAACTGTAGAAAAAAAATCAAAACCAAAAAAGAACCTGCTTGTTTTTTTATTTGTTGTTTTATTAAGTTTAGGCTGGTTTAGTTATTGGCATTTAGCTAAAGAAGGAAATCAGGGTCGGGCTAATACGACTATTTTTAACCAAGAAGAATTAAAAGAGAGAATAAGCAAGAATACGTTTTTAATGGATAAGAAAGAAATACCAATATTTTTAGCCAGAGTTTTTTATAATCAACCGGTTTTATTATTCAAGGATTTTTCAAAAAACTATTTAGCGGCTTTTAATCCCAAATTTATATTTTTTGAAAGTGATAATAATTCCTGGCACAGTTTAGGGAGCTTAAATTTTGGCAATATTTTAGTGGTGTTTTTTCCTTTTATTCTGATTGGTTTTTTAAAGGTAGTTAAAAACCTAGAGAAAAAAGAAAACCTGTTTCTTTTAGGATGTTTTTTTATTTCTCCTTTAGCCAATGGTTTTACTATTGATTCACCTATTCTAACTAGATTATTGTTTTTTCACTTAATTTTGGTTCTATTTGCCGCTTTAGGTTTAGAAGAATTTTGGGCTTGGCAGGTAAAAAAGGGGAAATATAAAAATATTGTTGTTAGCGCTGTTCTTCTTTTTTCCATTGTCGATTATTTGCTGGCCTATTTTATTATTTTTCCCCAGATTCAGGATAAATTTTGGCTGCCGGGGATAAAGGAAGTTTGTCAAAAGATAAAGACCGATGAGGAAAAATATGACTTAATTCTTTTTGATCCTAATGTTGAAGTCAGTTATATTTTTTTGGCTTTTTATTTACCTTTTGAACCAGCTGATTTTCAGTTAAAAGCAGAAAGAGAACTTGTGGGAATGGATAGGGTAGTCATTTATGACAAATACCGCTTTAATGAAAATTTAGCTGAATGGAAACATCCAGATAGTTTAAAACAGAAAATTGAAAGGGGAAAATCAATTTTATTAGTGGAAAAAGTTGTTCCCGGATCTAGACCAACAAAAGAGGGAAATAATTTTTTAATCTATAATTTTTTAGGTGAACCAATCTGGCAACTGACAAAGATTACGACTTAATAAACTTCTCTTGTTTTTTCATCATTAAAAAGGCGATTAGGATAAGGGGTGGGAAGCGGAGGATGTGTCTTAAATATTGCCAGGTAAAAGGGTAGATCATTATTGTTTCCGGCAGTTTGACAATATTAGTTGTATTAAGGATTAAGGTCCAGAGACCCAGTAATAAAAAAGCGAACTGGGTTTTTCTATTTTTATAAGGAAAAACTGTTAAAAGAAGAGTAGTCCAAATATGAAAAGGGGGAGAAATAATCTTACTCGTCATCATAAAAGCCAAAAGGTAGATAAGGCTGGTTTTTAACATAAGAGTGTAGGGGTTAATCTGTTTGTCTTTTATTTTTTTCATTATGGCCCAAAAAGAAACTAGAACAGTAGTTACTCCTAAGAAAATAAATGATAAAAAAAGAGCTTTTTGGGTTAAAGGGCCAAACCATTCTAAGTTTCTAAAAACTTCACTATTAGTAAAGTGATTAATAGTATAAATAATAAAAGCAGGAAAGGAAGAAGCATGTAGCGGTCTTTTAGCATGGAAAAACAGAGCCACTGATAAAGAGGAGCGGAAAACAGCTAAAGGCACAGCCCAGATAATTAAAAAGCCAGTCACTAAGGCAATAAATTCTTCTTTAAATGATTTTTTAAAGTTTTTATTCTTAATGATAAAAAAAAGGAAGAAAAGGGGAAAAGTAACAAACTTTATGGCTACTGAAAGCCAGAATAAAGACCAAAAGACAACTTTGTGAATAAATTTTTGTTTGTTTAAGAAGAGATAAGAGATTAAAGCCAGAATTAGACTGCCGCTAAAAGCAAGATCTATGCCGTCATACCAGAAGCCATTGGCAATAATGGGGGCCAGGTTATAGAAAATGATTGAAGCATATCTTTGAAACGGGTTGGAAAAAGTCTTTTTAAGAGTCTTTAAGATAAAAAAATAGATGACTAGTTCTATTAAGAAAATTTGGACTCTATAATTAAGATAATAAAAACCTACTCCAGCTAGATCAACCGCTAAAGGAAGAGCAATTAAAGGAATGGCCGCCGGGGGATATTCAAAAAGATGTTCTAAATAAGGTGTCAGGCCATACCACCACATATTAGCGTAGCCTTCATAAAAATGAGTGACATCAGAATAACCTTCCCGGGGAACTCCAAGATAATCAGCTGGAGGATTTAAAAGAATAAAAGTTCTTACTAAAAGGAATAATATCAAACTTAGAAGAATAAACTTGTTTTTCTTTACCCAGATAATGATTGATTTCCAGTTAATAATTTTTTTCATCTTTTCATCAAGTTTTTTTTATCTTAATAAGCATATATAAAAGACAAATAGGCCGCATAAGACCAATGGCATTGTGAAGTTCAAAACCCTGATAAGTCAGGTTAGGAATAGGGGTCATAGAAATGGCAATCATAAAAAAGGAGACAAAAAGGACTTTTAACTGTTGTTTAACTGATTTAAAAGGATAAATGGTTAATAGTGGTGGTAGCCAGAGATGGAAAGGAGTAGAAAAAACTTTACCAGTGGCCATAAAAAGGAAAAGATAGATTAAGCCTAATTTTAACTTTTCTTTATACTCGTCAAAGCTTTTTCCTGTTGGCTTTGATAAATCAAGGGATTTTTTTAAACTATAAATAAAGAAGGCGAGCATAGTTAAAGGGAATATAATAGATAAGTAAGGTTGAAGTTTAGCGGTTACAGGACCTATAATATCGTAGTTTTTATATACTTCAACAAAACTGTCTGATTGAGTCCAGCGGTTAACCAGCCGGATAACATTAGCGGGCATTGATTCTACTTGAAAACCTCTTTTAAGATGGTAAACAAAGGTAACTGATAAAGAGGAGCGGAAAATAATTAAAGGCAGACCCCAAACAGCCACAAAGGCCATAAAACTTATAAGGATTTCTTTTTTAAGATCTCTGCCCTTTCTCATTAATAAAAGATAAGGGATAAATAAAGGCGCCGTAATATATTTAAAAGCAGTTGAAAGCCAGAAAAAAAACCAGGAAAAAAAGCGGATTTTAGGAGTTTGTTTTTTTAATTTTAATAAAGCCAGGGATAAGAAAAAACCGCTGATAAAAACAAGGTCCATGCTGTCATAAACAAAATCTTTGGCTTTGGTTAAAGCTAAAATGTAGTAGAGAAGAGCAATAAAAATAATCCCCTTTTTAAGTTTTAGTTTTTTTAAGACTTTAAAAGAGACAATAAAGATAATTACATCAGCTAAAAAGACAAAAAAACGGTAAAAATCAGGGTAACCGAGGATAGAAGCCCGATCCAATATCCAAGGAAGATAAAACAAAATTATATTGGCCGGTGGGTATTCAAACAAATGGACTAAATAAGCAGGATAGCCTTCAGTCCAGATCCTAGCATAATGATAATAACTATACATGACATCAGAAAAATGAGGGGGAAAAACAAAAATAATGACCCGGCTGGCAATAAAAAGCGAAACTAGGATTATTAAAGCAATCATAAAAAGATTAGATTATTTACAATGAATTTATTATATAATAGTAAAAAGAAGGAAAACAATGATAAAAAAAGCCCTGATTTTTAATCCCTATTTAGATACCCTAGGAGGAGGGGAATTCTATAGTTTACTGGTAGGAGAATTTCTTTTCCAGCAAAAATTTTCAGTTGAGATTGCCTGGCCGGAAAAATCAATTTTAGAAAAGATTTATTTAAGATTTAGTTTAGATTTTGAAGATAGAATAAAAGTTAATAAAAAAGCCTTTTCTGTTTTAAAGAAAAAAGGCAATTTAGTGCAAAAATATTTATTAACTAAAGATTATCAGTTAATTTTTTTTGTATCTGATGGGAGCATTCCCCTTTTGTTTGCTAAAAATAATTGGCTTCTTTTTCAATCTCCTTTTATTAATATTCAGGGCCGATCAATTTTTAATCAAGGAAAGTTAAAGAAAATAAATCAGGTTATTAGTTATTCTAATTTTGTCAAAAAATTTATAGATGAAGAATTTAAGGTTTGCAGTCAAGTGATTTATCCAACTGTTTCTAGCAATTTTTTTGAGTTAAATAAAATAAAGGATAAAGAAAATATTATTTTATCTGTCGGCCGCTTTGACCAGATTTTAAATGCCAAAAAACAAGATGTTTTAGTTAAAGCATTCAAAAAACTGGTTGATGATGGTTTAAAAGATTGGTCTTTAGTTTTACTGGGCGGCTTAATGGAAGAGAATCAATATTTTAAGAAGTTAAAGCAGTTAACTAAAGGTTATCCAGTTAAGATTGTTCCAAATGTAAGTTTTAAGACTCTTTTTGATTATTATAAAAAAGCGAAAATATACTGGCATGCAGCTGGCTTTAGTAATAACCTTGAGGTTCATCCGGAAAGAGCCGAACATTTTGGGATTAGTGTTGTTGAAGCAATGGTTAGCGGAGCAGTTCCTTTAGTTTTCAAAGGCGGGGGAGTTTCAGAAATTGTTAGAAAAGAGCAATTTCTTTGGGAGTCTTTAGAAGAACTTAATAAAAAAACAAATAAAGTAATTAAAAATGATTCATTAATGGCTGATTTAAGGAAAGACTCAATTAAAAGAGGAAGATTTTTTACCAAACAAAGGATGTTTTCTGCTTTAAATAAACTTCTTTAAGGAGAGACAATAATTTTTGTCGGAATTAAACAGTCATCTTTCTGGCATTTTTTAGAAAGATATTTTAGGGGAACAAGGGCATTGATTAAAAACATCAGAATTATCAAAGCGATGGTTAGTCTATGGCAGAGCCATTTTATTTTTTTAGAATGAGGAAAAAGATATTTGACTAAAAACGGGCTTAAAAAAAGCAAATAGCTTATTCTTAAAAATAAAGTATTGGGATTGAGTTCTAAAAGATCAGGGCTGGTAAAACCAAGAAGGAGAAGGGGAAAAACAGAAATAATAGTCGGCTTTTTTAAGATAAGATTAAGATAATAACCTAAAGCCATGCTTAAGAAGGGGAAAAGAGGGTAGCGGTACCAGTATGAATTATTATTAACTCCTGAAGTAATAATAATTAAAACTAACCAGAAAAGAAAATTAAGAGAAAAAAACTCCAGTTTTTTATTTTTTAAACTTTTAATTAAAAGGAATAAAGCCATAATAAAACCTAGAATATAAATGCCATCGTTAAAAGGCTCATAAAATTCAACTCGGTTTAAGATGTGAAAAAATGAAGTTAGATACATCCCTCGGCCAGATTGAGCTTGGAGAGTAAATTTAAATTGCTGCCAGTTTACTAAAAATCCATATAAAAGATAGCTTAAAAAAGAAAGAAAGCCGGTTAAGACAAGATAAAAAGTTTGTTTTGTTTTTTTGTTTTTAAAAAGCCAAAAAGCGAGGATAAAGGGTAAACCAAAACCAATAATTTTTACAAAGCCGCTTATAAACCCCAAAAAAATCAATACTGATAAATTAAATTTTGAAGGCTTTTTAAGATAATCTTTTAGCTTAATTAAGCTAAATAAAAATATTGGGGTTAAGAAGTTTTCTAGGTAAGCTAGTCTATGACTAAAAACAAAGATGGGTGTTAAGGTATAAACCAAGAGGGAAAAAAAGGCAGTCTTCTGATTGAAGGTTTTTTTTGCTAAAATATAGGTAAGATAAAGACTAAAAATAGACATTAAAAGAGCAGGGAGGCGGACTAGAAGATGAGGAACCTGGACAAAGTCATTGAATCCTAAAATTTTGGCAGGGAGAGCTATAAAGAACATTGCTAATGGCGGCTGGTCAAAATAGGGCTGAGTTAGACGGAAACTAAAACGTCTGATAGTGTCAAAATGATTATATTGAGAGTACCAGAAAAGAGACTTATTATTTTGAGTAAAAATAGAAAGACTAGCGGGTTTTATAATATTTTTAAAAGAACTGGTACCAGCCCAGACATGAAATAAACTATCGTCATTATTATGAATTGGATAAAAGTCAGCCTTATAAGTTCGGAGGATCATGCCAAAGAAGATAATTAACCAAATTAAAAAAATTTCACCTAGTTTACTTAATCTCATTTTGTTTTTTTTGACTACCTTAGCTGTTTTAATTATAGTCTTTTACCAACTTTTTGTCGATAAAAATTATCGCTTTTTAAACCCAAAAAAATTTCTTCAGCCTCAATTTTTAAAAGGATTATTAAAGGGTAACCGGGAGTTGGAGGTTAATTCCTGGGAAGAACTAAAAAACAAAAACATTTTTACTTCTCTTGTTTTTCTTTCTCCCAATAAAGACAAGGCAGCTTTAATAAGAGAAGATAATAATGACTTTATTTTAAGTATTTCCCAGGGCGGAGAAAATAAGACTAAGGAGATAGTTTTTAACTCTTTAAAGAAATTAAATATTATTCAGTGGGACAAAGATAATAATAGGCTTTATTTAGCTTACCTGGACGAAGAGGATTTTTGGAATATTGGTATATTTAACCTTATTATGATTGAAGAAAACGATTTAAGTGAAAAAATTAAGCCCTTAGTAGAAAAGATTAACTTTAAAGGAGATAAATTAACTACATCAATAGAACCAATCAGTGAGAAAATTGTTTATCCGGAATGTGATCCTAATTGTCATTTTGTGGTTTTTGATTTAGCTAAGGGAACAAAAAATAGTATCTCTATAGTTGATGAAACTAATGAGAAAAATATTATGGTTGTCAGTTTAAATTTTTTTGATGAAAAAACAGAGAAAATAATCTACGAAATTAAAACAAAAGATATGGCTTACATTATTGATTTTTCTTCTTATCTTTGGCACTACATTTATTTAAAACCAACACCAGATAATTTAATTGAGATTAAGGGTATATTTGTTGATTCCCTGGGAAATAAAAAATTAGTTGCTTATTCTAAGTTAAAAAGGCAAACCTACCTTTATGACATTAATGATATTGGGTTGAAAGTGATTGAAGATGAATAAGGGTTTTCCTATTTTTAAGATGATTTATAAAGTAAAGAAAATGTTACCCCCATTCAAGGAAATTAAATTTTTGTTTCTAATTGCTTTGATTTCAGCTTTGATTAAAGCCTGCTTTCTTATCCCTAATAAAAATTATTTTTGGTTTGATCAGGCTCGTGATGCAGTTATTGTTCAAGAGTTATTACATGGTGATCTTAAACTACAGGGGCCATCGGCAAGCGGTACGAACGACCAAATTTATCATGGAGTGATGTACTATTATTTATTAGCGTCTTTTTATTGGTTATTACAAGGTAATCCTTTTTTGGTGACTTTGGTTTTGAGCAGTATTGTTTCTTTTGCATTTGTTTTTCCCATTTATTTTCTGGTTAAGTCTTTGATGAAAGATAAAAGAATAGCCTTATTAAGCACAATTTTTATTAGTTTTAACATTGAAAATCTTTCTTTGGGGGTATGGTTGTCAAACCCAATTATTACCCTTATTACAATTCCCTGTTTTTACTTATTTTTATGGTATGTGTTTTTTCAAGAGAAAAAACAGTACTTATTTTTTTTAATTGTAAGTCTTGCTTTATCTAACCAAGCGGCGGTTTGGACATTGTACTTGTTTATTCCTTTGGGCTTATCTTATTTTTATCTGGCCTTGAAGAAAAAAAAATTATTTCTATTTTCTGCCAATCAATTTTTTATGGCAGGAGTTTTATATTTAATTTTAGTTTTTTCGATGATTTTAACCCAATGGAAATTGTGGCGTTTGGGAATTTTTAATTTCAAAGACAGTAAATTATTGATGGAACATAGTCAGAACAATTTCCATTTATTTAAACAAGTAATTAATTTGTACATTGAGAAAGTCACTCGTCTTTTTTGGAAAAAACAAACAACAATTTCCTTATTAATTTTTATTACATCTTTGGTATATTTTTGGCGCCAATTAAACCAAAAACTAAAGTATTTTTTATTGATTTGGTTTAGTGCTATCGGGATGTTTTTACTTATTAAACCTCATGGTTCTGTTCATTTACTAATTGGAATGGAAATAGTGATTTTATTACCTTTTTCTTACATAATTGGCAAGCTTATAAAACAAAAAAGATGGAGAATATTAGGAATCTTTTTAGCAGTTTTATTTGTATTATTACATTTTAGACAAATGCAGATCTACAAAAAAGATAATTACTATTTATATGGTGTCCAACAGGGAGCGACTTTTAGTGATGAGTTAGCTGTAATTGATAAAATGTATGAGTTGGCTGATTATGGGCCTTTTACTTTTTCTAGTTTTACCAATCCATATAGTTATAATACTACCTGGGCTTATCTTTTTAAGTGGTATGGAGAAAGTAGACATGGATATGTTCCTCAGTTTTTTGGGCCCGAGCAAGAGGGATTTTTTGGAGGCAAACTTTTGAAAATGGCTGCTCAAATAACCCCAAATCATTTTACAATTTATGAGCCAGATTTATTAAAAAATATTGTTTATACAGACTTTGTTAATAGGCAAAATGAATTTAGTTTTGTAAAAGAACAGTACCAATTTGGGGGAATAGTTTTAGAAGAACGTCGGCCTAATTCCTATAAAGATAACTATCTTTATGAAAATTAAAAAATTAAATAAATTATCTAGACTTTGGGATTTATTGTTAGTAGTTTTTATTTGGTTATTTCAGCTTGTTTATACCCTTAATTCTACTAATAAAATCCGCTTAGAAGAATTAGCTGAATCTGTTCGGAATGTCTTCTGGCTTCAGAATAGAACTATCTATGATGGTATTTCCAGCAATGTTGGTTGGTATGGAACTCTTTTAGTGGTTTACAATTTATTTGGATTTACTTTATTTACAGCCAAGTATTTTCGCCTGGCAGTTCATTTTTTTTCTCTTTTAAGTCTCGGGGCTATTTTTAATAAGTATTTTAAAAGAAGAATAAGCTGGTTGCCTTTACTGGCGATTGGTTTATCGCCGACTCTTTTGTATTTCAACACCCTCCAGACAAGCTTTGGGATTGATTTGCAATATTTTCCAATTTGTCTTTATTTATTGTTAAGTTTAGATTTTTCCCGGCCATTAATGGCGGGGATAAAGCAATTTAGCCTTGGTTTTTTAATTATGTTGGCGGCTATGTCTTACCCAACTTTTTTAGCGTACATTCCTATTTTACTCATTATTTATATTTTTCTTTTATGGAAAAATATAAAGGATCTTAATTTTAAAATAATTTTAAGAAATGGAATTATTCTTTTGTTTAGCTTTGTTTTACCGATGTTGATTGTTTTAAATTATCTTAAGAATCCCCAGAAACTTATTTATGATCATCAAGCTAGGTCGGGTATTTTTAGAGGTGGTGGGGGTGGGCAGATGCCAAAAAATATATCTGATTTACTAAATAATATTATTTCCGGAACCAAGCAGGTAGGCAAAGATTTATTTCTTTATCCTGGTAGTTTTTATTTTGAATCTGATATTTCCCGGGTAGAGTTTTCCCACAAAATATTGTTATTAACAGTTTTATTAGTTTTATTTTTAAGCGTTTGGATGTTTATTAAGATTAAGAAAACAAGGCTACCTATTTTATTAAGTTTGCTTCTAGGTTTAACTAGTTTACTGGTGGGAAATTTTTCTGGTGATTTACCGGGAATCAGGCGCTCTGCCGGGGTTCTAGCTTCATTTTACACTCTTTATATTTTAGCTTGGAATTATGTTATTCCCTCTTTTTCTAAGATAAGAAAAAAAAGTCTTTTAAGCTTTTTTTTCCTCAGAATTTTGATTATGTTTGCCTTGCTATTAGTTGTTTTTCATCATTTTAAAGTTTATCGATATAATCTAGCGGCTTTATATCTTCCAAGTAATCATGCGGCCGACGCTTGTTTTAATAAAATACCAGGTCAGCCAGCTAAATCGTTAGAAAAGTATGTAAGTTGGGCTCAAAATGGTGAAGTTCTTTATAATACCGGAGAAGATGAAGGTGGTTTTGTTTGCCGTCTTCACGCTATTTATGCGGCCTCTGCCGGTTCTTGCAAGTGGAATCACCTTAACTGTCCTCCTATTTATGGCTATGACGAAAACACAGGAAATAATATTCTTTTATCAACTGGTTTATGGGAAAGCTATTATTTTGGTCACTAATAGCCAAGTTTTTAATGATAACAATTATAAATAGAATTAAAGAAATTAAAGTTGGAAAAGTAAAACTTTTTAGTTTTATCCTTTTTATTGGATTATTTTTATTTAGCTTTTTTTTAACTGAAAAATTTAGTCAGTCTTTTCATTTTGTTGATGAAGAAGATCACATAGTTTTGGCTCATTTTATGAATAAAGGCTATAAACTTTATGATGATCTTTCTTCTAATCACCAGCCTTTAGTTTATTTTTTCAGTAGTTTTACCCAGAAATTCTTTAAACCTGATAATTTATTTCTTTTAATTAAAAGGACTAGAGAAGCGGTCTTCCTTTATTCTTTTTCATGGAGCTTGGTTTTATTTTTTGTTTTTGGACCGGTTTTCTTATTGTTTTCTTTGTTTTTTGAATTAACTAAGTTTTTTCTTTTTGGCAATTTGCTTTTAATGGAGTCTTTAGCAGTTTATCCCTTGCTTTTTATATTAGGTCAAACTTTTAGAGTTGTTTTTTATGCTTTTAAGCCGAAAAAATGGCAGAGTTTAATTTTTGGTTTGGCTAATTTTTTAGTAGTTTTTAATCTTTTGCCCTTAATTCCCAGTTTAATTATTTTAAATCTTATATATTTTATTAAAACCAAGGAATTAAAAAGGGCTTTAGTTGGTTTTATTGTTCCAACTTTTGTTTTGTTTCTTTTTATTTCTCCTTTAGATTGGTTTAGAGAAACAGTTTTTTACAATTTTAAGTATGTTGTTCCGGTTTTAAGTTCTATAAAGAATAAAACTGACTATTTTATTCTTTTTCTTTTTCCAATAATATCTTTTTTTAAATCTGAAGTTTCAGTTTTAAGTTCATTTATTAAGTTTTTCTCAATTCTACTAATTGGATGTTTTATTATCTATTTTTTTAATAATAAAGGAAAAAAAATTAGTCAGAAAAAAAATTACCTCTTTTATTTTTTAATTTTAGTTTCAGTTTTGCTTTTAAATAATCGGGTTTTAACAGTTGGTAAAATGTATTATGAAGGTTTTCATCTTTTACCTTGGTATGGAGCCTTAATATTTTTTGATTTGTTAATGGTTGAATTAATTTTTAAAAAGATTAAAGGTATTGGAAAATTTTTATCGGTTTTAATTTTAGGAGTTTCCGGAATTTGTCTTTTACTGAATTCTAATATGCCTTATAGACAAAAAATAGATAAGAATAGAGAACATAATATTAACTATTATCCCTATTATTTAATGGGAATAGCTTCTAAGGCAATAGCTTCACCGGGTGATAGATTGGCTGTTTTTCCTCATGAATCTTTAATCTATTGGCAATCAGGTCTTAAGCCAGCTAGCAGGCAGATTGTTTATTATGATTGGAGCTATGGTGTGCCAGTCATTAAAAAAGAAATGGATCAAGTTTTTATAAAAGATCCGCCTGAGTTTTTGTATTATAATTTTCCCCAGGTAGGGCCGTCTCGTTATTCACCTTTAATGGAGAAAGCTATGGCAGAAAATTACTCTCAGGTAATGAGATTTCAAGAAGAAGAGGGTAAAATGATTAAGGTGGAACAAAATCTTTATATAAAGAAAGAAAAAGTAAAGGAGATTTCCCAAAATCAGTGGTTAGAATGGGAGAAATTGGGATTTTTTAGAATTAAATGATGAAAGAAATATCAGTTGTTATTCCTAGCTTTAATGGTAAAGATCTTTTAGAAAAAAACCTGCCTCAGGTTATTTTAGCTTGTCCAGGTTGTGAGATTATTGTGGTTGATGATGGCTCGACTGATGAGAGCGTAAATTTCTTAAAAGCAAAATTTCCCCAGATTAAATTAGTTGAACACAAAAAAAATCTTCGTTTTGCCAGAGTTTGTAATTCTGGGTTTAAAAAAGCCGAGGGGAAGATTGTTATTCTTTTAAATAATGATGTTTCTCCAGAAAAGGACTTTTTAAAACCCTTAATTGAGAATTTTAAAGATAAAATTGTTTTTTCAGTTGGTTGTCAGGAAATAGAAGAAAAGGAAGGGAAAAAAGTAATTTCCGGGAGAAATGAGGCGGAGTTTAAAAGAGGCTTTTTGGTTCACAAAAGATCCAAAGACCAAACTAAAAAGGACACTTATTGGACTTTTGGAGGCAGTATGGCGGTTGACAGAGAGAAGTATTTTAAGCTAGGAGGAATGGACTCTATATTTAAACCAGCTTATTGGGAGGATATTGACCTTTGCTTTAGAGCCAGGAAAAAGGGCTTTAAGATTTTGTTTGAACCAAAATCAGTAGTTTATCACAATCATGAAACCACTAATCTTAAAGAGTTGGGGAAAATACGAATGGAGATAGCCGCTTATAAAAATCAGATTCTTTTTGTTTGGAAAAATATTAGAGGAGTTAAACTTTTAGAGCATTTTATGTGGCTGCCATATCATTTAATTTTTACTACTATAAGATCAAAAGGAATGTTTTTTATAGGATTTTTATGGGCTTTGTCTTCTTTGCCTAAATTATTTTTTAGGAAAAGAAGAATTTAGACCTATTTTTTTAAAAATATAAAGGAGGAATATATGAAAGCATTAATTTTAGCCGCTGGTTTTGGAGTTAGACTTCGGGAGATGATTCATGGTCGACCAAAACCAATGGCGCCAATTGCCGGTAAACCCTTTTTAGAACACTTAATTAATAATCTTAAGAAAAAAGGAGTTAAAGATATTGTTTTGGCTGTTGGTTATTTATCAGATTATATTGTTGATTATTTTGGTGATGGGAAAAACTTGAGAGTTAATATTGCTTATTCAATTGATAACCGACCTTTAGGAACAGCCGGGACAATTAAGTATGCCCAGAGCTTTTTTAATGAGGATTTTTTGGTCTTAAATGGGGATACTTTTATTGATTTAGACTTTTTTGATTTTTTAAAATATCATCAGGAAAAAAAGGCGGATGTGACTATTGCGGTTGCTAAAAAGTTTCAAGGTAGGGGTGGCCTGATTGTTTTGAATAAAGACAAAACAGTTAAAGAATTTAAGGAAATTATTGGTCATCAAAAAGGAAAGGGTTATAATAATGCCGGCGCTTATATTTTCAAGCCTTCTGTTTTAAAGTTTTTAAAAAAAGGGGAGCGAGCCTCTTTGGAAAAAGATTTATTTCCCCTTTTAATTGAGAAGAAATACAAGTTAGTAGGTTACCCAATTAAGGACTATTTGGATATTGGTTCACCTGAATCATATAAAAAGGCGATTCAAGTTTTAAAGAGAATGGAGGGAAAATGAATATTAACGACAGAATAAAAAATCATTTAAGAATGAGTATTAAAACTAAAGAAGAAATGGTTAAGAAAAATGTAGAAGTAATAAAACAAGCCGCTTTGGCAATTGTGGAAACCTATTATAAAAAAGGTGGAGTGGTTTACACCTTTGGGAATGGCGGGAGTGCGGCTGATGCTCAGCATATAGCAGGAGAGCTTTTATGTATGCTTCGAACTAATCATAGGTTTGAATACCGTTTCCCGCTACCAGCTCATGCTTTAACAACTGATAGTTCTGTTTTAACCGCTGTTTCTAATGATCTGGGTTTTGAGCATATTTTTTCCCGTCAACTGGAAGCTTTAGCTAAGCCAGAGGATTTAGTCATTGGCATTACTACCAGTGGTAATTCACCAGATATTGTTAATGGATTTAAGTTAGCTAAAAAAAGAGGGGTTAAGTCAATTGCTTTTTTAGGAGGTAGCGGAGGAGTGATTATTAAACAAAAATTAGCTGATATTATTGTTAATATCCCAGCCCAAGATGTTACTCACATTCAAGAAGGGCATGTAGCTGCTTTTCATGCCATTTGTGATGTCATGGAACAGCTCCTTTTTTCTGATAAAGGATTGGAGATTAAATGAAAATATTTTCTCAAACGCCCGTTAGAATTGGATTGATTGGCGGAGGAACTGATGTTAATCCTTTTGCGGCTGACTTTGGTGGTAAGGTTTTTTCTCTGGCGATAAATTTATATCATCAGGTTAGTTTAAAACCCATAAAGGAAGAAAAGATATATATTGAAGCTTTAGGGAAAACTATAGAAAAAGATTTAAAAAAAGATTTAATTTATGGTAAAGAAAAAGATTTTGATTTGGTTTATGCCATTATTAATTATTTTAAACCTTTAATAAAATCAGGCTTTAAATTAAAAGTAGAGTTTCAAGGAGAAAGTTTGGGAGGATTGGGTAGTTCTGGCAGTGCCGGAGTAGCCATGATTGCTGTCTTTAGTCATTGGTTAAAGCGGGGTTTAAGCCGGATGGAAATGGCTTATCTAGCCTGGAGAATGGAGACCCAGGAGCTTAAATGGTCAGGCGGAAAGCAAGATCAACTAGCCGCTGCTTTTGGAGGAATTAATCTTTTAACTTTTGGGGCTAAAGAATCGATTGGGGTTATTCCCCTGTTTTTCCCCAAAGATTTAATTAAACGGATTAGAAAATGGATGATTCTTTTCTATATTGGTGGCAAGCGTCATTCTGGTAAGCTGCAAAAAAATCTAAGCGCGGGAATGAAAGAGGAGGAAAAAATTGAGGCTTTAAAAGGTTTAAAAAGAGGAGTTAATAAAATGATTAAAGCCTGGAAGAAGGAGGATTTTAATTTAATTGGGGAAATATTAGATGAAGCCTGGGATTTTAAGAAAAGAAGTAATCCTAAGATTGCCAACTCAAGGGTCAATGACCTTTATGAATTAGCTAAGAAAAACGGGTCTCGAGGGGGGAAAATAATGGGGGCTGGTGAAGGTGGCCATATGTTTTTTTTCTGCCCACCGGAAAAACAAGATAAATTAGAAAAAGTTTTAAGAAAAGAGGATGTTAAAAAGATAGACTTTGAGTTTGATTTTAATGGTTTAAAAGTTTGGGAAAAATAAAAGTATGAAAAATTCTTCTCACCCGGTTGATATAAGAAAAGGTTTTAAACCTCAACGAGACTGGGGTGTTTTTATTGATAGAGATGGAGTTATTAATGAGGAAAGACATTTAGTTTATAAAATCAAAGATTTTAAAATTTATCCTTTTGTTTTTAAAGCCATTAAAATATTAAATCAGTATAATATTCCAATCATTATTCATCACAATGCTTCAGTAATTGCCCGAGGGATTTGTTCAGTTAAAAAAGTCATAAAGATAAATGAATATTTAAAGAGTCAGTTAGATAAAAAAGGGGCCTTTTTAGATGTTATTTTATTTTGCCCTCATCATCCAACAGCTTATGATAAAAAAATGATTCTTAATTGTTCTTGGAGAAAGCCTAAAGCGGGGATGCTTAATTATGTTAAAAAGCTGTTTGGGTTAAACTTAAAAAAGTCTTATGTAGTTGGGGATGCGGCCAGAGATATATTAATGGGTCAAGCAGTTGGAGCCAAGACAATTTTGGTTAAAACTGGCCATGCGGGCAAAGATGAAGTTTATCAGGCTAAGCCAGACTTTGTTTTAAAAGATTTAAAAAAAGCCGTTGATTTTATTATTAAAAAGGAGAAGTTATGAAAGTCTTTATCCTTTCGGCTGGCCTAGGAACGAGATTAAGGCCATTAACTAATAAAATTCCTAAAGTTTTAGTTAAAATTGGTGATAAGCCTGTTTTAGAACATTTAGTGATTTTATGTTCTCAGTATGGCTTTAAGGATATTATTATTAATCTTCACCATTTTCCGAACAAAGTCAGAGAATACTTTGGGGATGGAAAAAAGTGGGGAGTAAAGATTGTTTATTCTTATGAAAAGACCATTATGGGTGGAGCAGGAGCTTTAAAAGTAGCGGAAAAATATTTAAATGAAACTTTTTTTGTTTTAAACGGAGATGTCATGACTAGTTTAAACTTAAGAAAAATGGCTAAGTTTCATAAAAAAAATGGAGGTCTCGGAACTTTTATTGTTCACCAGACTGATCATCCTTATGATTCTGATTTAGTTTCATATGATAAGAACTTTAAAGTTTTAAAGTTCTTTAGGCCTAAAATGGGAGATAAGTTTAAACCAGTTTCTAAAAGTGGAACCCATATATTTGAACCTAAAGTTTTAAAATATATTCCTCAGAATATTAAATATTCATTAGAAAAAGAATTAATTCCTGATCTTTTAAAAAAAAACAAAAAACTTTATGTTTATTATTCCAATGAGTATTCTAAGGATATGGGGACACCGGAAAGATTAAAAAAGGTAAGAGAGGATTATGAAAAAAGGAAAATATAGTCAGGGTTTAACAAAAAAGTATATTTTTAAAAATATCTGGTTGTTTTTACCATGTCATAATGAAGAGGAGAATTTAGAGCCTTTAGTTAGGAAGATTTTAGGATTAAAGGTTTCTCATCTTCATATTGTTATTATTAATGATGCTTCTTTAGATAAAACGAGCAAAATAGCTGATGCTTTGGCTGGAAAATATAAAAATGTTAAGGTGGTTCACCGTCAGCCGCCCAGGGGAAGGGCTTTAGCGGGAAAAGATGGTTTTAGATTTTGTTTAAATAAAAAAGCTGATGTTATTATTGAAATGGATGCTGATTTTTCTCATCAACCTAAATATATTCCTCAATTTTTACGGGAATTAGAAAAAGGGGAGAGTGATGTAATTTTAGGCTCCCGTTTTATTAAGGGGGGGTCTGATGCGAACCGAGATCCTTTTAGGACCTTTGTTTCCAAGCTTTCTGGAGTTTTTTTAAGGTTAGTTTTAGGAATTAAGCTTAAAGATATGGGTTCAGGATATAAAGTTTATAAAGGCAATGTTTTAGAAAAGATTAAAGTTAATCAGTTTTTTTCCAAAAAAGGTTTGGCCATTTCCATGGAGTCAATTTTTAGAGTTCTTAAAGCCGGGTTTAAAGTTAAGGAAATGCCGATTGTGTTTGTTGATCGGAGAGCCGGTAAATCTAAGCTATCCTGGAAAGATTTTTTTGAGCCTATTTTAATTGCTTTTAAATTAGTAATAAGATTAGGTAGATTCTCGTCATGAAAAAGGAAAAGATTTTTCTATTAGTTATTTTAATTTTGGCTTTTTTTCTCCGCTTTTATCGTTTAAATAAAGTTCCTCCTAGCTTAAGTTGGGATGAAACTGCTATTGGTTACAATGCTTATTCCATTTGGAAAACCGGAAAAGATGAGTTTGGTTTTAGGCTTCCCTTTGCTTTTAAGTCTTTTGGTGATTATAAATCGCCTCTTTTAGTTTATTTGACCGTTCCTTTTGTCGGCATTTTTGGTTTAAATGAATGGGCGGTTCGTTTTCCTTCGGCTCTAATTAGTTTTTTTACAGCTATCGTGGTTTATTTATTAGTAAAAGAGTTATTTAAAAATAATAAAATTTCCCTAATTACTGGTTTTTTAATGGCTATAAGTCCCTGGCATCTTCAGTTTTCCAGGCCTGCTTTTGAACCAAATCTAGCTTTTTTCTGGGTAACAACGGGGGTTTTAATGTTTTTAAAAGGTTTAAAAAAACCCATGTTTTTTATTCTGTCTAGTTTAAGTTTTATGCTGGCAATGTATTCTTATCATAGCCCTAAACTTTTTCTGCCTTTCTTTTTAGTTGGTTTAGGAATTATTTATTGGCATAAAATATTTAAAAAAGAGAATATAAGATATTTAAGCTTAAGCTTTTTTTTAGCCTTGTTATTGAGCCTGCCTTTATTAAAAATCCATTTAGGCGGAGAAGCAGGGGCCAGATTTACCAGCACAGGTATTTTTTACACTAAGGAAGGTGGGAAAAAACCATTTGATTTTAAGTTAATAGGCGAAATTGGAAAAAGTTATTTGGTTCACTTTTCCCCCCAATTTTTATTTTTTGGGAATAATGACAATTTTCGCAATAAAATGAAAAGCAATGGCTTATTTTATTTTATTGAAGCCCCGTTTTTATTAATTGGATTTTGGTTTTTACTTAAACAAAAGAAAGAAAAGTGGGCCAAATTATTATTAACTTGGATTTTTCTAGCGCCAATACCAGCCATAATTACTATTGAGGCTCCTCATAGCTTGAGAGCTTCTAATTTATTAATCCCCTTAATGATTGTTATTAGTTTAGGAATAAAAAGGCTATTTAATTTTTTTGAAAGTAAAAGATATAAGAAGGTTTTTTATGTTTTATTTTTTCTTTTTTATATTACAAACATCGGCTACTATTTATATTCCTATTATGTTCGTTTGCCGGTTTATGCCGCCCCTGATTGGCAATATGGCTATAAAGAAATGGTTCAATATGTAGAAACTAAAGAAAATGAAGTGGAAAAGATTATTATTACTTTAGAGTATGGTCAGCCTCATATTTTTATTCAGTTTTATCAAAAGTTAAAACCTTTAGAGATTTGGCAGGAGAAATTAGGCAAGTATCAGTTTAGAGAGATTAATTGGCAAAAAGATAAAAACCTTAGTAAAGTCCTGCTGGTTGCCACTCCTAAAGAAGTTCCATTGGAATCTATTCCCCCACGGGCTAAAATAGAGAAGGAGATATATTTTCCAGATGGTTCAGTATCTTTTAGGATTATTAAACTCTAATAATTTTAAATAAAGACAAATATTAATAAAATGTAAATTAAAAAGTTTAAAATGACTAATAAGAAACAAAAACTAATCCTTTTTCTAGTTTTTATAGTGGCTTTTTTCTTAAGAGTTCTATTTTTGGAGAGTGTTCCAGTTGGCTTAACTGATGATGAAGCGGCGATAAGCTATAATGCTTATTTAATTTCTCAGACTGGCAAAGATGAGTGGGGGAGTTTTTTACCAATTCAGTTTAGGTCTTTTGGAGATTGGAAGTTGCCAGTGTATATTTATCTTTTAAGTATTGTTTTTAAGTTTTTTCCTTTATCAATATTTTGGACTAAAATAATTTCTGTTTTATTAGGGAGTTTAACTGTTGTTTTACTTTACTATTTTGTTTTGCTTTTTTTGGATAAGGAGAAGCAAAAGCATTCAGTTGCTTTATTGTCTTCACTTATATTGGTCTTTAATCCCTGGCATATTGGTTTAAGTCGGACTGCCTCTGAAGTTAATATTGGTTTATTTTTCTTTATCGGTGCTTTATATTTTTTTAAATTATTTTTAGAGAACAAGTTAAAAAAGGCTTATCTTTTTTTTGGTTTAATTATTGCTCTTATTTGTTTTTTTTCATATCATAGTTACAGAATTTTACTTCCTTTAACCTTTATTTATCTTTATTTTATTAATAGGGAAAGAAAACAGAGAAAGAAATTAGCGGTTAAGATATTTTTAGCTTCAATTATTTCGGCTATTTTTCTCTTTATTTTTACTCAGGGAAAGTTTTTGGTAAGGTTTTACCAATTAAGTCTTTTTTCAAATACAGGAATTGTTGATGAGCTAAATGAATTTAGAGGAGCCTGTTTAACCAAGTTCCCTTTTTCATTTTGCCGATTATTTTTTAATAAGCCTGTTTTTTGGACCAAACATTTATTGTTTAACTACACTAGTCATTTAAGCCCGCAGTTTTTATTTTTCCCCGCTTTTGAAAAAGCTTATTCAATTTTACCCCATTATCCCTATTTCTATTCCTTTAGTATTTTATTTTTTATTATTGGAATAATCGCTTCTGCCAGGAACGAGAAAAAAAGAATACTATATTTTTTACTATTAATTTCCCCATTTGGGAGTGCTTTAACGGGCAGGGGAAATTTTACCAGAGCTTTTCCCTTAGTCTTACCAATAGTAATTTTTATCGCCTTGGGAATGGTCTATTTTTTTAATTTTCTTAAGAAAATTAAATTATCTTTTCTTATTCTTCTACCAATTTTAGTTTACTGCTTTTTTGGATTTGAATTTTTGATTAGCTATTTTACTTACTTTCCTTTAAGGCAAGCAAGGTATAGTCATTATGAATATAAGCCCCTGTTTCAATATTTAAAAGAAGTTGAGTCTAATTATAATCATATTTATATTTCCAGGGCTAATCATGACGCCCGGCAGTACATTTTCTACCTTTTTTACTTTAAGATTAAGCCGGCAGAATATTTTGCCTTAGAAAAAGATGTTGAGGTTGAAGATGGAGGCTGGGCTTGGGTGAGAAAGTTAGGTAAGTTTGAGTTTATTGATAATGTGGAGAGTTTAAAAAACTATCCAGAAAAGTCTCTTCTAGTGGTTGATCCTCAAACAGTAAAAGGGTTTCCTAAGCCAATGGATAAAATAACATATCCTAATAATGAAGGAGCTTTTAATATTTATGATATTGATCAGGTTAGATTAATGTTAAAGCCAGAAAATGAAAAAGATTAAAAACAGTCGTTTGGTTTGGTTGGTTTTAGGATTAGTGCTTTTATTGGCTGTTTTCTTGCGTTTTTATAAACTCAGTCAGTTCCCATCTTCTTTATATTGGGAAGAAGCCGCTTTAGGTTATGATGCTTATTCACTTTTAAAAACAGGTAGAGATCATCGGGGAAACTCCTGGCCAATTGTTTATTTGGAGTCTTTTATGGATTTTAAACCGCCTTTATATGTTTATACTTTAATTCCTTCAATCGCGGTCTTTGGTTTAAATGAATTTAGCGTTCGCTTTCCCTCAGCCCTCTTTGGTACTCTAACAGTTCTAGTGGTTTACTTTCTTACAAAAGAGCTATTTAAAAGTAAAAATATAGATATTTATAAAGATAAAAATAGATATTCAAAATATTCAATTTTAAATTTTAAATATTTACCTCTAATAGCTGTCTTATTATTGGCGATAAGTCCTTGGCATTTACAGTTTTCCAGAGCGGCTTTTGAAGCTAATCTAGCCTTGTTTTTAACCTCTACTGGAGCCTTTCTTTTTCTAAAGTCATTTAAAAAGAACTATTTATTAATATTTTCAGCTGGTTGTTTTGGTCTTTCTTTATATGCTTATCACGGAGCGAGGGTTTTTAGCTTTTTATTGGTTCTGATTTTAACTTTTGTTTTTCTTAAAAGAACTTTAAAGATAAAAAAAATAATTTTAATTATGGCTTTAGCTTTAGGTTTGGTTTTATCTTTTCCTTTAATAAGTTCATTAAAAAGCGGCCAGGTTCAGCAGCGTTTTCAAGAGACGAGTGTTTTTGCTACCCTAGATCCAGTTTTAGAATCAAATAAAAAAATAGAGAAAGATAGGAGTGGAGTAATGGCAAAAGTCATCCATCATCGTTTTTGGGAATATAGCCGTTTGTTTTTAAACCAATACTTTACCCATTTTTCCGGTTCTTTTCTATTTTTGTCTGGAGATATAAACCCTCGTCATTCTATCCAAGAATTTGGCCAGCTTTATCATTGGGAAATAGTTACTTTAATTTTAGGGGTAGTTTTTCTTTTAAAGAATTTCAAGAGAAAACAAGCTCAGCTTATCTTAGCTTGGTTATTAATTGGGCCAGTTCCGGGAGCGATTACTAAAGCCGCCCCTCATAGTTTAAGAACAATTTTTTCCCTTCCAATTTTTATGATTATTTCCAGCTTGGGCTTAGTTGGGTTATTTACTGCTATAAGTAAGTCTCCTATTTATATAAGAAAACGGTTAATAAATAAAAAACCATTGTTTTTAACCGTTGGTTTTATAATTTTAATAGAATTTATATTTTACCTTCATTTTTATTACCATCATTATCCCAAGCTTTATTCAGCTTATTGGCAATACGGTTTAAAAGAGGCGGTCGGCTTTATTAAGGAAAATGAGAATAAATATGAAAGCATTTATTTAACTAATGCTTATGGCAGGGCTTATATGTACTATCTTTTTTACACTCAAATGGATCCATTAAAAGCTCAAGATTTGGTTGAACCATATAAGTCAACACCTGATATTCCAAGATTAGGTAAAGTATTTTTTAATTTAGAAGAAGATAGTCTAAAAAAAGAAGGGTCAAAGAATCTAATGGTGGGATCAGCTGGAGAAATACCAGCCGGAAGACTTTTGAAAACAATTAATTTTTTAGATGAAAATGTTGCTTTTGAAATAAGAGAACAATGAAATTTAAATTTAAAAATAAATACTTAAAATTAAGAGTAAATAATAAAATATTATTATTCCTAGTAATTTTATTAGCCTTTATTTTAAGGGTTTATAAAGTTAATCAAATACCTCCTGGATTATATTGGGATGAAGCGGCCATGGCTTTAGACGCTAAATCAATTAGTTTAACGGGTAAAGATCATCATGGAAATTCATGGTGGCAGCCAATTTATCCTTCTTGGGGTGATTATAAACTGCCTGGTTATATTTTAATGGCCGTCCCATTTTTTAAACTGATTAAGACTAGTCCGGAGATAGCTATTCGTCTTCCTTCAGTTTTAGCCGGAACTTTAACAGTTTTAGTAGTTTACTTTCTTACCCAAGAACTATTTAAGAATAAAAATATTAATAAAGATAAAATTAAATATTCAAGCCTAAATTCTAAATACTTATCATTAATAGCTTCATTACTACTTGCCATTAGTCCTTGGCATTTACAGTTTTCCAGAGCTGCTTTTGAAGGAAATTTAGCCTTGCTTTTTAATAGTTTGGCTTTACTGTTTTTTCTAAAAGCGAGAAATAAAAAGGGTTTACTGGGATTAACAGCCATTTTTGCTATTTTTGGAATTTATACTTATTACTCAGCCAGAATTGTTTTACCAATTCTACTGGTTTTAACTTTTTTTGTCTTTTGGAAAAAATCTTTTAAAAATATTGCTATTTTTCTTTTTATCTTAATGGTAGTATATTTGTCTTTTCTGTCTTTAAAAAATACTTCTTTGGCCGCTAAAGCAGACCAATTCAGATTAAGTACTAAAAATATTCTTTCAGATATTCTTTTAATTCAATATTCTAATAGATTAATTCAGGAAGACGGTAGTTCTTTTTTAGCCAAAAAAATTCATCATCGTTTTTTGTATCAGGGAAAGCAATTAGGAATTCACTTTTTTGATCATTTTTCTGGACAGTTTCTATTGCTTTCCGGCGATTCTAATCTCCGCCATTCTTCTGGCAGGGTAGGAGTTTTGTTTCTAATTGCATTTTTAGGTTTTATTTATGGAGAATATTATTTGTTTTTAAAAAGTAAAAAGCTTTTTATTTATTTAAACTTAGCTTTATTAGTTTCTTTTTTGCCAGCTTGTGTTCCTTATGAAATTCCTCATGCCTTGAGGTCTTTAAATGGAGTTTTATTTATAAATATAATTAGTGGTTTTGGATTATTTCAATTAATTAAAGTGGTTAAAAATAGAAAAATATTTCTAATAGCTGGCTCCTGTTTATTATTTTTCCAGTTTTTCTTTTATCTTCACGATTACTATGTTCATTATTCTAGCCGTTCATTTATTGCTTGGCAGGGAGGCTATAGAGAAGCAATTGATTTTCTTAATCAAAATTATAAAAGGGCAGAGAAAGTGGTTTTTACTGATTTTTATGCCCGGCCCTATTTATATTACCTTTTATACTCTAATTATTCTCTAGAGGAATTTCAGAATCAAAGGCAAGAGATTTTAGCTAATCAGCCTTTGAATTACTCAGAAACTAAAGAAGTTGGTAAAATAGAATTTAGGCCAATAAATTTTGAAAAAGATAAAGAGATTGAGAATGTTTTATTGATTGGTACCAGAAAAGAAATTTATAAAGGGAGCCAAATAAAAAATATGGAAACATTTGTCTCATGGAAAAATTACTAATTAAATTAAAAGCTTTTGGAACCGCTTTAAGAGGATTCATTTTAAAAAGGTTTAAAAAAACTGATCTTATTTTATTGTTTATTTTTACTTTAGGATTTATAGTTCGTTTTTACAACCTAGGTAGTGTTCCAGCTTCTTTTAATAGAGATGAGCCAGCCATCGGCTATAATGCTTACAGTATTTTAAAGACGGGGAGAGATGAGTGGGGGAAAAGGTTTCCTTTAAGCTTTAAATCATTTGGGGATTACAAGTCACCTCTTTATATTTATTTTACCAGTATGGCGATTGCTGTTTTCGGCCTTAATGAATTTAGTGTTCGTTTCTGGGCTGCTTTTACTGGTGGATTAACGGTCTTGATGGTTTATTTTCTGACAAAAGAATTATTTAAGTCATCAGAAAAAAGTTTTAGGTTGGGGAAACTAACCGGCTTAATGGCTAGTTTTCTTCTGGCTATTTCTCCTTGGCATATTTTCTTTTCCCGCTTTTCATTTGAAGCCATTTTAGCCTTGTTTTTTAATGTTCTAATTCTTTTTTTACTGGTAAAGAACCGCTTTAGAAAAATAAATTTATTAATTATTCTTTTTTTCTTATTAACTTTTTTTACCTATTCAAGTTCTTTAGTTATCTGGCCTATCTTTGTTATTGCCTGGGGATTTTTTATTTTAATAAACTTTTTTCAAAAGAAAAAAGGATTCTTTGGTAAACAAATTATTGGTTTAATAGTTATTCTTATTGTTTTCGGGTTAGTTCTTTTAAGTCAAAGTGCTGTTAGCAAGCAGAAAAAGAGAGTCACTATTTTTGGAGACCCCCAGATTGCTTTAAATATATATGATAAGCAATTAAAAATGGCGGCTGAAAGTTCTTTAAAAGCAAAGCTTTTTTATAACCAATATCTTGCTTACGGAAAAATATTTTTACAAAATTATTTGAAATCTTTTTCACCTAATTTTCTTTTTGGTGGGGGAGGGACTCACCCCTGGCATAAAATTCCCCAAACGCCTCATTTTTATCTCATTCTTGGTTTTCTATCCTTGGTTGGATTAATGTTATTTATAAAAAGCAAGGAGATTAAAAAAGAAAATAAATTTTTTCTGACGGTGTTTTTTATTCTGACTCCCATAGCTTCAGCTTTGACTGTTGATGCTCCCCATGCCACTAGACTTTTAAATATGTTTTTAATTTTGATTTTTTTGTCTGCCCTAGGCTTAACCTTTTTGCTTAGAAAAGTTAAATTTTTAGGCTATATAGCGCTGTTTGTTTTATTGGTAAACTTTTTTCAGTTCACTAAATCCTATTTTATTGACTACCGGAAAAACCCACCATCGGAGCTTCAGCCGGGATTAAAAGAAGCTTTGGTTTATCTTAAGGGATATGAAACCGAGGCAGAAGAGATTGTTTTTAATATCTCTTCTGATGGGGCTTATGCTTATTTGCTTTTTTACCGGGCATATCCACCGTTAGAATTCAGTCAAGAAGTAAAAAGATATTCAGGCTATCCGGTTGGATTAGAATGGGTAGAGAAGTTTGATAAATATATTTTTGTTGATAATCCCCTGCCAAACGATAAATTAAAGCAGATATATGTTTTAAAAGGAGATAAAACCTTAGACAAGAGAGTCATTACTAAAATAAAGAGTAAGTTTAATAATGAAGTTTATTATACCTTGAGTGCTAATTTCTAATAAAAATATTTTTAAACTTTTAAACAAATTGGTTTTTATGAAAGGTAAAATTTATATTGTTATTTTGTTGCTCTTGGGATTACTAGGAATAAAATCCTTATTTCATTCGGGTTTTTATACCAGCCATGACGGTCGGCATCAAATAATTAGGTTAAAACATTTCCATCAAGGTTTACTTGATGGCCAGTTACCAGTAAGATGGGCTGGAAATGCGTTGGCTGGATTTGGTTATCCCCTTTTTGTTTTTACCTATAGATTGCCCTTTTGGCTGGCTGAGGGTTGGTATCTTGTTAGTGGAAATCTTGGAGGGGCAATAAAGTTTGTTTTTATTATTACTTATCTTGCCTCTGGTTTAAGTATGTATTGGTTTAGTAAAAAGCTTTGGTCATCAAAGTTAGCTGGGTTCTTAAGTGGATTTTTATATCTTTGGGCGCCATACAGATTTCTTAATATTTTTGTTAGGGCGGCTTTAGGAGAAGCAGTTACTTTTGTCTTTATCCCTTTAGTTTTTTTAGGTTTATTAAATTTAAGAAAAAATTCAAAAAAGAAATTCTTTTGGTTAAACTTAACTGCCTTTTCTTTAGCGGGAGTAATTCTTTCTCATGCGATTACTTTGTTTTTATGGTTAATTCCTTTAATTAGCTGGTTTGGTTTTAACTTAGTTAAAACCAAAGAGCGGATAAAATACCTTATTTCTAGTTTTTTATCAGGCTTAATAAGTCTCCTTTTAACTACTTATTATTGGCTTCCTGCCGCTTTAGAAAGAAAGAATACGATTGTGGCTGATGTTTTTGGCGGCCTGGGTGGTTATTATCAAGCCCATTTTGTGACTTTAAAACAACTGCTTTATTCTAAATGGGGCTATGGTTTTTCTATGCCTGGAGTGAAAGATGACATGATGTCTTTTCAAGTAGGAATTGCCCAGTGGCTGGTTGTTTTAACAAGCTTGCTTTTGTTATTTTTTACTTTTACTAAATTTAATAAAAAAATTATTAAAGTAGTTTATTCAAAAATAATTTTTTTTCTTTTAACTTTCTTTTTTTCTATTTATTTAATGCTGGCTAATTCCAATTGGCTTTATGTTTATATTAATAGGTTTTTAATGGTCGATATACCTTGGCGGTTTTTAGGGGTAGCGGTTTTTTGCGCCAGTATTTTGTTTGGCAGCCTGGCGGTTGGGTTAAAAAATAATTTTTTTAAGTGGGGACTGATTGGTTTTATTTTTGTTTTAGCTTTTTATGGGAACAGGAATCACTTAAAAGTGAATCAGTATACTTATTTTCCTGATTCTGAGTATTGGCAGAGTGAAGAAACAAGTAGTGAACATAATGATTATGCTCCCAGGGGGTTTAACTATACTAACAATGAAAAAATGAAAGACCAGCTTAATCCTGAAAGCGGGGAAAGTCACAATAATCTTTTAGAAAGAAAATCTAATTTTTTTAAATTTAAGAGTCAGGTTGAGTCTGAAAAGGCGGAGATTATCACTAAGCTGGCATATTATCCGGGTTGGCAATTGTTTATTGATGGTAAAAAAACTGAGATTTCTTATCAAGATGATGGTAGAATAAAGATAAAATTAACCCAAGGAGATCATTTAGTCGAGTTAATTTTTAAAGAGACAAAGTTAAGATTAGTTAGCAACTTAGTATCATTCCTGACTTTAATAGTTTTTATTAGCTTGGGAATAAAAAAATATGCCAGAATTAAAAGGTAAAAAAAAACCAAAAGTAGTTGTTATTATGCCGGCTTATAACGCGGCTAAAACCTTAGAAAAAACATATAATGATATCCCAAAAGATTTGGTTAATGAGGTTATTTTAGTTGATGATGGTTCTTCTGACAAAACGGTTAGAATAGCTAAGAAGCTTAAGTTAAAAGTTTTTCTTCATTCTTCTAATTTAGGTTACGGGGGAAATCAAAAAACTTGCTATTGGGAGGCTTTAAAAAGAAAGCCAGACATTGTGGTTATGATTCATCCTGATTATCAGTATGATGCCACTTTAACCAGGGAGTTAATTTATCCGATTACTAAAGGCAGGGCTGACATTATGCTGGGTTCAAGGATTCGTTCTCGGCAAGAAGCTTTTGACGGAGGCATGCCTAGTTGGAAATATTTTCCTAATCGTTTTTTAACAATTTTAGAGAATGTGGTTTTAGGTTTGACTTTATCTGAATATCATACCGGATTTAGGGCTTACTCAGCTAAAGCTTTAGAAAAAATTCCTTTTATGAGAATGTCTAATAGTTTTGTTTTTGATCAGGAGATTTTAATTTCAGCCGTGGCTAATAATTTTAAAGTAGGTGAAATTCCCGTTCCAGTCCGCTATTTTCCCGAAGCTTCTTCAGCCAGTTTTTGGAATTCAGTTAAATACGGCTTAGGAATTATATGGACTTTATTTCTATATGTTTTTAATAAAGAGGGGAGATTGTTTAAAAAATGAAAGTTAGCGTTTTAATTTTAACTCAAAATAATGAAAACTTTATTACTAATTGTTTAAAGTCAGTTAGTGGTTGGGCTGGTGAAATTGTTATTATTGATGGTGGCAGTATTGATAAAACCCTGGAAATCTGTCGACTTTATAAGAGCAAGGTTTTTCATAACAAATGGCAAGGTTTTTCTTCCCAAAGAAACTTTGCCGCTAAAAAAGCTACTTCTGATTGGATTTTTTATCTTGATGCTGATGAAAGGATGACAAGGTCTTTAAAAAAAGAAATCGATAACTTAAGGCCGTCTAAAAATATTTTTGCTTTTCAAGTTAAGCGCCAGAATTATATTTTGGGAAAATTCTTAAGAAAGGGTGGTTGGTATCCAGATTTACAAACAAGATTAATTAATAAAAATGAGTTAATCAAATGGCAGGGAAAACTCCATGAGTATCCTAAAATAAAAGGTAAAATGGGTAAACTTAAAGGATCCATAATTCATTTAACTCACAGGGGAATTAATTGGTGTCTTAGGAAAACAATTAATTATACTGATCTTGAAGCTGCTTTGCTTTTTCAAGCCAATCATTCAAAAGTCAAATGGTGGAATTTTATAACTGCTGGTTTCCGAGAATTTTGGCAGCGGGGAATAATTAAACAGGGGTTGACGGAAGGGATGGAAGGTTTTATTGCTGTGGTTTATCAAGTTTTTAACGCTTTTATTATTTACGTCAAGCTTTGGCAGTTGCAGAAGAAAGAGTCAATGGAAAAGATATATAAAAAACTTGATAGCCAGTTATTAGAAAAAGAAGAATATTAATGGCTTACAAGGTTTTTGTTCCAGTTTCTAAGAATAATCTCTGGAAAAGTTATTGGCAGAAATCTAACTATAAGAAGGAGTTGGAATTATGTAAGAGTGATGGTTTGCTGCCCATCTTTGAAAAATATCTTCAAAAAAAACAGCGAATAGTAGAGGCCGGCTGTGGTTTAGGTAAATGGGTAATTTATTTCACCAAAAAAGGGTTTAATATAACTGGGGTTGATAATAATAAATATGCAATCCTAAAGTTGAAAAAGCTTTTTCCATTAATAAAGATTAATTTAGCTGATGTTAAAAAACTACCTTTTAAAAATAATAGCTTTGATGCTTACATTTCCTTGGGGGTGATTGAGCATTTTGAAAAAGGGCCAGAAACAGTATTAAAGGAAGCATATAGGGTGTTAAAGGATAGAGGAACAGCAATTATTGAAGTTCCCTATAATAATTGGCAGAGAATTATTTTGCAAACACTTTATCAGCTGAAGGTTGTTTTAAAAACTCCCTTAAGAATATTATTTGAGGGCTTGGGATTAAAGGAAAAAAGGAAAATGACAAAGATGAATTTTTATGAACATCATTATTCCAGAAGAGAATTGATTGGTTTTATTAGAAGGGCTGGTTTTGATATCAGGGAATGTTTTTATAAAGATGATTCACATCCCCAAAAAAGTATTGGTTTATGGTTAGACTTTCCTCAATTTAGAAAAAACTCCCAGGCAGACTTTGTTTTAACCAGACCAGGACAAAGACTAAAATTATTGTATAATGTTTTTAAGATGAGGTGGTTTTACTCTGCTTGTATTTGTTGTGTAGCGGAAAAGCCAGAAATAAAAGGAGATTATTTAAAATGAAGCTTTCCATTATTATTCCTAGTTTTAATGAGGAAAATACTATTGAAGAAATTATTAAGCGAGTTAAAAAAGAAAAAATTAATGAAGTAGAAAAAGAGATTATTATAGTTAATGATGGATCAACTGATAAAACTAAAAATATTTTAAAGAAAATGCCAGGCATAAAACTGGTTGATTATGAGAAAAATCAAGGCAAAGGTTATGCTATTCGTCAGGGAATAAAAACGGCTACCGGTGATTATATCTTAATTCAGGATGCAGATTTAGAATATGATCCTAGAGATTATAAAAAGCTTTTAAAGCCGATTTTAGAAGAAAAAACTGAGGTGGTTTATGGTTCTCGTTTTTTGGGGGAAAGAAGAAATATGTTTTTTTGGCACATGTTGGGAAATAAATTCCTTTCTTTTAGTACTAATGTTCTTTTTAACACCACGCTTTCTGATATGGAAGTAGGCTATAAAGTAATCCCTAGAAAACTATTATTGTCCCTAGATTTAAAAGAAAATTGTTTTGGTTTTGAACCAGAGGTAACGGCTAAAATACTTAGAAAAAAGAAGCGAATTTATGAAGTTCCCATTTCTTACTCTGGGAGAGAATATGATGAAGGAAAAAAAATAACCTGGCTGGATGGAATTAAAGCCATTTTTTTCTTGCTAAAATATAGGTTTTTTAATTGGTGATTAATAAAAGATGAGAAAAAATAAACTTTCAGTTGTTTTAGCTACCCACAATGAAGAAAAAAATATTAAGGATTGTCTTAGTTCAATTGAAGATCTGGCCAATGAAATAGTAATTATTGATGGTTCTTCAACTGACAAAACCAGGGAAATTGCCAGGAACCTAGGAGCGAGAATAATAAAAACTTCTAACAAGTTAATGTTTCATAAAAATAAACAAATGGCTTTAGAAAAAGCTTCAGGTTCTTGGATATTACAGTTGGATGCTGATGAAAGAGTGAGTCAGGAACTAGGAAAAGAAATAAAAACAAAGATTAGTGGGGGAATTGAGAATATTAACGGCTATTATATTCCTAGAAAAAACTATTTTTTTGGAAGGTGGTTGAAAAAGGGAGGTCAATATCCTGATTATGTTATTCGCTTGGTTAAAAAAGGAAAAGCCAGCTTTCCCTGTAAAACGGTTCATGAACAGATTAGAGTTGAAGGAGAAGTAGATTATTTAAAAAATCCCTTAATTCATTTAGCTTCTCCAAACCTAGCTTCTTACTTAAAAAAAGCTAATATTTACACTTTGGAAACTGCTTTAAAATTACTTGAAAAGAGGGACAATAAATTACTTAAAGCCGGAGACTATTTATTGGTAAAACCAATTTTTACATTTTTTTCTCTTTTTATTAGACACAAGGGTTTTGTTGATGGAATTTATGGTTTTCTATTTGCCCTTTTTTCTAGCTTACACTTTCCCCTCGCTTTTTTTAAATACTTGAATTTAGACAGAAAGAAAACTAAATAATCAAAATGAAAATAGCCATTGTTGGAGCTGGTATTACTGGTTTAACAGCCGCTTATTATCTAAGTAAAAAGGGCCATAAGGTTTACATTTTTGAAAAAGATAAATTTGCTGGTGGTTTGGCTTCAGGATTTAGGGCTGGTGATTGGTATTTAGAAAGGTTTTATCATCATATTTTTAAAGACGATAAACATATCCAGCAGTTAACTGATGATTTAGGGTTAAATAATATTTGGTTATGGAAGGATTGTGGGGCCCCTATTTTCTATCAAGGAAAAATGCATCCTTTTTCTTCTCCAGTAGATTTGCTTAAATTTTCTCCCCTTTCTTTTATAAACCGAATAAGGACGGGTTTAACTTCTTTGTATCTTTTGCTAAATAAAGATTACCGTTTTTTCGAAGGTAAAAAAGCTGCTTTCTGGCTGAAAAAATATATGGGTCAAGAAAGCTGGAAAGTTATTTGGCGCCCCTTGATGATTAAAAAATTTGGAAATTTTTATTCTTTTATTTCCATGACTTGGATGTGGGCCAGAGTTAACCGCCGTTCCAGATTTTTAGGCTACCCAAAAGGAGGCTTCCAAATAATTATTAATAAGCTAGTTTCAGAAATAAAAAGGAATAAAGGGAAGATTATTCTAAATGAAGAGGTAAAGACCCTGAAAGAACTAGGGTCTTTTGATAAAACTATTTTTACTGGTGCTAATCCAGCTTTTCTTAAATTGGCTTCTGATTTACCAGAAAAGTACAAAAATAAATTAGAAAAAATTGAATATTTTGGGACGGTTTTGGTTTTGTTGACCCTAAAAAAACCCTTAAGCAATTGGGCTTATTGGATGAATATTAATGACAATAATATTCCTTTTGTGGGGTGTGTTCAGCATACTAATTTAGTTAGTAAAAAGTATTATAAAAATCTTCATCCTCTTTATTTAGTCAGTTATACTTCAAGAAAGTCAAAACTATTTAAACAAAAAGATGAGGAAATATTCAAAAAGTGGGTGTCTTATTTAAAAAGGATTAATAAGGATTTTAATTCTTCATGGATTAAAAATTATCAGATTATTAAAGAGCCTTTTACTCAGCCAATATTTAAAGTTGACAGCTATAAGGATATTCCCAGTTTTAAAACACCAATAAAAAACTTTTATTTAGCCAATACTAGCCAAATTTATCCCTGGGACAGAGCAGTTAATTATGCGGTTGGGCTGGGAAAAAGAATCGCTTTTAGTTTATAATTTATCAGGATGGATAAAATGGACAAAAATATATTTGAGAAAATAAGCCAAAAGTTTTTTTTCTGCTTAAAAAAGATTAACCAGTCGTGGTTTAAAACACCTCTTTATATTTTTGTCTTAGTGTTTGTAGGATTTTTTCTAAGAGGCTGGAATTTGGGTAATAATTTACATTTTGCTTACGATCAAGGAAGAGATGCTTTAGTTATTCAAGGATTAATCGAATATGGTAAGCCCTTTTTAATTGGACCAACTACCGGTATTCAAGGGGTTTTTCTAGGCCCATTTTTTTATTACTTAATTTTACCTTTTTATTTTTTAGGGAGAGGGAATCCAGCTATTCCCGCTTTATTTCTGGCTTTTTTTTCCAGTTTAAGCATTTGGTTTATTTATCTTTTAGGAAAAGAGCTTTTTAACGAAAAAGCAGGGAAAATAGCCGCTTTTTTACTTTGTTTTTCAAGTTATGCCATTAATTTTTCTCGTCAGCTTTCTAACATTACGCCTTTAATCCCAATGAGTTTGCTTATATTTTTATTTTTATTTAAAAGTTTTAAAGGTGAAACTAAATACTTTCCTTTGGTGGGTCTGTTGGTAGGTTTAAGTTTGCAAACGGAATTAGCTAATGCTTTTTTTATTGCCTTAGTGGTGGCGATTTACAGTTTTATTTTTGTTTTTAAAAAGATAACCATTAAACAAATAATTCTAACAGCGGTTTTATTTTTAATTACCTTTTTTCCTCAAATAGTATTTGACTTTCGTCATGAGCATTTAATCTCTAGGGCAGTTATAAATAATTTTGTCAATGATGCTAACAAAACTAGTCTAGAAGCGGTTTGGAAAACAAGACCGGCCTTTATCTTTCGATGGTTGGTTGACAGTTTGGGAGTTAAGCTTAGATTTGCCAAGTCTCAAACTATTTTATTTTTTGATTTGGTTTTTTTGGTTATTGTTGTGTTGGGATCAATCTTTATGATGCAAAAAAGGAAAGAAGAGAAAAAGGGATTGTTGCTTGTATTTCTTTGGCTTTTTATACCAGGTATTTCTTACCTTTTTTATAAAGGGAACTATGGTTTGTTTTTTGACTACTACTTAGTTTCTTTGTTTTTGCCATTTTTCTTAATGATTAGTTATTTATTGGCAAAGTTTTTTCAAGGCAGTAAAAACAGCCAGATATTTGCTGCCTTTTTTTTAGGAATATTTTTCTCGGCCAATTTAGGGAGGCAAATAGTTTTTCTGAAGCCTTCGGAATGGGGCTATTCTCTTTTTCAATTAAATCAGACAGTGGATTATGTTTTAGGTGCCTTAAATCCCGGCGAGGAGATTTGGGTTAGACCGCCGAATAATCAACCAACAGCCTATGAATACCTTTTTAATCTAAAAACTAAGAAATTAGGTTTACCTGAAGTGAAATTTAACCAAAATTCTGATGAATTTTTTGTAATTTACGAGCCAGACAGTTTTAAAGAAAGATTTGAAGGGTGGTATTTGTCTTTAGTTAAGGATAAACTGCTTTTGGAACAAAGGGAGTTTGGAATTATAATTACGGAGAGGTATAGTTCAAAATAATGAATGTTCTACTTGATATTTCAAGACTTCATCCAGGGGCTCTAAAAAGAGGAGTGGGGTTTTATGCTTTAAACCTTTTTAAAGCCTTAAAAGAATTAAAGGGAAATAATCAATATTTTTTAAAAAAAGATAAAAATGATGAATTTTCTTTTGACTTAATTCATCTTCCATATTTTGACCCTTTTTTCTTCACTTTGCCATGGCCTAGGAAGAAACCAGTAGTGGTGACAATTCACGACCTTATTCCTTTAAAATTTTCTAAAAATTATCCTTCAGGATTAAGAGGAAAATTAAAATGGTTAATCCAAAAAAGGATTGTTAAATCAGTTTCAGCAATCATGACTGACTCTGAAAACTCAAAAAAAGATATTGAAGACATTATTGGTTTTCCCAAGGACAAAATTTTTTCTATTTATTTGGCTGCTTCAGAGGAATTCAGGCAACTTAAGGAGAAGGAGAAACTTGAAAAAATAAGGAAGAAATATAGCCTGCCTGATAATTTTATTTTTTATGTGGGTGATTTGAATTGGAATAAAAATGTCAGCTTATTAGTTAGAGCTTTAGGAGAAGTTAAAAATAGGTTTAATGATATTAATTTAGTTTTAGCAGGCAGCGCTTTTGAGAATGAGAGTTTAGCAGAGCTAAAAGAAATAAAAAGATTAATAAAAGACCTTAAATTAAAAGAGAGAGTTAAGCTTTTAGGATTTGTAGTCATAGATGATTTGGTAAAAATATATAATCTGGCAAGATTGTATATTCAGCCCTCTTTTTATGAAGGTTTTGGTTTGCCGGTTTTAGAAGCAATGCAATCCGGTTGTCCGGTTTTATCTTCTAATAAAGCCAGTTTGCCTGAAGTGGGTGGTCAAGCGGTTGAGTATTTTAATCCTCAAAATAAAGGAGAATTGGAGAAAAAAATTATTGATTTATGGAATAATAAAAGTAAATTAATAGGTTTAAGCAAAAAAGGCTTAAAACAGTCCAAGCAATTTTCCTGGCAGAAAACTGCCCAAGAAACGAGGAGAATTTATGAAAAAATTATTAACTAATTTAAATTTATCTAAAATTAACTTTAAATTTAAAATCAAGCATTTATTTATTGTTCTAATTTTAGTTATTTGTTTTTTTAATCTTAGAGCTTTTTTTAAACCGGGAATATTTAGGGGGCATGATTTGGAAAACCATTTAGCCAGGATTGCTAATTATTATTTATCTATTAAAGATAGTCATATTCCGCCTCGATGGGCCAAAAATCTTAATCACAAATTTGGCTACCCGGTTTTTAATTATCTTTATCCCCTGCCAAACATATTAGCTTATCCTCTGATTGTGGTTGGATTCGGAGTAGAGAACAGTCTAAAAATTATAATTTTTTCCAGTTATCTTTTTTCTGGTCTGTTTTTCTATCTTTGGTTAAAAAGGCATTTTTCTTCTTTAGCTGCCTTTCTGGGGTCTATTTTCTATCTTAGTGCTCCTTATCAGTTTTTAGATATTTATGTGAGGGGAATAGTGGGGGAAAATTTAACCTTTGCTTTGTTTCCAGGGGTTTTATATTTTCTTGATCTTTTATTTGAGAAAAAATCCAGGTTAAGGTTTTTAGGATTAGTTGTAGTGACTGCCCTTTTTTCTTTGTCGCACAATATTATGGTAATGCTTTTTACTCCTTTAATTTTTCTTTATTATTTTTATGTTTATAAAAAGGAGGGTCAGAAGGAAAAATTAAAATTTGTAAACTTAGGTTTGATTGGTTTAATATTGGGATTTTTATTAACTTCCTTTTTTTGGATTCCAGCTTATTTTGAACAAAATTCAATCAAGCTGGAGGCTTTTGACCAGCAAAGTTTTTTCCCTGACCACTTTGTTTATTTAAAGCAATTAATTTATTCTAAATGGCAGTATGGTTTTTCTGTTCTTGGAGATGGGGATACAATGTCTTTTCAAATAGGACCGGTTCACTTAGTAATATTTTTATTAGCGTTATTGATTTTAATTAAATGGGGATTAAGTCGTTTTTTTGGTAAAAAAAAGAAAGACAAGAAATTAAATCTGGCTTTTTTATTAGGAGGTTTAGCTGTTTTTTTAAGTGGAGTTTTCTTAATGCTTCCTTTTTCTTTATTTATTTGGAGGTTAATCCCCCTTTTGGGCTATTTGCAGTTTCCTTGGCGGTTTTTAGGGGTAGTAATGTTGGGAGTGGCTGTTTTAGCGGTAGTGGTCAGCGAGAAGTATAAAGGGATAGGAATTATTTTAGCTTTTGTTTCTCTTGTTTATTGCCAGCCGTTTACTAAACCATTTTTATGGGAGAAAAAACAAGATATGTATTATTATGATTTTCTTTTTACTACTTCAACTCAACATGAGCATACGCCTCGTTGGTTTTCAGAACACAATATCTCTGAGTTTAAATCAAGATTAACCAGTGATTCTGGCCTGGTTGTTTTTAAAGAGTTGCTTTGGAAAACTAATAGCCATATTTATGAAGTTGATGTTCCCAAAGCAACTAATATTTGGGAACATACTGCCTATTTTCCTGGTTGGCAAGTATTTATTGATGGGAAAAGAGCAGAAATAAAATATGATAGGCCAGATAATCAGGGCTTAATAGGTGTAAGAGTGCCAGCCGGTAAACATAAAATAGTAGTTAAGTTTACCGAGAGAACTCCAGCGAGAATAATAGGAAACTTAATAACTGTTATGAGTCTAGTTTTAGTTTTAGGGATAATAAAATTGTTTTCTAAAATACCAGTTAAGGGCTGGTCAATTTCTAGAAAGAAAAAGTAATTAAAAAATTGATGAAAGATGTAAAAAAATTAGTTAAAGATATTTTACCTTCAGTTAAGTTGTTTTTGGTTTGGCGGATAGGTCTTTTAGTAGTTGCCTTTTTAGCGGGAAGATGGCTGCCATTCAGGCCTAGTTTTCCCTATTGGGATTCAATTCTATCAAATCTTTCTTCTAGTCAGTTTATTTGGCAGTGGGCAAATTTTGACGGTCCTCACTATATTACTATTGCGGAAAAAGGTTATGTAGGAACCGGTTTAATTCAGGCTTTTTTCCCTTTATATCCTTTAACAATAAGATGGTTTTCTAAAATTTTCGATAATTATCTTTATTCTGGTTTAATTATTAGCAACCTAGTTTTTGTTTTTGCTTTATATTATTTTCGTCAGTTAATTAAGTTAGAAAAGATAAAAGAGAGTAAATTTACTTTGTTATCCTTACTTCTTTTTCCAACCAGTTTTTATTTTGGGGCTCTTTATTCAGAATCACTATTTTTTCTTTTTGTAATTCTATGTTTTTTGGGTTTGTATAAAAAGCAGTGGTTTAAGGCGGTTTTATTCGCTTCTTTAGCCTCAGCTACCAGGCTAGTGGGAATTTTTCTCGCTCCAGCCATTTTATATGAATATTATCAATCAAGAGAAAAAAAGGAGAAAAGTAAAATTATTTTATACTTAAAGTCTATATTTTTAACCTTATTAAGTATAAGCGGGTTTATGCTTTTTTGTTTTTATTTAAACAAGCACTTTAGTGATCCTTTCTTTTTTGCTCAAGTTCAAAGCGGCTTTGGCGCCTCCCGCCAGACTGATAAATTAATTCTTTTTCACCAAGTTGTTTGGCGGTACTTGAAAATGATGTTTACTATTAAGGGCAATGGGGCTTTGTTTTTTACTATTACTCAAGAATTCTTTATTTCCTTGTTAGTTTTAGGTCTGCTTATTTGGGGAGTAATTAAAAAGATTAAAAAACCATATTTAATTTACAGTTTTGGTTCTTTCCTTCTACCGACTTTAACAGGTAACTTATCGTCTATGCCAAGATACATAAGTTTAATTTTTCCTCTTTATTTTATTTTAGACGGGATTAAAAACAAGTGGTTAAAATTAGTTATTCTTGTTGTCTCCGGGACTTTGCTGGTTATTAATACGGCTCTTTTTGTTCGGGGGTTTTGGATTGCTTAGGTGTTTAGAAAATAAATGAAAAGTAAAAAAACAAAACTTTTAGTAGTCTTGCCTGCCTTTAATGAAGAAAAAGTAATTGAGGGAGTTTTAAAAAGTTTAAAAAAAGAATTAAAAAACCTTAAATTAACTTCAGAAATTGTAGTTATTGATGATGCATCCGTTGATAAAACTGCTAAGAAGGCTCAAAAAGAAGGAGTAGCGGTTTTAAAACATGTAATTAATCGGGGTTTGGGTGGCGCTCTTCAGACAGGATTGGAGTATGGAAGAAAGAAAAAAGTAGATGTGGTAGTAACAATGGACAGCGATGGTCAGCATGATTCTAAAGATATAGAAAAGATAATTGGGCCAATTATGAAAAAGAAAGCTGATGTTGTCATAGGAAGTAGATTTTTAGAGGTTAAAAATAAAATTCCCGTATTAAGAAGAATTATTTTAAAGTTAAGTGATTTGGTTACTTTTTTATTCTTTGGGATTTATCCGACTGATTCTCAGTCTGGATTTCGGGCTTTTTCCAGGAAAGCAATTAATAAAATTAAGTTAAGAACTCAGCAAATGGAGGTTTCTTCAGAATTTTTTGATCAGATTAGGAAAAATAAACTGAAGTTTTGTGAAGTTCCTATAAGGGTAATTTACACCCCTTATTCTCTAGCCAAAGGCCAATCTAATTTAAATGGGATAAAAGTTTTGGTAAAATTGGTCTTAAGGTTGGGAAGATGAATATAATTTTTTTACCAGTTCAAATACTATTAAGTTTATTTTTGCTTTTTGCTGTTTCCCGAGTTTACTTTCGTTTTAAAGAGGGAACAATTAATTTTGGGTCTTTTCTTTTTTGGCTGGCTTTGTGGTTAGCCGCTTTGTTTACTATTTTTTATCCCGGTTTTAGCAATTATTGGGCTAGTCTTTTAGGGATTGGTCGGGGAGTAGACGCCATAATATATATTTCCATTGCTCTTTTGTTTTATTTAGTTTTTAGGACTAATGTAATAATAGAGAATCTTCGGGAAGAAATTAGTCAATTGGTAAGAGAGATAGCCTTAAAAGATAAACCAAAAAAGAAAAAGGAATGAAAATTCTTCTTTTAACTGAGTTTTTTCCAGATTCTTCTCAGCTTAAATTTACCGGTGGTGTAGAAGCAAGAACATATTTTATGGCTAAAAATCTGGCTAAAGAAAACAAGGTAATTGTGCTTTGCCGGAAAACCCAAAGCTTAAGAGAAAAAACCAGGATTAATAAGATTGTTGTTTATCCTTGTGGTCCAAAAACATCAAGGGTAGAAGCCAGCTTTTTTTCAATCTTTGGGAGAATTGGGTTTATTTTGACTGCCTTTTCAAAAGGTTTAAAAATAGATTTTGATTTAATTGAAGGTTCTAATGTGGTTAGTTTTTTACCAGCTTTTTTTCTTGGTGTTTTTAAAAACAAACCTAAAATTTCCTGGTGGCCTGATGTTTTAAAAGGAAAATGGCTCCAAAACTTTGGTTTAAGTGGCATATTTGGGGAGATTATTGAAAGAATTAGCTTAAAACTTCCTTGGACTGGAATAATTTCTTTAAGCAAATCTACCCAAAATAAGCTTTTAAAAGAAGGAATTTTAAAAAGTAAAATTAGAATTGTTTACGGCGGGGTGGAGTCTAAAAAGCTTAAAGAAATGAGTCTAAGAATAGAAAAAAAGAAAAAAAGAATTATTTGTATTAGCCGGTTAGTAAAATACAAGCGAGTGAGTGATTTAATTTTAGCTTTTGAAAAACTTTTAAAAAAATATCCCCAGTTTCAACTATTTATCGTTGGCCAAGGGCCAGAAGAAGAAAAACTAAAAGATTTAGTTAACAAAAAGAATCTTTTTAAAAAAGTTAAGTTTTTTAAAGATTTGGACAGAGATAAATTACTGAGGTTGCTAGCTGAAAGCTACGTGTTTTGTTTGCCTTCAGTAATTGAGGGTTTTGGATTGGTAACGATTGAGGCTTTAAGTTGCGGGGTGCCTTATGTTATTGCCGATATTGAAGTTAATAAAGAGATAACCAATAATGGGGAAGGCGGGTTTTTATTTAAGAAAAAAGATGCTGTAGATCTAGAAAGAAAAATTGATATCCTTTTAAAAAATGAAAAAACTTACAGAATAAAACAAAAAGAAGGAATTAAACTGGCTCAAAAATATGATTGGAAAATAATAGCTGGCCAAACTAAGAAAGGATATAATAAGGTTATTCATGAGTAAATTTGATCTTAATCTTAAAATCCATCCCTCTAGTCTAGTAGAAGAGGTTTTGAATAAAAAAACCGTTTCTCCCTATCTTTTGCTAAAAAAGAGACTTAAATTGGGTACAAATTGGAAAGAAAGTTACTTCAACTGGGGGAGAAATGCTCTTTATTATTTGTTTCAGTCTTTACCATATAAAACCATTACTTTTCCCGGCTTTACTTGTCCGACTTTAGTTAAATCAGCTGAAAAAGCAGGAAAAAAAATAATTTTAACTGAAGTAAATCTAGATACTTTTAATCTTGATATTGAAAAAATTCCAATAAATACCCAGTGTTTGGTAGTGATTCATACTTTTGGTAATCCAGTTGATATTAGTCAAATTAGAAAAAAAGTAAAGAAAGTATTTATTATTGAAGATTGTGCCCATGCCTTGTTTAGCAAGGTTGGAAAAAACTTTGTTGGTAATAAGGGGAGTGCCATTCTTTTCAGTCTTTATAAGCAAATCCCTAATATTAATGGTTGTTTGCTTTTGACTAAGAAAAAATTTATTGAAAATCAAGGTGGGGAGGATGAACTTAAATACCCCAAGCGCTTATTAATTAAAACAGCTGGTCTCCATCAAAACATTTTGGATATCAAAAGACGACAGTATCTGCCTAAAATTGAGACGCAAAAACTAAATAATTATCGACCAAGTAAGTTAAGCCTTTTTCTATTTGAGAAGGGTTTTAATAGGTTGGGTCAAGAAGTAGCCCAGAGAAAAAAAGTGGCTCGATGGTATTATGAGGAAATAAAGAGAAACAACTTATTTATTGCCCAAAAACCAGAGGAAAATAGCAGTCTTTCTTATTATCATTTTATTATTCGGCTAAAACCTGAATTTGCTCCAGTGAGAGATAAAATAGTTGCCTCTTTAAGAAGAGGAAACATTATTGTTGATAGATTATGGTACAAAGCTCCTATTGCTCAAAAAATATATAGCTCTTTTCTAAAAAAATGTCCTAAAGCCCTATTATTATCCAAAACAGTCATTAATTTACCAATTAGCGCTTCTTATAGCAGGGAAGATGTTAGTTATATTTTTAGAAAGTTAAATTTAGCCATAAGGTCTGTTAAGCAAGATGAATAAAAAAGTATTTTGTTTTTTAAGCTTTGCTTTTTTAACCTTATTAATTGGTTACTTTATAATTTATAAGAATAAGTTTGTTAAAAATCCTATTCGGGCTGATGCCGCCGGTTACTATAGTTATCTGCCGGCTTTTTTTATTTATAAGGACTTTGGTTTAAGTAAGACTGATTTATATTTACCTGATGCTAAATCTTTAAAATATCCAGCCATTTATTATTTAAATGAAACCGGAAAAAATATTAATAAATATTCTTTGGGGGTAGCTTTGTTAATTTCACCTTTTTTCCTCCTAGGCCACCTTGTTTCTTTGGCTTTTTCATTGCCCTTAACCGGCTATACGATGATTTATCAGCATTTTGTTGGTTTAGGAGCAATTTTCTATTTACTTCTAGGACTGTTTTTTTTACTAAAACTTTATCAAAAATATTATTCAAAAAATGTTGTAGTCTTAACCTTAGTTAGTTTATTACTGGCGACTAATTTATTTCATTATGCCACTTTTGATAGTTTAATGAGTCATGTTTTTTCTTTTTCTTTAATAAGCGGCTTTTTATATTTTTTGGATAATAAGAACAAGAAGAACCCTAAAGAATTGAATTTGAAAAACTCCATTCTTGGAGGAATTCTATTGGGACTAATTTTTCTTGTTAGAAATAGTAATCTAATTATTGGTTTGCTTTTGTTTCCTTTGATTAAAAAGAAAAACTTCAAATCTTTACTTTTTATCTTATTTTCTTTTTTAATTGTATGTTTGCCCCAGTTTTTATACTGGCATTATGTTTCGGGTAGTTTTTTTCTTTTTTCTTATAAAGGAGAGGGTTTTAATTTTTTAAGTCCTAAAATATTTAAAACTTTGTTTTCTGTTAGAAAAGGCTTGTTTTTCTGGGCGCCTGTTTTTTTCCTAGGATTACTTGGAATAAAAGGTTTAAAAGAAAAATTCAAAGCTTTGTTTTTTCCTTTTTTAGGGGTGATTTTTTTGTTTATATATTTGATCTCATCGTGGTATGACTGGTCTTTTGGAGCTAGTTTTGGGAATAGGGCCTTTATTGATATTTACCCCATTTTAAGTCTTTTTTTAGGTAGTGGACTGGAAAGAATTGTTGAGAAAATAGGAGATAAAAAAACCTGGGTCTTTTTATCTTTCTTTATTATCCTTAACTTAACTAATATGTTTAAATATTGGCAGAGAATTTTGCCTTATGATCAGGTAAGCTTGGAAATTTATTTAAAAAATTTATTTGTTTTAATAAAATGAAAATATTGGTTTTAATTGATGCTTGGTATCCTTTTATTGGTGGAGCTCAAATTCAGATTGAAAATTTAGAAAGAATCCTAGAGAAGAAATCCAAAGTTAAATATTATCTTCTTCATAGTCCAAGGGCTAATATTATAATTCGTTTTTTGTGGAGTTTATGGGTAATCCCGCAGGCTTGGTGGTTAAATAGAAAAGAAAAATTTGATTTAATTCATGCTCATGCTTATTGGTCGGGTGTGCCGGGAAAAATTTTAAGCCTAATTTTAAAGATTCCAATAGTTTTTACGGTTCACGGCAGTAACTTACTTGATTTAAAAGTTCGATCCTTAAGGGCATTTTTAGAAAATATAGTTTTGACCCGAATTAAATATGATCAGGTAATTTCTGTTAGCTCTAATTATTTACAATATAGAAATGTTAATAAAAATATAACTGTTATTTCCAATGGGGTTGAAGTAGAGAATTTTGATAAGGTAAAGGTTAAAAAAGAAAAACCTTTTAAAATTTTATTTGTTGGCAGAAATGATCCTGTTAAAGGAATAAATTATTTAAGAAAAGCGATGAAAAAAGTGAGAAAAGAATTTCCCCATGTAAGGTTAATAATAATAACCGGTGGGATTAAACATGAGGATTTAATTAGGGAGTATAAGGCCAGCCATGTTTTTGTTCTTCCTTCTTTATCTGAAGGCCAGCCTTTAACTCTGCTTGAGGCTTGGGCGGCTAAGCTGCCGGTAATTGTTACTCGAGTGGGAGAAAATCCAAAAATGGTGCAAAATGGAATTAATGGTTATTTAGTCAAGCCTAAAGACTCAAGTGGCTTAAGTAAAGCGATTTTAAGAGTCTTAAAAGATAAAAATAGAGATATATTGGGGCAAAAAGGATACAATTTAGTTAAAGAAAAATACTCTTGGCAAAAGTGTGCTCAAAAAACCCATGAAATTTATAAACAACTGGTCAAAATTTAAAAACAATTTTTTTCTATTTTTAATTCTGCTCCTAGCCTTTTTTTTACTGGGAAAAGATATTAATGAGCCGTTTTGGGGACAGCATGAATTTAATAATGTTTTTTATAGTAATATTGCCAAAAATTATCTTCGCTATGGATTTTTAGAAACTAAATTGGGGCAAGTTACCAACTATGGGGTGGTAAGCGCCAAAGACTTTACTTATCATACTTACCATCCTTCTCTCTATCCAATTTTACTAGCATTATTTTTTAAAATTTTTGGAATTTTTGAATGGTCAGCCCGGCTTTTAAGTATAATATTCAGCCTTTTATTTCTTTTTCTTGTTAATTTAATCCTTAAAAATATTTATCAAATAAAACAAGGCTTTTTATATCTTTTATTAGCCATTTTTACCCCTCTATTTTTGTATTATGCTCGTTTGCCTGTATTTGAACCTATAATTGCCCCGTTTATTCTTTTAACAGTTTATTTATATTTTATATGGCGGAAAAAGCAAAAGAAAAAGTATTTTGTTTTAATTTTATTAAGCCTTTTTGTTTGCCAAATGATAGAATGGCCGGGATTTTACTTAAGCTTAATTTTAGTCGGTCATTATTTAATTTTTCCCTTAAAAAAATCAAGAATTTTTTTTGGGATATGTCTTTTTGCTCTTTCAGCAGGTAGTTTTTTGTTAATTGTCGGTCATCAATATTTATTAACCGGAGAAATATATGGTGGTTTAGCCAGTTCTTTTGTCCGAAGAGTTAAAGGGCTTGGTGGACACCAGCCATTTACTTTGCTTCAGTTATTTAGGCTAGAGCTTTCTAGGGCCAGGTCATTTCTAACTTCAACAGTTCTATTTTTATCTCTGTTTTGGTTATTAAACTATTTTAAAGAATTAATAAAAAGAAAAAAAATCTCTTCAAAAGATCATTTTCTTATTTTATTTTTGATATTTGGACTTTTACACCTTGTTATATTTCCTAATATTGCTTGGTATCACGATTATATGTTGTACTATTTGTTTCCTCCTATTTTATTAACTGCTTCTTTGGGGTTAAAAAAGATTTATAGTTATGCTCCCGGACTCAAGCCTTTAATTTTAGCTGTTATTTTAGTTTTAATTTATGGAGAGAAAAAACAATTTCTTCATGATCTTAGAAATTTGGACCATCATGTTAAATGTGTTATCTGGGGTCAAGAAATTAAAAAAGGTTTGAGAAAACCAGTAATTGAATTGGAGAGCTATGAAGATGTTAGTATTTGTCCTCCTTTTACTCAGTTTTATGCGGATCAGCCAGTAGAATTTAGGTTAAAGGAAAAATGAAGAGAAATTTTAATCCAATAATGAAAAGGAAACTTAATATAGTTTTTTTACTAATTTGTTCTTTGGGATATTTGTTAATTGCTTTTAAGGCGGGTCAGTCAGTGCTTAAGTTAGTTAAAAAAGAGCCGATGGTTGAAAAATACAATACTGATATGAATTGTTATTTAAAAACATATTATTTAATAGAAAAAGGAATTCCTTTTTATCAGGCTTATGCTTTAGGAGAGATAGGGGATTCCGGGAGTGATAGTTATCCTGGAGAAATTTGGGGCTGGAAAACGCCATTTTTATTTTATCTTTGGAAGCTTTTTCCAGGGACTGATGGCCGGACTGTTTATTGGTTGTTTTTAAGCTTGGTTTTTACCACACCGTTGGCCGCCTTTTTAATTGGAGAGAAGCTTATGGGAGAGAAATATGCTTTTTTGTCTCCTTTTCTTCTGTGGCCTTATTTTATTTTACCCTTAAAAGAGATTACGTTTATACAAGTAGAATGGTGGGGGTTAATTTTCTTTTTATGGGGATTTTATTTTTTATTAAAAGAAAAATTTTTTTGGACGGGTCTCTTTTTTACTTTTTGCCTTTTTTCTAGAGAATTATTCAGTATCCACCTTTTTTCCTTTTTACTAGTTTTTTTATTTAGAAAAAAAACATTAGAAAAGAAAAATATCAAAAAAGCCATTTTTTCAATTTTAATTCCTTTTTTTTTAATTGTTAGTTTTTATCTTTTAGTTCATATTCCTCAAGTAGGCAGATATGAAAACTTAAGTAATTTTAACAATTGGACTAGAGCGGAGGTAAAAAAGATAAGTTTAATAGGAATTCAAAAAACATTAGCTTTTAATTCAGCTAATTACTATTATTTAGTTAGGTTTTTTCCTTTTAGAATTTCTTTATTAGGGTCTACTTTTTCGCTTATATATTTATACTGGAGAAAAAGAAAAATAACTTATCTTTTGTTTTTAGCTTGTTTTTTACCGTTTTTTATTTTTCAAATTAAACCAGGCCTAATGACAGTTTACCATGATTATTGGGGAATATATTATGTTCCTTTTACTTTAATCAGCCTACCAAGTATAGTTTTTTTAATTGGGTTTGTTTTAGGAAAGAGAAAAAAATGAAGAAATTATTAAAGCTGGATTTAATTTTACTTATTTTGTTAGCTATATTAGTTTACGCGCCTATTTTTTCCAGCTGGTTTTTTATGGATGACTTTTATTTTCTTCAAATTTCGAAAGCGGCTAATTTACGTGAATTTTTTCTTTTTTTTAAGCCTATTTTAGGGATTCCCTTTAGGCCGGTAAGTCAGCAGATTTTTTTCTTCACTTTTCAAAGGATTTTTGGGTTAAGGGTTTTACCATTCTTTATTTTTACTTTTCTAATTCATATTCTCAGCGCTTGGTTGGTTTATAAGATTGGTAGGTGTTTTGTAAAAGAGAGGATTAAGGCTAAATTAATTAGTTTAATGTATGTTATTTCTCCTATTTTTTATATGGGTCTTTATTCTTTAACTGGTTCTTATGTTTTATTTGGGATTTTATATTTTTTGCTTTCCTTTTGGCTTTGGCTAAGATTTGAAAATGAAAAGAGAAATTGGCTTTACTTTTTATCGCTTCTATTTTTCATTTTAGCAATTTTTTCATCAGAAATTGCTTTTAGTTTGCCAATTTTAATATTTCTATTTTCTAAATATAAGAACAAATTAAAAAGAATAACTCCTTATGGAATAATAATTGTTTCTAATTTATTGATTAACTATTTTTTTGCAGGAGCACCGGAAACTCAAGCCTTTTCTTTTAAATTTAGTTCTTTTCCTTCTGTATTTAGATGGTATATTTTAAGAGCATTTGGTTTACCCGAGGGAGTTAAAAACGGCTATTTATGGGAGACAAGGCTTATTTATGCCCTATTTTTTATTCTATTAACTTTATTAACTGCTGGATTGTACAAATGGTATCAAGCTAAAAAAGAGATATTTAAAAAAGAATTAAAATTAATTCTTAAGTACTTACTTTGGATTTTTGTCTCTGCTTTGCCTTTTTATTTTATGCCTTATCATTTAAATCCAATCTATTTTTCTATTAGTTTTATTGGCTTTTTGTTTCTATTAGAAAAAATACTTGATAAAAAGTTTTTTTACTTTTATTTATTTATTTCTATAATAATATCTTTTTTTTCAGTTAGGCTGCTTGCTCATACTCATTGGACAGCCAGAAGAGCTAGTTTGGCTAAAGACTGGATTACCAGAACCAGAACAAATTGTTCTTATTATAATAGCAATAATAAGGTAGATATTTTGATGGAGGAAGAAGGGTTAGCTGAAGAGCTTATGATAACTTTGCAAAAAGATAGGGCTCTGCAACTATTTTGCCAGAATGAGGATTTAAAGGTTATTTACAAGGTTTATGGGGAGAATAAGAGCCTAATAGAATGAAAAGTGAAAGTTTATTTTATCTTTTAGCAAAGCCGTTTATTTATCACCTTCATGGTGCTTTTTTAGTAATTCTTGTTTTCTTTATTGGCTATTTTTTACTGGTATTTTTTTATAAAGACAGACTTAAAAAAATCAGATGGTTAAATTTAATAACTATTTTATTAGTGATTATCTTAGGGCTTTACTGTCGCCTAAGTCTGGCAGGCTTCACCCTAGGAAATTATGACCTTTTTTCTTATGAGATTGTAGCCAAGATTTTGTCTGAGGGGAAAAATGTCTATCTATATACTCATCGATATAATTATTCTCCTTTCTGGTTTACTATCCTATTTAGTCTTTACAAAATTAGTTTGATATTTCCAAAAATTTCCTTTTTCTTTATTGTCAGGGCCTTTTTAACCTTAGTTGACCTGGTGATTTTACTGGTTTTATATAAAATCTCAAAACTAAAAAAGATTTTCTTTCCTCCGGTGGCAATTGGATTTTTCCTAAACCCAATTAGTATTATTATTACTGGTCATCATGGCCAGTTTGAAAATTTAAGTATTTTATTTATCCTTTTAGGAGTATATTTTTATCTTAAAAATAGGAAAAGCAAACTTCCGGCTCTTTTATTTCTTTTTGGAGGAATAATAAAACACATTGTTTTTAATCAAGTTTTGGTTTTTTTAAATCATATTTTTAAGGATAAGAAAAAGGTTGTTTTTAGCTTTGGTTTATCAGTTCTTATTTTTCTAGGCACCTTTATTCCCTATTGGTCATTAGGAAGAAGGGGAATTATTAAAAACGTATTCCAGTATGAGAGTTTGACCGGAGGTTATGGGATTAGTTATTTTCTTGAAAAAATTAATCTGGATTTAGTATCAGTTTACAGCAAGATTTTTATTCTTTTATTTTTTTCTTTTGCCTTTATTTTTAAGACAAAGAAGCTCATGCGGGCTGTTTTAATTAATTTTCTTTTTTTTCTTACCTTTACTTCAGGAATGTCTGATCAATATTTGGTTTTACCCCTAGCCATTGGTGCTTTGAGTTATTCTTGGTTTTTCTTAGGGTATACTTTAATTGGCAGCTTGTATCTTTTTCAAAGCCCGGTTCAATTAGTTTTAAGACAATATAACTTTGTTTCAAGCAATATTGTTTGGCTATTATGTTTGTTCTGGTTTATAAGGGAGGTATTTCAATCTTATGAAAAGAAAAATTAGTGTTTTAATGCCGGTTTACAACCAGGAAGAATTTTTAGATGAAGCCATTCAAAGCATTTTAAAACAAAGTTTTAATAACTTTGAGTTTCTTATTTTAGATGATGGTTCAAAAGACAATAGCTTTAAAATAGTTAAAAGTTTTAAAGATAAAAGGATTAAGGTTTTTAGGAATAAGAAAAGAAATGGACTGGCAAAATCTCTTAATATTTTAATTAAGGAAAGTAAGGGAGAATATTTGGCTCGAATGGATGGAGATGATATTAGTTTAAAAGATAGGTTAAAAAAGCAGGTAGAGTTTTTAGATAAAAATAAGTTGATAGTAATCTTGGGATGTTGGGCAAAGATTATTGATAGCCAGGGTAGGAATATTGGCCAATTTAAATATCCTACAGAGGATAAGGTGATTAGAAATAATATTTTAAGTTATAATCCTTTTGTTCATTCTTCAGTTATGATGAGAAAGGAAATATTCAAGAAAATTGGGGGAGGTTATAATGAAGGATTATTTTATAGCCAGGATTATGATTTGTTTTTAAGAATCGCTGCCAAATATGCTTGCGCTAACTTAGCTGAATATTTATTAAAATTCCGTTGGCTGCCAAATTTTAAAAAGCAAAAACAACAAAATAAATTAGCTTTAAAAATTAGATTTAAGGCTATTAAAGATGGTGATTATTCGTGGGGGGAGATAATAAAGTTAATTAAACCTTTTTTGCTTTACCTAATTCCCTTAAAATTAAAAGAAATTTATTGGCAGAGTAAGTTTAGATGCTTAAATGAAAAAAATAAATAAGAAACTAGTTGTTTGTTCTCCCCAGCTGGGTATCTCTTCTCAATCTAATTCGGGGGGAGAGGTTTATGATCGTGAAACTCTAAAATATTTGTGTGATTTAGGAGTTAAAGTAATTGTTATTCTACCTAAAAACAAGCCTTGCTTTAAACACCAGAATCTCATAGTTTACTATTTACCTATTTCTTTTGTGTGGCCGCCTTATTTGTTTAATTTGTTAATTCTTCCTTATTTATTTGGGATTTTAAAAAACCATAAGTTTAATATTTTAAGAGTTCACTCTCCTTATTTTGTTGGTTTAGGAGCTTTAATTTTTAAGTTTTTTTTATCTTCCAAAATTAATCTTGTTGTTCATTATCATCATCTTGAAGATAATTTTTTATTTGATTTAATTAACAAGTTGTTTATCAAAAAATGGGATGTAATTACCGCTGACAGCCAATTTACTAAAAATGAAATTGTTGAAAAATATGAGCTAAACAAAGAAAAAATCAAAATTATATATGCCGGAGTGGATAAAAAATTCAAGCCTAAAATGAAAAAAGACTTTTTATTAAAAAAATATAATCTTAAAAACAAAAAAGTGCTTTTATTTTTAGGAGGGTTAAAGCCAAGGAAAAATATTGGTTTTCTTTTAAGACTTATGACGAAGATACAGGAGGAGAATATAAAATTGTTGATTGTAGGAGAAGGAAGGTTAAAATCTAAGCTAATTAAGATAAAAAATAAATTAGGTTTAAAAAATAAAGTAATTTTTACTGGTTTTATTAAAGAAGAAGAAAAAATTGACTATTATAACCTAGCTGATATTTTTCTTTTTCCCTCACAAAAAGAAGGTTTTGGGATGCCTATTATTGAAGCCGGTAGCTGTGGTATTCCGGCAATTGCTTCAGACGTGAGCTCTTTAAAAGAACTCATTATAAATGGTAAGACAGGCTATTTAGCTAAGTTTAATGATATTAGTGACTGGAGAGAAAAAATTAAGAGGTTATTAAAAGATAAAAATCTAAGAGCAAAAATGGGGCAATCAGCGAGGGGATATAGTCAGCAATTTTCTTGGGCTATATCAGCTAGAAAGCAAATAGAGATTTATAAAAAAATTAAAACTAATTTTAATTAGAAATTATTAATTGTTAGTTAATAGTAGGTTTTTTAATTATGAGAATTCTTTTTATCTCTGACTATTTTCCTCCCTTTGCTCCTGGAGGAGCAGAATGGAGTAGTTATTACTCAGCCCAAGGATTAGCAAAAAAAGGGGAAGAAGTGGTTGTTTTAACGCCTAATTATGGGAAGAACCCGAAAACAGAGGAGAGTAAAGGTTTTAAAATTATCCGTTTTCCTTTTCCTTTTAAACTTAAAAATAAAAGTCAGACTCTGCCTTATTTTCTTAATTCCCAGCCTTTGTATTATTTATATTTTGGTTTTTGGATAGTTTATTACAGTATTAGAGAAAAAGTTGATTTATTGCATCTTCAGGAAAGGTTTTCCTTGCCAGCAGCTGTCTTGGCAAAATATATTTTAAGAAAGCCATTAGTTTTTACTTTGAGAAATTTTGTTCTTTTTTGTCCAGTAGGAACTTGCTTGCAAAAAAAATCTATTAAAAGAGAATCCTCGAGCTTTTCTCATTTCTGGAACCAATGCGTGCCTGAATATATTAATTTATATTTAAAACCAAAATCTAAAATAAAATATCTTTATGCCCGTGCCTCTTTACTCTATTCCTGGATAGATAACTTAATGAAGCGAAGGTTATTAAAAAATTGTGATAAATTAATCGCTATCAGCAATAGTTTAAGGGAGATTTATTTAAAAGCAGACTTGGTTTGCAAAGATAAAATTAAGGTAGTTTATAATTTGCCGCCATTGGGAGTTAAAAAGACAAATAATGAAGAAATAATCCGCCTTAGAAAGAAGCACCAGCTTGGGAACAAGAAAGTAGTTCTTTATGCTGGCCGTCTCACTTTAGGGAAAGGAGTTTATGATTTACTGAAAGCTGGGGAGATTGTTTGTCAAAGAGAAAAAAATGTTGTTTTTCTTTTGATTGGCAAGGGAAGCCTAAAAGTTAAAACCCAATCTTATTTTAAAATTATTCCCGAAGTTTCTCATGAAGAACTTTTTAAATACTATCAATTAGCAGATCTTGTAGTTGTTCCCACAGCTGGGATTGAGCCCTTTGGACGGGTTCCAATTGAGGCAGCTCTTTTCAAAAAGGCGGTAATAATAACTAGAAGCGGCGGTTTAAAAGAACAAATAATAGCTGGTAAAACAGGGTTTATTGTTTCAAGAAAAAACCCCAGTCAGCTGGCTGAGGTAATTTTAAAACTATTGCGAGATAAAAGCTTAAGCCTTAAAATAGGAGAGAATCATTACCAATTTGTTAAACAAAAATTTAATCAAAAGAAAATAACTGAGAGAATTATATCAATTTATCAATCTTTGAAATGAATGGTTTATTATCACCATTATTAAGATATCTTAGATTTAAAAAAGCTATTTCTTTTATCCCAAAAGGGAAGAAGATTTTAGATATTGGTTGTGGTTCAGGGGAAATGATTGATTATTTGCCAAAAAAAACTGATTATTTTGGGATTGAAGGAAATAAACAGCGTTATCAAGAAGCTTGCCAAAAATATGGAGAGGAGAAGTTTATTAACTCATATTTCAACACTGAAAATTTTACTTCTTTAGAGCTTTTTAAACAAGATATAGTCTTAATGCTGGCTGTTTTAGAACACTTAGATGAACCTTTTAAAATAGTAAAAAATCTTAGCAAACATTTGAATAAAAAGGGCAGAATAATTATTACTACTCCAGATAAAAAGGCCAAGACCATATTAGAGTTAGGGGTTAAGATTAGAATATTTTCCCGCCAAAATAAAGATCATAAACACTATTTTTCTAAAAAAGAACTTATCCAATTGGCAAAAGAAGCTGATTTAGAAGTTAAATATTATCAAAGTTTTGAATTTGGCCTAAACCATTTTATGGTTCTAGGAAAGTAAAATGAAGTTACTAATTCAAATTCCATGTTTTAATGAAGAAAAGACCCTGCCTTTGGTTTTAAAGGCAATTCCTAAAAAAATTAAAGGAATTCAGACAATCGATGTTTTAATAATTGATGATGGCTCGACTGATAAAACTTTTGAAACAGCCCAAAAGTTTAAAGTTAATCATATTATAAGAAACAAAACCAATAGGGGATTAGGTTATACCTTTAAAAGAGGTTTAAAATTTGCTCTTAAAAAAAGATATGATATTTTAGTTAATACTGACGGCGATAATCAATATCCGGGAAAATACATTCCTGATTTAGTTAAACCAATAGTTCAAAGAAAAGCAGAAGTTGTTATTGCCGATAGACAGGTAAAAAAAATCAGCCATTTTTCTCAGATTAAAAAGTTTTTACAAGTCATTGGGAGTAAAATAGTTTCCCGGGCCGCCGGTATAAAAATACCTGATGCTACTTCCGGATTTAGGGCTTATTCAAGACAGGCTCTTTTAGAAATCAATCCTACTTCTAACTTTTCCTACGTGATTGATACTCTGATTCAGGTGGGGAAAAAGGGTCTGAAAGCTTCTTTTATAAAAATAAAGGTCAATAGGCCAACCAGAAGGTCTCGGTTAGCTAAAAATACTTTGATTCATTTAAGGCAGTCAGTGGTTAATATTTTAATGGTTTATTTACTTTATGAGCCTTTAAAAGTTTTTTCTATTTTGGCTTCAATTTTTATTATTATTGGTTTAGTGCCTTTGATTAGGTTTTTAATTTTCTATTTTGAGGGGAATGGTTCAGGTCATGTTCAATCTTTAATTTTGGGCGTCCTTTTATGTTTAACTGGCGTTCAGTTTTTTGGGATTGCTTTAGTGGGTAAAATTTTAGCCAAGCACCGCCAGCTTTCTGAAGATGTTTTGTATTATTTAAAATCAGGCAGGGATGATTAAAAAGAAATTATCTTGGTTTTGGTTTGACTATCTTATCTTTTTGCTTTTTTTCTTTTTTTTGTTTTTCAAGGCCAATGGAGTTTTACATGGCAATGAAGTTTCGGGAATTTTTTATGCTTTATTTTACCGGTTAAATATTAAGTTTTTACCGAGCATTTTTTTATATGGTCATGAACCGGCCAGGGGATTAATAGAAATTCCTTTTATTTTCTTAGGGCCAAATGAGTTTTTACTCCGCTTGCCTAGTATAATTATGGCTTTAATCACTTTTTTTGTTGTTAAAAAGACGGTTAAGTTATTAACTAATAGTCATTTTATTGTCACTCTAACTCTCCTTTTTTATGCCACCAGCGGAGTGGTTATTTTATCTCGTTTAACCAATGGGGTATCTGGGTTTTTTTTGTTTGTCAGCTTAGCGGCTTTTTATTTCCTTAATTTTTTAAAAAAAGAGAATTATAGGGATTTAACTAAGAGTCTTATTTATCTGTTTATCAGTTTGCTTTTTTATATTGACAGCATTTTTCTTTTGCCGGGAATGGGTTTAAACCTTTTTTTAAAATACAAGAAAAAGGTTTTAAAAAAAGAGATAATTCTCCCTTTTTTTCTTTTTGGTGTTTTATTTTTACTGTTCATTGGATTGTGGAGTTTTATTCCTTATTTGGCCGCCAAGACAAATTACATTAATCCAGCTGATTTAAAAGAATTTGGGTTTTTTAGAATATTAGCCAGAGGAGGGGAGGGTTTTAACTTTAATGTTTTAAAATCAATCACGGTTTTAAATCTTTATAATCACTTTTTATTTAGCTTAAGCTTGTTGATTTTATTTTTTACAAGCTTTTTTGATAAGTGGGGGAAAAAATATAACCTCATATTCTTATTTCCCTTGCTTTATTTTTCTTTTCATCGAGCACCGACAGTTCATTTTCTAAATTTTTTCCCTTTAATTATTATTGGAGCAAGCTTTGGGTTAAAAAAGTTAGCGTCCTTTAATAAATTAGGATCATTTTTTTTAGTCTTATTTTTGGTCTTAATTAACTTGAATTTTATAAAAAAGTTTTATTTCCCTGAGAAAATAGATTTTACCAATAGCATTAAAGGATATTATCAAAATCCTCAACTATTTAAAGCCGCTGGCTTTATTGTTCGAGAAAATGCTTTATGCAGGGAGCAAGTTTTCAGCAACCTCGATTCTTTTGTAACCCTATTTTATACTGGCCTACCAGATAAAAAAAACTTAGCCACCAGTGATTATGCTTTATTGTTTAATGATCAGTTAAACAAAGAAGAATTTAATTATTCTTATCAACTTAAAGATGAATTTAATAATTATTTTAATATTTATTCTAAGAAAGAATTAATTGTTCCCAGTGTTAAAACAAGTATTCTTGCGAAGAGTTTTAAGCAAAACTATCATCAGTCAGCCGAGTTATTCCCTAATATTAAATGTAATAATTATAAATGAACAAAGTAAATTCTAACCTTGGAATTTTTTTAAGCCCGGGAGATAGTTTTTCTTCTTTAAAGAAATCTGGACAAGACAGCCGTTTTTTTAATTATTATCTTAGTAATTACAAAGAAAAGTTTGATCAGGTTTACATTTTTACCTATGATCAGCTAAAGCTTAGTTTGCCTAAAAGCTGTTTTGTTTTAGAAAATAAGCATAATTGGCATCGGTTTTTTTATCAGTTTTTAATTCCCTTTGTTCATCTTTCTCGGGTTAAAAATATAGATGTTTTTCGAGTTATGCAGTTAACGGGAGTAATACCCGCTATAATTTGTCGAATATTTTTTAAAAAGCCGTTTATTTTTACCTATGGTTATGATTATTATGCTTTTGCTAAATTTAAAAACCAAAGAATAAGACCAATTCTTTTAAAAGGTTTAGAAAAAATTGCTTTTTATTTTGCTTCTGGAGTAATTGTCACGAACAAAAAAAACAAGCTGAATTTACAAAGTAAATACCCTCGGGCTAAAATATTTTATGTTCCTAATGGAGTTGATACAAAGAAATTTAAACCAGAAAAGGCAAAAAAACTACTTAAAGGTTCAGGGGTGAATGTTTTGACGGTGGCCAGGCTAGAAAAGCAAAAAAACTTAGAAAATCTTATAAAAGCAACCGCTTTAATAAAAGACAAGGCTAAAATTAACTTGCTTTTTATAGGGAGAGGTAAACTAAGGAGCCAATTGATTTTATTGGCAAAGAAGAAAGAAGTTAATTTAAAAATTATTGACAGGGTAGTTCATAATAAACTTTCTGGATATTATCAGGGGGCTGATATTTTTTGTCTGCCTTCATATAAAGAGGGACAGCCAAAAGCCTTAATTGAAGCAATGGCTTTAGGACTCCCCTGCTTAGTCGGGAATTATAGTGGGGTAGAAGAGTTTGAAAATAAAAAAGAGATTTTAAAAACTGGCTTTAATCCTGAAGAAATTAGGGCCAACTTATTAACTTTAATTGAAAACCATCGGCTTAGAAAAAAGTTAGGTTTAAAGGCTAGGAAAAAAGCCGAGCAAGAATTTAATATTCAAAAACTTCTAGCTAAAGAGATAGAGATTTTAAAAAATGTTTAAGGTTTTATTTCCTTTTGTCTGGTTTCTAAAAAAAAGCAAGAATCTGTCTGCTTTATCCTGTCGCCTAACCCAGCTAACTGGAAAAAGCAAATACCCGATTCACCCCAAACATTTAGTCAAAAAAAGACAAAGCTGGTATTTAAAAGATATTAAAAAAACAGATTTAGTTTTAGATATAGGTTGCGGTAATGGTCAAAATACTTTAAAAACAGCCAAGAGATGCCTCAAAGTAATTGGGGTGGACTATGATCAAAATGAACTTCAAATTGCTAAAAAAACAATTTTAGATGGAAGAATAAAAAATACTAAGATTTTACATTTAAATTTGGAGAAAAAACTACCTTTTAAAAACAGCTATTTTGATAAGGTTTTATGTTTGGATGTTTTAGAGCATTTAAATAAAAGAAACCAGCTTTTAAAAGAAATAAAAAGAGTTATGAAAAAAAAAGGAGAAGTGTTTATTTCAATTCCCAACAAAAACACTTCCTGGAAAAAGATCCAGAAAAGATTTGGCTTAAACTTTTACTCTGATTCTGATCACAAAACTGAATACTCACAGAAAGGGATAAAAAAAATATTAGAGGATTATGGCTTTAAGATTTTGAAAATTGAGCCGGTTGTTTATGATACGTCTTGGGCTGGTTTTATTGACTTAATTGGTGGTTTTTCTTTGCCTTTATATCAAAGACTTTTAAAATGGAAACAAGATAAATTAAAAAGCAATTTTAAAGAATCAATTGGTTTTAGGATAAAAGTCCAAAGAAAATAACGGCTATTTTAATTTCCCAATATCATCCCAGACAATAATAAAGTTAGCTGATCCGGTTTTAGGTCTTTCTGGAAGAATTTTAAGCTGATGGTATTTAGACAAAATTCTTATTATTTCTTTTTTAGAATATGGGGAAACAGGATGGTATTTGTTTTTTGATTCATTCTGATAGTTATAAGTAATATAGCCTTTTTTAGTTGTTTTTAAAACTTTATCTATATACTCATTTTGAATTTCTTTCCCGCATTCAGAAAAAGCATAATTACTAATAACTAGATCATATATTTTTTTAGCTGGGATTTTGCTTGGTTTAAGAAAAAAAACATTTTTTACTTTTAACATTCTTAAATATTTTCTTGCCAAGGGAAGAACAGTAACTAAATCAACCATAGTATATGATTTGAATTTAAAAACGGAGCTAATTATTTTACCTTGACCGCCATAACCGCCGCCGATTTCTATAATTTCAAAATTATTTAAAGTAGAGAAAATATTTTTTAAATCCGATAAGACTTTGACATATCTTAGAGTAGTGGGAGAAAGAGTAGTATTTTTTTTATTTATTTTGTATGAAAAAGTTAATGGGTTACCTAATTGATCATTTTCTTGAAACTTAGAAATATGTTTTAATAAGTTTTTATTTTCAGATTTAATCACATTTAAATAAGCCTGACCTTGTTTTTGAGTGACGTGTTCCAAAACCCTTTGATAATCTTTATGTCTTTTAAAGTTTTTAAAAACAGCATCATTTTTACTAGCTAAAGTACAGATTTCCGCATAACTTTTACGGTCAGAAACACTTGTTCGTAGAAAAATTAATTTAGGGAGCCTTCTTTTTAATTTAACTTTTATAGGATTAGTCATTTTTTGAAAATACCACTTACCAAGACCAATAAGAGACTTAATTAATTTTTTAGTCATATCTCTTTAATTATATTTAGACCTGGATAGTCAGTCAAGAAAAAACCTTTTCTTTATAGACGAGGAGCATAATGTTAAAATCTAAAGTATTGTGAATGATAATCAAAAACTGCTTTCTGTTATTATTCCTTGTTTTAAGCAGGAAAAAACGATTGTTAAAAATCTTAAAGAGATTAAAAATATATTGGAGCGGATACGGTATGATTGGGAAATAATTGTTATTGTTGACGGTAAGGTAGATCAGACTTATAAGCAAGCTAAGAAAGTAAGCTCACCTAAAATTAGAATTTATCAACTAAAAAACAATCACGGAAAAGGCCACGCAGTTCGCTTTGGGATGAAAAAAGCCAAAGGTGATTACATTGCCTTTTTAGATGCTGGCAGAGAAATTGATCCTAGTGGCATTCCCATGCTTTTAGAACATTTAGAATGGTATGATGCTGACATTATTGTTGGTTCTAAAAGACATTTAGTATCTCAGGTAAACTATCCTTGGGAAAGAAAAATTCTCAGCCTGGGCTATTATTATTTTGTTAAATTATTTTTCGGGGTTAAAATAAAAGATACTCAGGCGGGGATTAAAATATTCAAAAGAAAAGTTTTGGAAAAAGTCCTCCCAGTTTTACTGGTTAAAAATTATGCTTTTGATATTGAAATTCTTTCAGTGGCTAATAGTTTTGGCTTTAAAAGAATCTTCGAGGCTCCAATTAAACTAAGATACAATTTTACCAGTCTTACTAGTGCCGCTACTCTAAAAACAATTCAAAATATTTTTATTGATACTTTAGCCGTATTTTATAGATTAAGAATATTGAAATATTATGAAAAGCAAAAGAAATTATTGTAAAATAATAGGCGAAGATGAATTTAACAAATAAAAGAATCCTTCTTACCGGAGGCAGTGGTTTCTTAGGTCAGTACGTAAAAAAAGAATTGATTGCTAAAGGGGTTAAAAAAAAAGATATTTTTGTCCCCAGGTCTAAAAGCAATGACTTAAGAGATTTAGAAAATGTAAAACAAGCAGTTAAAAACAAAGATATTGTTATTCATTTAGCAGGGATTGTTGGTGGAATTGGTTTTAATCGAAAAAATCCAGCTAAAATGGTTTATGAGAATTTACTAATGGGAGTTCAGCTTTTTGAGCAGGCCAGGCTTGCTAAGATAAAAAAATTTATTGCTTTAGGAACAGTTTGCTGTTATCCTAAGTTTACTCCGGTCCCTTTTAAAGAAGAGAATTTATGGGATGGTTATCCCGAAGAAACTAATGCGCCCTATGGTTTGGCCAAAAAAATGCTTCTAGTTTTAAGTCAAGCCTATAGAAAACAATATAATTTTAACTCAATTTTTTTATTACCAGTCAATCTTTATGGTCCAGGAGACAATTTTAACCCCCAGTCTTCTCATGTTATTCCCGCTTTAATAAAAAAAATTGCTGAGGCTAAAAAGAAAAAATTGAAGGCAATTACTGTTTGGGGAACAGGTAAAGCTACCAGAGAGTTTTTATATGTTCAAGATTGTGCTCAAGCGATTGTTATGGCAGCGGAAAAATATAATCAGTCAGAGCCGGTTAATATTGGGGCAGGGTTTGAAATTAGCATTAAAGACCTAGTTAAACTAATTGTTAAGTTTATGGAATATAAAGGTAAAATAGTATGGGATAAAACTAAGCCTGATGGTCAACCAAGGAGATGTTTAAACACAGACAAAGCTTTTAAGGCGTTTGGATTTAAAGCTAAAACTAATTTTAAAACAGGATTAAAAAAGACAATTAATTGGTATTTAAAAAATGATTGAAAACAAAGTAATTAATACTTACTCTCCCAATAATCTTTACCGCCAAGGCTTATTAAAAATTTTTAAGAAAATGGTAGTTAATATAATTGATAGTCGGGAGCTTATTTGGCAGCTTTTTATAAGAGATTTTAAAGCCAGATATAAACAGTCTTTACTTGGTTGGATTTGGGTTTTTTTGATGCCGATTGTTACTATGGGAACATTTTTACTTTTAAATATTTCTGGAATAATTAAAATTGGTGATATTCCTGTTCCTTATCCTATTTTTGGTCTTTTAGGATTTTCAATTTGGCAAATTTTTTCCAATGGTTGGTTAGTGTTAACGAGTAGTATTGATTCAGCTGGGACTTTAGTTTCCCAGATAAGTTTTCCTAAAGAAGCTTTAATTGTGGCGGCTATTAGTGAAGTGGTTGTTGATTTTTTAATCAGGCTGGTTTTAGTTTTAGTTGTTTATCTAATTTATGGATTATCTCCTTCGTTTTCCTTTTTCCTTCTTCCTTTTTTTCTCTTACCAATTTTTTTGCTTACTCTTGGCTTGGGTTTCGTAACTTCTATTTTAGCAGTGGTTATTAGAGATATTAAAAACTTTATTAATGTAGGAATGAGCTTTTTTTTGTTTTTAATGCCGATAATGTATACTATTCCTGAAAAAGGATTTTTAGCCAAAGTTAATCACTATAATCCAATTTTTTTTCTCGTCAGTGCTCCTAGAGATATTATTATTTCTGGAAAAATAGAATTTCCTATAGAATTTTTACTCTCGAGTATTTTAGCTTTAATTGTTTTTATATTTGGCTGGCTTTTCTTTTATATTAGCCAGCCAAAAATAACAGAGAGAATATAATAATTTTTTGATATAATATTAACAAGTAAAACTTAGTAATAAAGATAAAATATGAAAAAACAACAAAATCTTTTTTTTGATCTATTTAAGGAATGTCCTATTCCAGATAATGAGTTGTTGTTAAATTTAGGCTTATTTATTAAGAGGCAAGATTTGTCAAGGTTGCTGTATTTGGATTACCTATATAGGAAAATAATAAATGTTCACGGTATTGTCATGGAATTTGGGACAAGATGGGGGCAAAATTTAGCCTTATTTAGTTCATTTAGGGGAATGTATGAGCCTTTTAACCATAATCGTAAGGTTGTTGGTTTTGATACTTTTAAAGGGTTTCCTTCAATCCATAAAAAGGATGGAAAATCAGATGCAACTTCAGTTGGTGCCTACACCACCACGAAGAAATACGAAAAGTATTTAAAAAAGATTCTTGATTGTCATGAGCAGGAAAGTCCTTTATCTTCTATAAAGAAACACGAAGTAATTAAGGGAGATGCTAGTCTGCAAATAAATAAATTTCTTAAGGACAATCCAGAAACAATTATTGCCCTGGCTTATTTTGATCTTGATCTTTATGAACCAACTAAGAAATGTTTAGAAGCAATTAAGAAACATCTTACAAAAGGAAGTGTTATCGGATTTGATGAATTAAATGTAGGTTGTTTTCCAGGAGAAACACTAGCCCTGAAGGAAGTATTTGGTTTGGATAAATATAAGATAACCCGAAGCCCTTATAATCCACTTCAGTCATTCGTAGTGATTGAATAAATAAACCAAAACTTCTATTTTTTATTAAAACATATATTAATGAATACAATTATCGAAGTAAATAATGTTTCCAAAAAATTCTGTAGGAAGTCTAGTCTTCTTTTAAGGTATGGTTTGACAGATATTACACGGGGAGTTTTAGCTTTTAAAAGTAATCCTAAGTTAAGAAAAGAGGAATTTTGGGCTTTAAACAATATTTCTTTTGAAGTTAAAAAAGGAGAAACATTGGGTATTATTGGAGCTAATGGGTCTGGTAAAAGCACCCTCTTAAAGCTTTTGAATGGAATTTTTATGCCTGATAAAGGAAGGATTAAGATTAAAGGAAAGGTGGGGGCTTTAATTGCTGCCGGGGCTGGTTTTCACCGTTTATTAACAGGAAGGGAAAATATTTATATTAACGGGACTATTTTGGGCATGACTAAAAAAGAAATAGATGGGAAGTTTAATGATATTGTTGGTTTTG
>PEZT01000018.1:6541-13767 GCA_002773945.1 Candidatus Beckwithbacteria bacterium CG10_big_fil_rev_8_21_14_0_10_34_10 | reverse complement strand
AAAAAACACTTTGAAGAAACTCCCACTTTGCCGTATTTTAATCCACTCATTTGGACTTTGAAGAGTCCAATATGTATCGTAACTTATTCATTACTGGTTTGGTTTTACAAACAATAATTTAGGGAGTTAGACTGAGGTGGTATAATATTAAAAACTAATTCTGTAGAAAAAAATTTAGTTTTTTTAAAAAACTGATTATTGTAAATAAAAATATGTCTGAATCAGATAATTTTAATGTTGTTTTAAAACAAGATGGAAGTGGAGTAATTACTTGGACTTCTTTTTCTTGTGAGGCAGATTTTGAGAAATTTAGGCCGGTATTTGAGAAAAACAATAAGATTATAGGTACAGGGGTAACAATTGAAGAAGCTAGAAGGATGGTTAAGCAGACGGAAATAAATGGTGTTTTAATACATGCTAGGGATTCTTCTTTAGATGAAACTGGGAGCTTTGACCCTAGATTATTGAAGGTTAATATGCAATTAGCAGCCATGTTTTTAAGATCTGAAGGTTGGCAATATGTTGTTCCAGGAAGTAATATTTTGGAGCAACAAGATTTTCCAGAGTAATTTTTAATCTAAATACTGGCTAATATTTTTCTGGTGTTCTTCAATGGTTTTAGAGTAGTGGATTTTGCCTTTATTATCAGATAGATAAAACCAGTAATCTGAAGATTGAGGGTTTAAAACTGCTTTAAGAGAAGCTAGGCCGGGGTTGCAGATTGGGGCTGGAGGTAAACCCTGGTTTTTATAGGTGTTATAGCCTGAGCTTATATTTTCTAAATCTTCAGGGTAAACTATGGGCCACCATTTGCAGGTAATATCATTAGCGGGACATTCAAGGTTGGCTTTAGCATATTGGACACTGGCATCAATTTGTAAAGGCCAGTCATTATTTAATCTTTTTAAAAGAATGCCGGCCACTATAGCCCGGTCTTCATCTTGTTTAACTTCTCTTTCGACTAAAGAAGCTAGAATAAGGGAGTTTTTTTGGGAAAGGTTAGAATTAATATTAAGACTGTCATATTTTGCTTTAAAAGTATTGTTTAGAATAATAACTGTATCTTGAGGAGAAGAGTCTTTAGGAAATAGATAAGTGTCAGGGAAAAGATAGCCTTCTAAAGTCCTGGCTTGGGCTAAGAATTCTTGAACATCAAAGCTAACCCCTTGTTTAGCAAAGCTTTCCTTTAATATTTTTCCTATTTCTTCTTTTCTTAAGCCTTCTGGAATAGTTACCCAGATATCCAGAGTTCCATGAGATAGGGCTTCAATAACTTCTTCTAAATTCATAGAAGGAGACAGGCGGTAATCACCGGCTTGAAGGTCAGTGGTCATGCCTTTAGATACCACCAAAGCTTGAAAAGCAGGGTTGCTTTTAATTAAACCCTCCTCTTTTAATTTTTCACTGATTTGGCTCATGCCTAAACCTGGAGGAATGACAAAGATTTTTTCCTGAGCATTATTTTTATCAGCCGGTAAAGACAGATTTTTCCAGAGGAGAAAAAGAACAAGAAGGATAAGAACAAGAGAAATTAAAATAAAACCAAAATATTTCTTCATTAAAGCATTTTAAAAAAGAAGAGGAGAAAATGCAATCTTAATTTTTTCCCTTGACAAGATTCTCGGGTTTTTGATAATAAAATTATCTGTCATATTATTAGTCATTAAGATTAACTGATAATTTTAAAAAAGGTGAGAAATAGAATATGATATAATCTTTTTTATATTCCTTCTTCAAGATTTGTTCTAATGAGTGTAAAATAAGTTTGTATGGATATAAAGCCTGCTGTAGATACTGATTTATTTGAAGAAGTTGAATTGTTGAAGAAAAAAGTTTCTTCTGGTTTGCTTCCTGATGATCTGAAAGATAAAGCTTTTAGGATGATTAAAAGACTTCAGCGGATGGCTAAGTTTGGCGGTTATTCTTCTGAATATGAAAAAGTTAATCATTATATTAATTGGATTCTTAAACTTCCTTGGTTTGAGGAAACAGAGGATGTTTTAGATTTGGACAGGGCTTTGGAAATTATGAATCAGAATCATTATGGGATGAATGATGTTAAGGAAAGGATTTTAGAATATTTGTCTGTTTTAAAATTAAGAAAGGATAAAGGTGGGGTGTCTGATGCGCCCATTTTATGTTTAGTTGGTTTAGTGGGAACTGGCAAGACTACCTTTGGTTTTTCTTTAGCGGAGGCTATGGGGAGAAAATTTATTAGGATTCCTTTTGGGGGGCTAGGGTCTTTACTGGATTTGCGGGGGCAAAGCCGGGCTCACCCGGATAGTCAGCCAGGCCAGATTATTAAGGCTTTAAGACGGTGCGGGTCTAAGAATCCGGTTTTTATGTTAGACGAGATTGATCGGGTGGATGAAAATGCCAGAGCTAATATTATGGGGGTTTTGGTAGAACTTTTAGATCCCGAGCAGAATCAGTTTTTTACTGATTATTACTTGGATTACCCTTTTGATTTGTCTAAAGTATTGTTTTTAGCGACTTGCAATAATACGGGGAATATTGCCACTGCTGTTTTAGATAGGATGGAAGTTATTCAAATGCCTAGTTATACTGATGAAGAAAAAACTGTTATTGCTAAAGAATATATTTTACCTAAAGCTTTAAAAGAAGCCGGGCTTGAAGAGGGAACCTTGGCAATTGATGATGATCTTTGGCCTTTAATTGTCAGGCCATTGGGCTTTGATGCGGGAATGAGGAGCTTAGAAAGAAACATCCAAAGAATTAGTCGGAAAGTAGCCAAGATGTTTGTTTTAGGTAAAGAAAAACATTTTCATTTAAGAAAGGATAATATTAAAGAATTTTTACCTAGTTATTAAAAAATATGAATAAAAATATGAATAATATAAATATAAATAGAAAAAATATAAATGTAGATATGAATCCAAAGAAGGAAAAAACAAGTTTTCCTGATTGGAATAAACTTCAACTCCAAAGTTTTGGCGGGGTTGATAATGTCACTAAAAACATGTTTGTTTATGAAAACAAAGATGATATTTTAGTGGTTGACTGTGGGGTTGGTTTTCCTGATGAGCCAGAAAAAAGCGGGGAAGAGGAATTATTACTACCTGATTTTACCTATCTTTTAAAAAATAGGGATAAAGTTAGGGGTTTAGTAGTTACTCACGCTCATTTTGATCATTATGGAGCGGTGCCAGAACTTTTGAAAAAGATTAATGTTCCAGTTTACTGCTCCCGTTTAACCCAGGAGTTTATTAAAGGAAAAGCCACTGATTCAGGTTTAAAACCCAATTCAATTGATTTTCAGGTTTTGAAAAGCACTGATAATGGAGTTAAGATTGGCGGGTTTGAGTTAATCCCGTTTCACATTAATCACTCGATTCCTGAAAGTTTAGGTTTGTTTATTAAAACTAGTTTGGGAAATATTTTCCATGTGGCTGATTACAAGTTTGATTGGACTCCGGTTGATGAGGGTCCGTTTGATATTCAAAAGGCCAGCCGGTTGGCGGCTTTGGATAAGCCTTTACTGTTGTTATCTGATTGTTTAGGGGCGGCTAAGGCCGGCCACACTGATTCAGAAACAGCCATTCAGGAAGTGTTGGAAAACATTATTATAAGGGCTAAAGGAATGGTTTTAATTACCACTATTTCTTCTAATATTTCCCGGATTAAACAAGCAATTCAAGCGTCAGCCAATGTTGGTCGGAAAGTGGCTTTCTTAGGTCGCTCTTTGGAACAAAGTAGCGAAATCGCTAGAAAGTTAGGCTATTTAGGTAAGCTTAAAAACTTTGTCATTCCTCCAGGAAAGATTAAGAAACAGCCGTTTGATAAATTGACTTTGATCGTCGCTGGCAGTTATGGCCAAAGCGATTCTGCTTTGCAAAGAATTGCCCAGGGAAAGCATAATCTGGTTAAACTTAAGCCTAAAGATACGGTTATCTTTTCGGCTGATCCAGCTCCCCCTGGAGTCAGGGTGGCAGTTAACAAAATGATTGATAATTTAACTAGAATTGGGGCCCGGGTTTTTTATTATGAGATTCAGGAGAATCTTCATGTTTCCGGCCATGGGACAGCGGAAGATATTAAAATGTTAATGGCGATTGTCAGGCCGCATTATTTAATGCCGATTGGCGGTGATTTCCGCCATATGCGGGCTTATCAGGAACTAGCGGCTAAAATGGGCTATCCTGAGGATAAAGTTATTTTTTTAAAGGAAAAACAAGCGATTAAATTTTCCCCCAATAAAAGACTTGTTGTACAATAGATAAAAGGAGAAAAATGGGAAGACGGAAAAAAAGAAGAAAAGGTTTAAGAAACAAGCCTTTTAAACTAAAGCTAAAAAAAGAAACTGCTAGTAGTGTTTTTAGCACCATTCTTTTTGCTTTAGGGGGTTTGTCAATTCTTTCTTTTGCTCAACAAGGCAGTTTATTAGCCTCTTTTAATAATTTTTTACTAAAGCTTTTTTCCTGGGGGGCTTTATTCTTACCTTTTTTGCTTTTTTCGGCTGGTTTAACTTTAACCAGGCTGCGCTGGCGGGTAGCTCGGCCTAATGTTTTTTTAGGGGGTTTGTTGTTTTTTGCGTCTTTAGTTGGTTTAACTAAAGCGGGGTTAATTGGTTTTCAAATCTGGGCTGGCTTAGCTTCTTTAATAACCGGAGTGGGAGCTTTAATTGTTCTTTTAGGTTCATTTTTTGTTGGCCTGGTGGTTTTATTTGAAACTTCATTAGAAGAAATGATTTTAATTACCTCGGGGATTTTTAAATCTTTTAATAAAAATATTAATTTACTTTTAAAGGGTAAAAAAGATGGCCAGCTGTTTTCTCAGCAGAAGGCCGTTCAAATTAAAGGTTTAGAACCAAAAATGCCGGATAAGGATCAAGATAAAGGAGTTAAGTCTCAAAAAGAAGAGGAGCTAAAAGCGCAACTAGTTAGTAATCCTCAGGATCAAGCTAAAGATTGGCACTATCCACCCTTATCAATTTTAAATGATTCCATGGGAGGTAAAGCTGACAGAGGAGATTTAAAGGAAAATGCCGCTGTTATTGAAAAAACTTTGGAAAGCTTTGGAATTGAGGCTCGGGTAATTGAAGTTAATTGTGGTCCGGCGGTGACCCAATATGCCCTAGAAATTGCTTTAGGAACAAAGCTGTCTAAAATTACGGCTTTGTCAAATGATTTGGCTTTAGCTTTAGCCGCTCCAACTGGTCAGATTAGAATTGAAGCCCCAATTCCCGGCCGATCTTTAGTGGGAGTAGAAATTCCCAACAGGTCTTTAGAATTTGTGACTTTAAAGAATATTTTAACTTCTGATTCAATGAAAAAATCTAAATCCAAGTTAACTGTTGGCTTGGGATTGGATGTTTCAGGGACATCGTTGACCGCTGATATTAGCAAGATGCCTCATGTTTTAATTGCCGGTTCAACTGGTTCTGGTAAGAGTGTGGCCATTAATTCTTTTATTGCCACCATTTTATTTAGGGCTAATCCTAATGAAGTTAAACTAATTTTAGTCGATCCTAAAAGAGTTGAATTAACTCAATATAATGGTATTCCTCATTTATTAACACCAGTAATTGTGGAACCGGAAAAAGTAATTTCTGCTTTAAAATGGGCAGTTTCGGAAATGGAAAGAAGGTATAAGGTATTTGCTGAAAGAGGATCCAGGAATATTGAAGGTTATAATGAAACAGCTGGTTTTCAGGAGATGCCCTATATTGTTATTATTATTGATGAACTGGCTGATATTATGTTTTTTGCTCCTTCAGAAGTGGAGGATACCATTACCCGGATTGCTCAGATGGCTAGAGCGACCGGGATTCACCTAATTGTTTCGACTCAAAGGCCAAGTGTGGATGTGATAACTGGTTTAATTAAAGCTAATATTCCCTGTCGGATTGCTTTTAATGTTTCTTCGATGGTTGACTCTCGGGTTATTATTGATATGCCTGGAGCAGAAAAGCTATTAGGCCGGGGAGACATGCTCTATATTCCTCCAAATCAAGCCAAACCAACTAGAATTCAGGGAACTTATGTGGCGGATAAAGAAATAAAGGATCTTATTAAAACCTTAAAAGAATCAGGAGTAGAGCCTCGTTATACTGAAGAAGTAACCAGTAAGTACAAAAGCAAGATTATTACTAGTCAAGCTGGTCAAACTGGTCAAGAGATTGATGATCTTTTTTCTGAAGCTATTAGGATTGTCTGCCAGTATGATCGGGCTTCAGCCTCACTTTTACAAAGGCGCCTTTCCATTGGTTATGCGAGGGCCGCCCGAATTTTGGACCAATTAGAAGCTTCAGGAGTGGTTAGTCCAGCTGAAGGCTCAAAACCAAGAGATGTTTTAATTCAGAATGCCGAAGAATTCCTGGCCCAGAGAGAGGATTAGTCAGGAATGAAAAAAGTTGGTCAGATTCTAAAAGAGGCGAGAATTAGCCAGGGAAAAACCCTTCTTGAAATTTACAAGGAAACCAAGATTTCTGAGAATAATTTAAAGGCGTTAGAGAAAGATAAGTACCAGGATTTACCAGAAGCTATCTTTGTTAATGGTTTTATTCAAACTTATGCTAAAGTTTTGGGCTTAAGTGGAGAGAAATTGACGGCTATTTTTAGAAGGGATGGGCAGAAAAAAGAAAAAGTTTTACTCGTTCCGTTAGGATTGAAAAAATCTTTACTTAAGGGGAGTTTTTTTTGGAATCCTAAAACTGCCGTAGTTTTACTAGGTTTTTTTCTAATTACCATTTTTTCCATTTATTTAGGAATTCAAATTAAAGGCTATTTTTCACCCCCCAAGCTTTCTTTAGACCTGCCTTTAGAGGGACAAATAGTGGTTGATAATAAAGTTTTAGTTAAGGGAAAAACAGATGAAGATGTGAGCCTTTTTGTTAATGATAATTTAGTTAATCTTGATGATAAGGGAAATTTTTCTTTAGAGTTTGATTTGTTGACTGATGAAGATTTGATTGTGGTTAAGGCGCAAGATCGGCGGAGCCGGGAAACAGTGATTGAAAGGAAGCTTAAGGTGGTTGACAAATAGATGAGGATGTATAAAGATTAAGATAGGGAAAAACTGCCTATGATAGATTTAATTCAAATTCTTTTAGCTTTTGTGATTGTTACTTTGACCGTCCTCCTTTTTGTTATTGGTTTACAGTTTTTCCAAATTTTAAAAGAATTCAGAAAAACAGTTTCTAAGATGAATAATATTTTGGATGATACGGGAAGAATTACCAAGTCAGTCGCTGATCCAATTGAAGG
>PEZT01000018.1:5451-6531 GCA_002773945.1 Candidatus Beckwithbacteria bacterium CG10_big_fil_rev_8_21_14_0_10_34_10 | reverse complement strand
TAATGGGTTTAAAAAAAGGCATGAGTGCTTTTAATATGATTGCAAAAATTTTTAAGAGTAAAGAGGATAAAGTTAGAAGAAAAAAAGAAGCTGAGGTTGAGTCTGAAGAAGCTGAAGTAGTGACCAGGGAAGAAGTAGAAGAAGTTGAGTCAGAACCGGTTAAAGTAAAAAAAGAAAAACCAGTTAATAAAAAGAAAAGATTTTTTACTAAATCAGGAAAAAGTTTAAATAAATAGTTATAAAGTGAGGTTAAAATGATTGACGCTCCAAGTCCTAATCAATCGCAGCCAATTCCCCCAGTTTCAGAAGCTCCAACTGAAGGAGTACCAGGCCCGGCTGAAACTCCTGGAGAAATTCCAGTTTCAGAAGCTCCAATAGAAAACCAGCCAGTTGCTCCTCTGCCACCAGTCACTCCAGGGTCTCCAGCCCCAGTTTCGGCTCCAGCTCCTGAGTCAGCCCCTAAGAAAAAAGGTGGTTTAAAAACCATTATTATTCTCCTTATCTTTTTAGGTTTAGCCGGTGGTTTGGCTTATGCTGGTTATACTTATGGAACTAAAAATGGCCTTATTCCTAGTTTAAGTCAGCCAAAAAAAGAAGAAGTAGTTGAGCCAATAATGGAAGAAGACGCTTCGCCTTTGCCAGAAATTATTGATGAGATAGAAGAAGCCACTCGGGCAGCTGATACTTCCAGTTGGTTAACTTATGTTAATCAAAAATTTCATTATTCAGTGGATTATCCAAGGAGTTTAGTTTTAGAAGCTTTTTCCAAAGGGGATAATCCTTTTACTGAGGTAGTTGAAGTTGGTGATGAGGGGACTTTTATAATGGAAAAAGAGGCAGATGTTAAAGAGGGAGAGCTAAGGAAAAGTTTGATGGTCAGTGGTATTTATTTGCCCGATAAATACAAAGAGATGGCTTTAAAGGAATTGGTGGAAACTCAGGGTTCGTTTATTAATTCTTGTCATGAAGATAAGCCTTCTCAGACACAAGAGATTATTACTAAAAGCGGTTTAAAAGGATATAAGGTTTGGTATTGGGTTAAAGCTGGTTGTCAGGGAGCAGAAGAAAGAAGTCTAAATG
>PEZT01000018.1:0-5359 GCA_002773945.1 Candidatus Beckwithbacteria bacterium CG10_big_fil_rev_8_21_14_0_10_34_10 | reverse complement strand
GTATAATTCAGGTAATTATGTCTGAAACATCAGAAATACCTGATTATTCTTATTTAGAAAAGTTTCGTGATCCTAAATTTCCTTTTGTATACTGGGTTGAAGATAAAGATATTATTCCTCAAGTAATTAAAGATGTTTCTCCTTCTGGAAAATATGGGCTGGAGACGGGTATTGGATATCAACCAACAAAACTATTTAATATAGATCCGGGGATTAAATGGTTGGCAACAGAGACTGATCCTGAAAGATATGCTAATGTTAAAAAAAATCTAAATAATATTTGGGATGGCATTAACCCCGATGATTTTCCAGGTGATTTTAAGGTGATAGTTTTAAATACAGCATCTACTGAAAAAATGGTTTCTAGAGCTAACGTATTGGTATATAGGAATCTGAATTATCGAAATATGACTACTCCTGATTTTAAAAGTCTTAAATCAGGTCAAAGAATGGTTTTTATTGTTAATGATACTCATATAAATGAACTAGCTTTTTATCAAGATTTTCTAAGTTCTCATGGATATAATCCAGCAGAAATAAAAGTTCGTTCTTTATCTTTACCTAAATTAAGTTTTGATTATGTTGGAAATAAAAAAGAGTATGTTTTAGACTTGGTTAAAGAATAGATTTGCTTTTTAACTTCTGAAATAAAAATTAACCTTCAGTTGTAATATAATAGAGGTTCTATGAAGAAAATTGATCATCTTACGGATGAGGCATTGGTGGAGCTTGTTCGGGACAAGGATCAGGAATTATATCGGTTTTTAGTTAAAAGGTATCAGGATAAATTGATCCGCTATGCTTCTTATTTTGTTAAAGATGAGCAGAAAGCATGGGATATTGTTCAGGACTCTTTTATTAAGGCTTTTGTTAATTTAAAAGGCTTTAATCTTAAAAAAAAGTTTTCATCTTGGATATACATGATTGTTCATAATGAAAGCCTGAATTTTATTAAAAAACACAAGAGGGAGATTTCTTTAGAAGATAATCAGTGGGTTTTAAAAGGCTTGAAAGACAAACAGGATTTGGAGGGGGATTTTCAAAAGAAAGAAGTTAAGAAGATGGTTTTAAAAAGTCTGCAGAAATTACCTTTAAAATACAAAACTGTTTTAGCTTTGTTTTATTTGGAAGATAAAAGTTATGAAGAAATCAGTGATGTTTTAAGACTACCTGTGGGAACAGTAGGAGTAAGAATTAATCGGGCTAAAAAAATGTTTAAATTAATATATAAAGGAGGTGAAACTAATGGTAAAAACTAAAAAGAAGACTAAAAAGAAAGCTGAAAAAAAGATTGATTTAAGTGCTCAGGTGATGAAAAAGATCAAAGCTAAGAAAGTGGTGATGAAGCCTAGGGTTTATTTTATCTTAGGTTCAGTATTGCTGGGAGTGGGAATGGCAGGGCTAGTAATGGCAACAGTTTTCTTTATTAATTTGGTTTTATTTAGATTAAGGTTTGATCGGCCCTTTGCTTTTATGGCTTTAGGCCGGCCAGGCTTAAGACCATTTTTCTTGATTTTTCCCTGGTTGCCTTTATTAGTTTCTATAGCCGGAGTTGTTGGAGGGTGCCAGCTTTTAAAAAAATATGACTTTTCTTACAAAAAAAGCTTTCTAGGAATTTTTATTGCTTTAGTGGTTTTAGTTTTAACTTTAGGTTTTGTTTTAAGCCGGACAAAAGTTAATGAAAGAATCCTTAGGGAAAGGCGGTTTAGACCCTTATATCAAAGCGGCTTACCTGATAGGGAAAAACAGATTTTAAGAGATAAAGTAAGATTAATTGAGAAAAGACCTTTTAATAATGAAAGAAGAACACCCCCCTTTTTGTATTAATATTGTTAGAACAATATAGAATCAAAAAAGGAGGTGAAAAAAATGAAGAAAAAAATAATGATAATTAGTTTAGCCTTAGGATTAATTGGTTTAGTGGCTTATGGAACTTCCAGGGTTTATGCAGAAAACAACTTTAATAGGCATGACTCTATTATTCAAAAATTAGTTGATCGTTTTGGCCTAGATAAAGGTGAAGTAGAAACTGTTTTTGATGAGATTAGGGGAGAGAGACAGACAGAAATGCAAGCCAGGTTTACAGAGAGATTAGATCAAACAGTGGCTGAGGGGAAGATTACTCCGGAGCAAAAAGAAGCTATTTTACAAAAAAAACAAGAAATGCAGGCTAATCGTTTAGGACTCAAGGACTTATCTTTAGAAGAAAGACAAATTCAAAGGGAAACCCATCAGAAAGAAATGAAAGCCTGGGCTGAAGAAAATGGTCTTGATTTAAAAGACCTATTTGGAGGCATGGGAATGAGAGGTGAACATTTAGGCGGAATGAAAGGCAATTTTGGTTTAAATCAATAAAAACTGCTTTTTGTTTTTTAGAAAACACCCTTAAGACTTAAGGGTGTTTTTATTATTATCTTTAATTCAGTATCTTGATTTTTTATTTTTTTCAAAGTATTATTGCTGAATATTAATAAATTATAGGTTAGTTTATGTTAACTGAATCTGAGAAAGAACGCCAAGTTCTTTTTGAAATTAATAAAGAAAGACTTGAGCAGCTGGCTTTCAGGGCAGAAAGCAAAGGATTATATCCTGATGAATATTTAGTTATTTGTATTGATGTAGATGATCCTACGTGGTCTTTTGTTGTTGATGCTCTAATGCCTAATGAAGATTGGCAGGCAATTCGTGATCAAGGGCTAAAGCCAGTTTCCCGAGGAATAGTTTACTCTGAAATTAGAGAATTATTAGCAAGAACGGTGCCGGATGTTGCTTCGATTCTGCAAGATGGAAATGAAATTCCTTTTGGAAAAGCATTAGCAGCTGTTTTAGGCGGGGGTGGTGTCACTATCTATCCAATTGATATTATTTCCCCCTTTGAGAACAATTAATAATTGTTAATTGAAAAATACTTAAGTTAGAATAAAGTCTAAAATGAGTTATATATTAGTTAGTATTTTAAACGGAATTCTTTTTGGCTTAATGGATGGGATTATTAATGCTAATCCTTTAATGTTCCAGTTGGTTTTTTAGGGTTTTAACGGGAGTTTTAACAAGTTACATGATGTACAAAATACCCTTAGGAAGTCTTTTATCCCCTCTTTTTACTGGCCTTCTGGAAATGCTTCTCTTGGGTTTGTTTTATGGTTTTTTTTAAAGCCATAATTAAACTAAAACAAACTTTTAAGATGTGTTAAAATCTTTATATCATGACTGGGAATGATTTAAGACAGCTATATCTTCAATTTTTTAAGGATAAAAAGCATATTTTAATTCCTTCAGCTTCTTTGGTGCCAGTTGATGACCCAACTACTTTATATACTAGTTCAGGGATGCAGCCTTTAGTTCCTTATTTATTGGGAGAGAAACATCCTTTGGGAAAGAGGTTAGTTAATAGTCAGATTTGTTTTCGGGCTGAAGACATTGAAGAAATTGGGGATAATAGGCATACAACTTTTTTTGAAATGCTAGGGAATTGGTCTTTGGGAGACTATTTTAAGGAAAAACAATTAACCTGGTTTTTTGAGTTTTTGACTGAAATTTTAAAGCTGCCTAAAGAAAAACTAGCTGTTACTATTTCTGCCGGTGGCCTTAGTATTCCAAAAGACCAAGAATCAAAAAAAATCTGGCAAAGTTTGGGGATAAAAGAAGATAGAATTTTTACCTATCCAATTCATCAAGAAAACTGGTGGTCTAGAGCAGGTGCCCCTGATAAAATGCCGCCTGGCGAGATTGGTGGTCCTGACTCAGAAGTTTTTTTTGAGTTTACCCAAGTTAAGCATAATCCAAAATATGGAAAAAAATGCCATCCAAATTGTGATTGCGGTCGGTTTTTAGAAATTGGTAACTCTGTTTTTATGGAGTACAAAAAAGAGAAAGATGGAGGGTTTTCTAGATTGCCTTGTAAAAATGTTGATTTTGGCGGTGGTTTGGAAAGGATTTTAGCCGCTAAACTAAACACTCCTGATATTTTTAAAACTGATCTTTTTTGGCCTGTAATTCAAGAAATTGAAGAGAGGGTGGGGAAAAAATATTTGGGGAATGAAAAGGAAATGAGGGTTATTGCCGATCATTTAAAAGCAGCCACTTTTATGATCAATGAAGGGATTGAGCCTGACAATAAATTACAGGGTTATATTTTAAGAAGATTATTGCGAAGAGTGGCTGTTAAAGCTCGGCAGTTGAATGAAGCCCAGGAGTTAAAAAGTGATTTAACCTCTGTTTTTGACTCAATTTGTGGTCAGGTGATTAAGATTTATCAATCCCAATATTTTAAAGCTAAGGAAGGGTTAAAAAAGAGAGTTAATAATGTTATTAGCCAGGAAATAAATAAATTCAGCCAAAGTTTGGATCGTGGCCTTAAAGAATATAAAAAAGCCTCAGGTAAAGAGCTTAATGAATTATTTGCTTTTAATCTTTTTCAAACACATGGGTTTCCTTTTGAAATCACTCAAGAACTTTTTGCAAAAAGAGGAAAAAAGATTGATAAAAAAGAGTTTGAAAATATTTATAAAGGACATCAACAATTATCCAGAACTGCTAGTAAGGGTATGTTTAAAGGTGGACTGGCGGACCATTCGGAAAAAACAACGGCTCTTCATACTGCTACTCATTTACTTCATGCGGCCTTAAGAAAGGTTTTGGGAGATCAGGTTAAGCAGGTTGGTTCAAATATTACGGAAAAAAGACTCCGGTTTGATTTTATTCATTTTAAGAAGTTAAGCGAAGGGGAGATTAAAAAGATTGAGGCTTTGGTTAATCAAGAGATAGGGAAGAATCATAAGTTGGGGGTTGAGGAAATGGCTTTAGAGGAGGCGTTGAAAAAAGGAGCGGTGGCATTTTCTGGTCAGCAGTATCCAAAGCGGGTTAAGGTTTATCGGGTGGGGGATTTTTCTTTAGAACTTTGTGGCGGTCCTCATGTTAGCTTTACAGGGAGTTTGGGAGAGTTTAGAATAGATAAAGAGGGATCTTCTGGAGCTGGCAAAAGAAGAATTTATGCTAGCCTGGTTTGATATGGAACTAAAAAAAATATTTTCTAAGTTTAGAATTGAAGACAAGGAAGAAGAAAAGAGCTTTTTAGCAGTGGAAATCACTGGGGAAACTATTAAGAGTGCTCTTTGGGTAGTTCGGGATGGAAAAACAAAGATTTTAAAAGTTGGTTCTTTAGAAGAATGGGATTCAAAAAACAAAGATTTGCTTTTAGCTGGGATTGACGCTTCAATTACTAATGCTTCTTCTAAATCTAAGTCTGAGCCTGAGGGAGTGATTTTTGGTTTGCCCGAGTCCTGGGTGGAAAAAGAAGACATTAATGAGGATAAAAAAGAACTCTTAAAGTTTATTTGTCAAAAATTAGAGTTAAAAC
>PEZT01000016.1:419-85591 GCA_002773945.1 Candidatus Beckwithbacteria bacterium CG10_big_fil_rev_8_21_14_0_10_34_10 | reverse complement strand
ATTGTTGGTTTTGCCGATATTGGTGATTCGTTAGATACTCCAGTCAAGAATTTTTCCTCGGGAATGTATGTTAGATTGGGGTTTAGCATCGCAGTTCACTGTTTACCGGATATATTATTGGTAGATGAGGTTTTGAGTGTTGGTGATGCCTCTTTTCAAAGAAAATCAATAGAGAAAATGCGTCAGATAGCCAAAAGCGATAGGGTAATTATTTTTGTCTCCCATGATGTTAAGAAAATTCTTTCTTTTACTAAAAGAGCAATTTTTCTCCAAAACGGACAGATCAAGGCAATCGGTGACCCAACTAAAGTAGTTGCAGCATATTTAAAAATAGAAGAAGGGAAATAAGAAATAAATTTCAGAAAAATCATTTTATCTGATAAAATTAGCTGCCAATATGGAAATGAATATATTTAAAGACAAAACAATTCTTATTACTGGAGGGACTGGTTTTTTAGGCAGAGCTTTAACAAAAGAAATTTTAAAGCAAAGTCCTAAGGCGGTTAGATTATTTAGCCGGGATGAGGTTAAACATTACAAAGCCCAGGAATTTTTTAATTATAATCCTAAGCTAAGAAATTTTATTGGTGATGTTAGAGATTACCCGCGTTTGAAAAAAGCCTGCCGGCAAGTAGATATTGTTATTCATGCAGCTGCTTTAAAAAGAATTGATTTGATTGAATATAATGTTGATGAAGCGATTAAAACGAATATTTTAGGAACTTTAAATTTAGTTAATGCCTGTTTGGCAAATAAGATAAAAAAAGCCGTTTTTGTTTCTACAGACAAAGCTTGCTCTCCGGTAAATACTTATGGTGCTTGTAAATTTGTCAGCGAAAGAATTTTTACTGAAAGCAACTATAGCCGGGGAGATATTGGTACCATATTTACTACGGTTAGGTATGGCAATGTTTTGGAAAGCACTGGATCAGTAATCCCCCTTTTTAATTCTAAGATAAAGAAAGGCGAAGATATTCCTTTAACTGACCCTAGAATGACTCGTTTTATAATTAGTCCAAAACAATCAGTAGAACTTATTCTCAATGCCATAAAATATGCTCAAGGTGGTGAAGTTTTTGTTCCCAAGCTTAAATCATTTAAAATAATTGATTTAATTGAAATATTAATGAAGAAAAATAAGGCAAAAAATAAAATTAAGATGGTTGGGATTCGGCCAGGAGAGAAAATCGATGAGCTTTTGATTAATGAATCAGAAATTCCCCGAACAATTAAATTTAAAAATTTTTATGTTATTCTTTCTTCAATTAGAAAACAAAAAAAAGGAAGGAAGCCAATATATTTAAGCAAGGGAAGAAGAATGGGAAAAATGGAGGAATATAGCTCCCGGAACTATTTGATTACCAAAAAAGAAATAAAGAAAATATTTAAAAACCTGGAAATAATATGATTTCTTATGCTAAACAATTTATTAGTAAAGAAGATATAAAAGCAGTTGTTGAAGTTTTAAAAAGTGACTTTATTACTTGTGGATTAAAAGTTCAGGAGTTTGAAAGAAGATTTTCAAGATATACTGGTTCAAAATATGCGGTGGCTGTATCCAGTGGGACAGCTGGACTTCATTTGGCTTGTTTAGCGGCCGAGCTAGAAAAAGGCGATGAGTTAATTACTTCTCCCTTAAGTTTTGCCGCTTCTGCTAATTGTGCTTTATATTGCGGCGCCAAACCTATTTTTATAGATATTAATGAACAAGGATTAATGGATGAGAATAGTTTGAAAAAGAAAATTACCAAAAGGACAAAAATAATTATTCCGGTTCATTATGGTGGCCTTCCTTGTAAACTAGATAAAATTCAAAAAATAGCTAAGAAGTATAAATTAATTATTATTGAGGATGCGGTTCATGCTTTAGGAGCTAGATATAAAAAATCCAAGATTGGCGATTGTAAATATTCAGATATGGCAGTTTTTTCTTTTCATCCAGTTAAACATATTACTACTGGCGAAGGCGGAATGATTACTACAAATAATAGAAAGTATTATGAAAAACTACTTATGCTTCGCACTCATGGAATTACAAAAGATAAATCTAAGTATGTATCAAAAGTTAAAAGTCAAATTTCAAACATTGGTAGCTGGTATCATGAAATGCAGCTTCTTGGTTATAATTATCGCCTGACTGATATTCAGTGTGCTTTAGGTATAAGCCAATTAAATAAAATTGATAGCTTTATAAAAAAAAGAAGAGAAATAGCCAATAAATATGATAAAGCTTTTAAAAATGCTAAAAACATTGAGATTATTAAGGAATCCAAAGATCAATTTAATGCTTACCACTTATATCCGGTCAGAGTAAAAGAAAATAAAACCAGATTTAGAATTTTTAATTATTTAAAGAAGAATAATATTTATTGCCAGATTCATTACATTCCAATTTACTGGCATCCCTACTATCAGAAATTAGATTATAAAAAAGGTTTGTGTTCTAAGGCAGAAGATTTTTCCCAAAGAGAAATAAGTATTCCTTTATATGCATCGCTTAAAAGTGAAGAAGTAAATTACGTGATAAATAAAATATTTGAATTTTTTTAATATAAAAGAGAATGAAAATATTTCTTCTTACAGAAGCTGGAAAGAATATTGGTTCTGGGCATATAACAAGGTGTATAGCTTTAAGTCAAGCATTTATAGAAAAGGGACTTTACCCATATTTTGTTATTAACGGAGATAATTCTGTTAAAGATTTATTTAAAGATAAGAAGTATATAATTTTTAATTGGTTAGAGGAAAGAAAAAGGCTATTTAATCTAATTAAAACTTCAGATATTGTTATTATTGATTCTTATTTAGCTGATAATACTCTATATAAGGGTATTTCTGAGAATGCAAAACTTTGTGTTTATATTGACGATAATAAAAGAATAGATTATCCAAAAGGAATTTTGGTTAACGGAGGTATTTATTCCTTAAAGCTTAAGTATCCAAAAAAAAGGAATTTGATTTATTTACTTGGGTTTCAATATACGATTTTAAGAAAAGAGTTTTGGTATGTTGGAAAAAAAAAGGTAAAAAAAAACATAAAGGATGTAATGATAACTTTTGGTGGTGCTGATACTAAAAATATTACTACTAAAGTTTTGCGACTTTTAACTAATGAATTTCCTAATTTTAATAAAAAAGTTGTTATTGGTAAATGGTTTAGAAATTTTAATCTTATAAAAAAGCAAAAAGATGAGAGAACAGAATTCATTGAATGGGCTGATGCTAATAAAATGAAGGAACTTATGATGAAATCAGATATTGTTGTTTCGGCTGGGGGCCAAGCATTGTTTGAATTTGCACAAGTTGGGTTGCCGGTAATAATTATCGCGGCTAATGATAAGAATCAGCTAAAAAATATAAATGAGTGGAAGAAAACAGGTTTTATTGAATATGCTGGCCTATGGAAGGATAAAAATTTAGAGAATAGTTTATTAAATAAAATAAATTTTGTTAATAATTATAACACGAGATTACAAATGAGTTATAATGGAAAAAGGATATTGAAAAAGAATGGTTCTTTAAATGTTGTTAGTAAAATTTTACAAGAATTAACCAATAAAGAATAAAAAAGTTTTATGAAAAAGAAACCTTTAATAAACATTTTAATAACTTGTACTAATAGCCAGGTGGCTCCATCTATAATTTCTTTGATAAAAAATCATCCAGATTATAATATTTCTGTAATTGGTGTTGACGTTGTGTCTGAGAAAGATAATAATAACACCCAATTTTTAGATAAGTATTATCAAGTTCCTATGGGTGATAATAAAAACTATATTTCTACGATTAAAAAAATTGTTAAGAAAAACAAGGTTAGAGTAATTTTTGTAGGAAGTGATGAGGAAGTGCTTTCCTTAGCGGAAAATAAAAAAGATTTTAAAAATAATTTTAATTGTGAAGTTTGTTGTTCTCCCTTAAGAGCGGTAAAAATAACCACTAATAAATATAAATTAATGATGAAACTTAAAAAGAATAAAATTGATGTGGGTAAGGTTTACAGCCTTAATAAATTAAAAGATCTTCGCCTTTATGCTGAGAAACTTGGGTACCCAAAGAATAAATTTATTATCAAACCTAAATTTGGCCGGGGTAGCAAAGGCTTTAGAGTGGTTATAGATGATTATGATAAATATCAGTCTTTTTATTCTCGAGACACTATTAACATTTCTTTAGATGAATTGGAAGAAGTCTTTCGCATAAGGCCTAAAAAGATTTTAAATTATTTGGTAATGGAGTATTTACCTGGGAATAAATACAGCGCTGATATTTTAGTAAATAATGGAAAGATTGTTTCTATGGTGATTCGCAATAATTGGAAAACGCCGAAAGTTAACCCACCTACTCAATTAGCAGATATTGTTTTTGATAAAGATGTAAGAAAATACGTAACCAAGATTGTTAAATGTATGAATTTTGATTTCTTTATCCAGATAGAGGTAGGCCGGAATTATCAAGGAAAGCCAATTTTGATAGAATCAAATACACGATTAGATGCGACCATTCCTATTACTACTGGTTTAGGGATTAATTTTTTTCATGAGATGATTACATATTCTTTAACTGGAAAATTCCGCCCCAATTTACCCGATTATAAAAATTATCATAAAAAACTTCGCTTTGTCAGATATTGGCAGCATTGTTTTAAAGAGCTTTAATTAGTAAAAGCATGAAAGAGATAAACTTTTTTGACAAAAAAAGCCTTATAATTGCCGAGGTAGGCATTAATCATAATGGCAATATTGCCATAGCTTTGGAATTGGTAGAAAAGGCAGCCAAAGCAGGGGCTGATGTGATTAAGTTCCAAACTCTTTCTCCGGAAACAAATTTTAACTTAACTGATAAAGATAATAAATTATACCGTTTTTTTAAAAAGACAACATTTAGTTTGAAGGAATACCAGCAGATCAAAAAAAAAGCAGAAAAAGAAAGAATTATTTTTATGTCTTCTGCGGCCGATGTTCCTTCAGCCAGACTGCTTTATAAATTAGGGATTCCTGGAATAAAATTAAGTTCAAGCAATTTTACTAATTTTCACTTGATATCTGAGCTGGCAAAGTATAACTTACCCCTTATTCTTTCTTCTGGAATGGCAACTATAAAAGAAATGAAACAGACTTATGATTTTCTTATAAAACTTAAGGTTAAAAAGTTTGCCTTTTTATATTGTTTAGTTGAGTACCCAACCCAATTTGAAAACATTAATTTTAAAATCATGGAGAAAATGCGGCAGCTGTTTAGTATTCCAGTTGGTTTTTCAGACCATACTTTGGGGATAACAGCTGCCTTTGTTGCTAGAGCCAAAGGCGCCTGTATTATTGAGAAACATTTTACTCTTGATAGAAAATTACTTGGTCCAGATCAGGAGATTTCTCTTGAACCAGATGAATTAAGGAAGCTAGTCTTAGGTGTTAGAGACATTGAAGCAATGCTTTTTGCCAACAAACCCAGAATTAACTCTGAAAAAAAAATTGAGATTTTGAAAACAAGAAGATCCCTATATGCATTTAGAGATCTTGAAAAAGGAAAAGTGATCGAATTTGATGATATAGCGGCCAAACGGCCCTATAATAAAAAAGGAATTGATCCTAGGAATTATATGACTATCATTGGAAAAAAAACTCAACAACTAATTAAGAGAAATCAGTTAATTAGAAAAGGAATATTTTAAAATGATTAAATATAATGAGTTTTGGGGTTTTATAATTAAGGTAATTTCTTCATTTTTGCCTCCAATTGATTTAGGAGCAAAAATAAAAGGTTGGCTTTATAAGCCCTTTTTAAAAAAATGTGGCAAAAATTTTATGGTTCCCTGGAGAACGTACATTTTTAATCCTAATAGATTAAGTGTGGGAGACAATGTTTATTTGGGTTATAATAGCTATTATGGACAAGGAGACATTATTATTAAAGATAATGTTTTGATTGGTCCTTTTGTCTCAGTTACAGCTACTAATCATACTCAAAAAGAAGGTTCTTTCAGGTTTGGAGAATATATAGCTAAGCCGATTGTTATTGAGAACAATGTTTGGATAGGGGCTCATGTTTGTGTTTTGGCCGGGGTTAAGATCGGCAAAGGTTCAGTTATTGCTGCTGGAGCAGTAGTAGCGAAAAATATTCCCGGTAAAGTCATTGCCGGAGGAATTCCCGCTAAAGTTATTAAAGAGAAATTAAAAAAGAAATAGGAGGACGATTTATGAGTAAAAATAGAATATTAATAGTTGTTGCTCATCCTGATGATGAAATTTTAGGTTGTGGGGGAACCATTGCTAGGCTAGTCAAAGAAGGTTATGAAGCCCATACTTTAATACTGGGTGAAGGAATAACTGCTAGAGATGTAAAGAGAAATGTTAATAAAAGTAAAAAAGAAATAGGAGAGTTAAAAAAACAAACCCAAAAAGCCAATAAAATTATTGGAGTGAAAGAGGTTTTTTTTTATGACTTTCCAGACAACAGATTTGATACGGTTGCCTTACTAGATATTGTTAAAGTTATTAAAAAAATTAAAAAGAAGATAAAACCAGAGATAATTTTTACTCATTATGAAAAGGACTTAAATATAGATCATAAAATTACTTATAAAGCAGTTATTACTGCCAATAGGCCTATTAAGGGAGAAATAGTGAAAAAGATTTATTCTTTTGAAGTTTTGTCTTCTACAGAATGGAATTATCCTTTAAGTTTTTCTCCAGATGTTTTTTTTGACATTTCAGAAACAATGGATTTGAAATTAAAAGCGATGGCTAAATATAAGTCTGAATTGAGAGAATATTTTCATCCCCGATCACTGAAAGGGATTAAAATAACGGCCGAATTATGGGGTTTAAAAACAGGTTGCAAATTGGTCGAGGCTTTTAAGTTGGTGAGAGAGATAAGATAGTTTTTTGAAACGAGTCCTTTGAAGAAAAAGCATGAAAAAATCTTTGAATGTTTTCTTAGTTCCATTTAAGTGGGAACATATATATTTGACTTTTAAATGGATAAAAGATTTGTCTTTTAGAAGTTTATTTATGATGAGGGGAGAAATTTCGTGGGAAAGACACAAAAAATACTTTAAAGATAAATTGTTAGATTCTAGTCAACGTGTTTATGCAATATTATATGATGACCAACATGTGGGGAACTGTGGTTTAAAAAACTTATCTTGTTCTAAGAAGACAGCTGAAATTTGGATTTATATTGGTGATTCTTTGATGCATAAAAGGGGAATTGGGAAAAAAGCAACAGAATTATTGATTAAAAAAGCTTTTAAATTTTTTAGATTAAACTTGGTTTATCTTCATCTTGCGGAATTTAATACAAGAGCTTATAGGCTTTATAAAAAATTGGATTTTAGAGAAGTTCTTTTAGATGATAATGATCAGGAATGGTTAAACAGGGGATGTAAAATAATTAGAATGGAGTTAAGAAAGAAAACATGAAAGTAGCTATAATGCAACCAGGTTATATTCCTTGGTTAGGACTTTTTGATTTGATAGACAGTGTAGATAAATTTGTGTTTTTAGATGATGTAAAATTACAAAGAAATAGTTGGGATGTCAGGAATAGAATAAAAACACCCCAGGGAGAATTATATTTAACTATTCCTGTAAGAAGAACAAAAGGAAGAGATAAGTTAATGATTAATAAGGCTTTAATTAATGATAGTCATCGATGGCGTAAAAAGCATTTAAAAACCATAGAGTTTGTTTATAAGAAAGCAGAGTTTTTTAATAAAGTTTATCCATTTTTAGTAAAGTTGATTAATAATAACATTAATAAATTAAGCAATTTTAATATTAATATTGCAATTTCAATAGCTGAGAAACTTGGTATAAATAAAGAATTTATAATTTCTTCTAAGTTGAAAAACGTGACTGGTAAAAAGGATGTCCGACTAGTTTATATTTGTAAAGAGATTGGTTGTGATCAATATGTTTCTCCTCAGGGGGCGGTTGAATATATTGAAGCAAAATCACCAGGGGGAGAATTTATTAAAAACAAGATTGAGCTTTTTTATCAAAATTATCAACATCCTGTTTATAAACAATTGTATGGTAATTTTTTAGCATATATGAGTATTATTGACTTGCTTTTTAACTGTGGTTTTATAAGAAGCCTTAAAATAATAAGGGATGGGAGAAGGATAAAAAAGGGGTACTAAAATGATTACAAAAATTATTTTGGGAACTGCTCAGTTTGGGTTAGACTATGGTGTTAATAATAAAAAAGGCAGAATTCTTAAAAAAGAAGTGTTTGAAATTTTAAATTATGCCTGGAAAAATAAAGTAAGAATTTTAGATACTGCTTTAACCTATGGGGAAAGCGAAAAGATCATTGGTAAATTTATTAAGAAAAAGAGAGTTCCTTTTAAAATTATTTCTAAACTACCAAAGGCTAATTCCAAAACAGCTGGAGGTTTTTTTTCAGAATCATTAGCAAGATTAGGACAAGACAAAATATATGGGTATTTGGTTCATAATTTTAAATCCTTTTTAAAAAATAATCTTATTTGGGATACGCTAGAAAAATTAAAAGCCAAAGGAAGAATTAAAAAGATAGGTTTTTCTTTATATTATCCCCAAGAATTAAAATATCTTTTAAAGCATAATTTTAATTTTGATATTGTTCAATTCCCTTATAATATTTTTGATCAAAGATTTGCTCCTCATCTTAGTCTATTAAAGAAAAGGAATATTGAAATTCATGTGCGTTCGGTTTTTTTGCAAGGATTAATGTTTAAAAAACCAGGTGGACTTAGCCCTCAATTTAAGGAAATAAGGCCAAAACTAGAATTTCTAAATAAGGTTGCTCAAGATCTAAATATTTCTATGGCCGCTCTTTGTTTAAATTTTGTGGTCCTTAATAAGAATGTTGATAAAATAATTATTGGCGTAAATAATTTAGATAATTTAAAAGAGAATATAAAAGCTTTAAAATATAGAAATAGAGTTAAAAAAATATATAATAATCTTTTATCCTTAAAAGATAGTGATGAAAAAATAATTTTACCGCTTAATTGGAATTAAAATATGAATATTCTAGCTGTTATTCAGGCAAGAACGGGGTCAACAAGATTACCCAATAAGGTTTTATTTAAACTAGAAGATAAAACTGTTTTAGAACACGTTGTTAATAGAGTAAAAAAGAGTAAAAATATTGATGAAGTAATTGTGGCAACATCAATTAAGAAAGAAGATTTGCGAATTGTAAAGTTGTGTGCTCAGAAAAAAACTAGAGTTTTCTGCGGTTCAGAAAATGATGTACTTGACCGTTATTATCAGTTAGCCAGATTATTAAAACCCAAACATGTTGTTAGGATTACGGCTGATTGTCCTTTAATAGACTGGAAAATAATTGATAAAACCATAGACAAATATCAGAAAGCTAAGGCCGATTATATTAGTAATGCTAGTCCACCTACTTATCCTGATGGCCTTGATACAGAAGTATTTTCTTTTAAGGTCTTAAAAAATTGTTGGCAAAACGCTAGATTGTTTTCTGAAAGAGAGCATGTAACACCTTATATAAGAAAAAATAAAAATAAATTTAAAATTTGTAGTTTTAAAAATAAAAATAATTTATCCGATAAAAGATGGACTTTAGATGAAAAAGAAGACTACATTTTCTTAAAAAAAATTTATCAAAACTTATATTCTAAAAAAAACTTTTTTGATATGAATGATATTTTAAAATTTTTGGAAAAAAATCCAAAACTGGAGAGAATTAATAGTTATATTAACAGAAATGAAGGATCTTTAAGATCTTTGAAGAAAGATAGGGTAATAGAAATTTTCAATTTCTAATAATAAGATGGGGAAATCACAAGATTTATATAAAGAAGCGAAAAAATTAATTCCTGGCGGAACCCAGTTATTATCCAAAAGGCCGGAAATGTTTTTACCTGACTTATGGCCTGCTTATTACTCTAAAGCTAAAGGATGTGAAGTGTGGGACCTTGATGATAAAAAATATATTGATATGGGTCAGATGTCTGTAGGGGCTTGTATTTTAGGATATGCCGATTCAGATGTTGATCGGGCAGTAAAAAATGCAGTTGATAAAGGAAATATAAGTATTTTAAATGCACCTGAAGAAGTGGAATTAGCAAAATTGTTGATTAAGATTCACCCTTGGGCGCAAATGGTTCGCTATACTCGGACAGGGGGAGAAGCAGTGGCCGTAGCAATTAGAATTGCCCGAGCCAGGACAAAAAAAGATGTGATTTTGTTTTGTGGTTATCATGGTTGGCATGATTGGTATTTATCATCTAATCTGGCTGATAAAAAAGCTTTAGATGGTCATTTACTGCCTGGACTTAATCCACTAGGCGTTCCTCGAGTCTTAAAAAGAACATCTTATCCTTTTAAATTTAATAAAACTAAGCAATTTTTGTGGCTAATCAAAAAACACAGAGATAAAATTGGGGCAGTGATTATGGAGCCGTTAAGACATAATCAACCTGAAAGAGAATTTATTGACACCATTGTTGAAATAACTAAAAAGCTTGGTATTGTTTTGATTATTGATGAAGTGAGTATGGGTTTTAGGCTTAATGAGGGAGGAGCCCATCTTCAGCTAGAGATGGAGCCTGATATAGCTGTTTTTGCCAAAGCCATAAGTAATGGTTATTCTATGGGGGTAATTATTGGCAAGAGAAAAATAATGCAAATTGCCCAAGATACTTTTATTAGTAGCACTTCTTGGACTGAAAGAATTGGATTAGTAGCCAGCCTAGCCACCATCAGAAAATCAAAGTGCTATCATGTTTATAGTTATTTGCAGAATATTGGTGGGCAAATAAAAAAGGGCTGGCAATCAACAGCTCAAAAACATGGACTTAAAATAAATGTTTCTGGCACTAATGCCATTGGACATTTTTCTTTCAAACACAAAAAACAACTGGTTCTAAAAACTATTTTTACTCAATTAATGCTAGAAAAAGGGTTCCTGGCTAGCACAAGTTTTTATGCTTCCTATGCCCATAAAAAAAAGCACGTTAAAAAATACTTAGAAGCGTTAGATGAAGTATTTGCTTTTATAGCTAAAGCTGTAAAAGAAGGTAATCCAGAAAAGCATTTAAAAGGTTCTGTTTGCCACGCTGGGTTTAAAAGATTAGCATAAAAATGAAAGTTACGGAAAATAATCATAAATATAAAGCAGTAATTATAGGTTGCGGTAATATAGCTGGTGGGTATGATTCGCTTCAAGATAAGAATGTTTTAACTCACGCTCATGCTATTAGTATTCATAAAAAAACTGATCTTGTTGGAGTTTATGATCTTTTTTATAAAAAAGCAGTGACATTTGCTCGTAAGTGGAAAACAGTTCCTTTTATTGGATTAAAAGAGATGTTTTCTCAAATAAAACCTGACCTTGTTTATATTTGTACGCCTACAGAAACACATGTCAAAGTATTAAAAGTAGTTTTGGATTATAAACCAAAAGCAGTCATTTGCGAGAAGCCACTAAGTAATGATAGCCGACTGGCTAAAAAAGTACTGATGGAATATAAAAAAAACAAGATTTCTTTAACAGTAAATTTTAACCGAAGGTTTGATAGCACCATTCAAAAAATAAAATATAATATTGATAATGGGAGGTATGGTAGTTTTATCAACACATCAGTAATTTACACTAAGGGAATTTTAAATAATGGATCACATGTAATCGATTTGTTAAGATATTTTTTTGGGGAGGTTATATCATATAAAATTCTTGCAAAAACTATTGATTATAAAAAAACTGATCCTACTTTAGATATTTTTCTAAAGTTTAAAAACAATATAAAAGTTCATCTTATTGCGGGAAATGCAAAAGAGTATAGTATTGGGGAAATGGATTTATTATTTAGCAAGATAAGAATTAATATCTATCAGTTTGGGTTGCAATACAGTCTGCAAGCTGTTCGTCAAGATCCTATTTTTTCTGACTATAAGGATTTAGGCGAGCGAGTAATAAAACAAACTAATATTAATGAAGGACTATTAAAATTAATAGATAATATTATTGGTCATGTTGAAAAAAAAGAAAAATTATTATCTTGTGGAGAAAATGCTTTAAAAACTCAAGAAATATGTATGAAGTTGATAAAAGAAGCTAAATGAATAAAAAAATAGTTTGTACTATTGAAGCAAGAATGGGTTCTAGTCGGTTGCCTGGCAAGGTTCTTATGTCTTTAGCCGGTGAGCCTGCCTTAAAAAGAATGATTGATAGAATTAAGAAAAGCAAATATATTAATGAGATTATAGTTGCCACTACTATTAACAAGAAAGACAATAAAATAGTTGATTTTTGTAAAAGTTATAAAATTAAATTTTATCGAGGCAGTGAAAATGATGTTTTGAGAAGAATTTTAGAAGCGGCTAAGGCTTCTAGGGCTAAAATAGTGGTCGTCCTGACAGGAGATTGCCCCTTAATCGATTTTAGACATATTGACGAGGCGATAGAAGTATTTTTAGAAGGTAAATATAATTATATTTCTAATGCGCTTGAAAGGTCTTATCCGGATGGCTTTGATGTACAAGTGCTTTCCTTAGAGGTTTTAGAAAAGATTGATAAGCTTGCTAATGATCCTATTGAAAGGGTGCATAGCACTTATTATATTTATAGACATCCTGAAGAATTTAAAATAAAAAACATTAAAGCTAAAGGTAAAATGTATTGGCCTAACTTGAGGGTTACTTTAGATGAAATAAATGATTATAAATTAATTAATATTCTTTTTAAGAATCTACTTCCTAAAGATCCTTTTTTTTCAGCTAAAAAGGTAGTAGAATTTCTTTTAAAAAATCCAAAATTTCTCAAGATTAACCAGAAAGTTAGGCATAAAAAAACTGAGGAAGGATAATTAAATATGGAGAAGTTGGCAATTAACGGTGGGTCAAAGATAAGGAACAAGCCTTTCCCGGCCTATAAGGTGATTAATAGCAAAGAGATAAAGGCAGTAGAAAAAGTTTTAAAATCAGGAATCTTGTCAAAATTCTTAGGTTCTTGGGATCCTGGTTTTTATGGTGGGCCGCAAATTAAGGCAGTAGAAAAAGAATGGGCAAGATATTTTAAAGTTAAACATGCAATTTCGGTTAATTCCTGCACTTCAGGGCTTTATTGTGCTGTAGGGGCTTGTGGAATTGGGCCAGGCGACGAAGTTATAGTTTCTCCCTGTACGATGTCTGCTTCAGCAACCAGCATTTTAGTTTTTAATGCCATCCCTGTTTTTGCTGATATTGAAGAAGATTATTTCTGTCTTGATCCAAAATCAGTAGAAAAAAGAATTACAAAATATACTAAGGCAATCCTTGTTGTTGATATTTATGGGCAGCCTTATGATAGAGAGAAAATAAATGCCTTAGCCAAAAAACACAACCTTTATATTATAGAAGATTGTGCCCAGGCGATTGGGGCTACTTATAGAGAGGAATATGCGGGTACCTTAGGAGATATTGGTGTATTTTCCTTGAATTATCATAAACATATTCATACAGGTGAAGGCGGCATGGTAGTGACAAGCAATGATAAATTGGCTGAAAGAATAAGATTAATCCGTAATCACGCTGAAGCAGTGGTAGGAAAAATGGGAGTTAATAATCTAGTTAATATGATTGGTTTTAATTTTAGAATGACAGAAATTGAGGCAGCAATAGCCAGATGCCAATTGCTAAAATTAAAAAATTTATTAAAGAAACGAACGTCTAACGCAAATTATATTGCCGAAAAATTAAAATCACTACCTGGAATTATACCACCGGCTTTAAGAAGAGGATGTTCCAATGTTTACTATATTCAATGTTTTAAATATGATGAGAATATAGTTGGTATTTCACGTAATAAATTTATTAATGCTGTTAAGGCAGAATTGGCTCCTACCAAAGGCCGGGAAAGAGAGGGGATATTGATTGCTGCTCGTGGCGGTAAGCCTCTTTATTTGCAACCAATTTATCAAAAAATGATTGCATATGGTAAAAAAGGCTGTCCTTTTAAATGTCCATGGTATAAGGGAAAACCAAATTATAAAAAAGGGATTTGTCCAGTAGCGGAAGACTTGAACAATAAACAGCTATTTCAACTTGATTTAATCCATGCCTCAATGGAAAAGAAAGATCTTGACGATGTAATAAAAGCTTTTGAAAAAGTATATAAGCTACGGAAAACAATAAAGTGAAAAAGAAGATTTTAGTTGTCTCTCATGATGCTGGTGGCGCTAATATTCTTGCTTCTTTGGTAAAAAAAAATAAAGGAGATTTTAAATGGTTGCTATATTTAGCAGGTCCGGCGAAAAAGATATTTTTAGAGAAAAAAATAAGTATATATGCAGAGGCACTACATTTAAAAAATCACAGGATTGAAAAAATTTTAAAATTATTTCAACCTGATTTAGTTTTAACTGGGTCAGGTGGTGGATCTAGTTTAGAAATTGATTTTATAAAATCAGCAAAGAAAAATAATATTAAAACAGCTTGTTTTCTTGACCATTGGATTAATTATAGAGAAAGATTTGGCTATCCAGGAGATTGGAAAATGAACTTACCAGATTATATATTTGTGGGTGACAGATGGGCCTATAGAATTGCTTTAAAAAATGGATTTCCTAAAAAAATTATACTTCAGATAAAAAATCCTTATTTTGAAGAGAGCCTCGAACAAGCTAAAAAAGTGGAGCAGAATAACAAAAAACAACATCAAAATAAAAAGATGAGAATTTTATATATATCCGAGCCAATCTTCCAATCTGCGTTAAAAAAGTATAGAAATTCTCACTATTTTGGTTATACGGAATATGAAGTGATTAAAGATTTATTAAAAATTATTAAATCACGATCGATGGGAATTCTATTAGAACTTAAAATTAGACTGCATCCAGCTGAAAAAATAAATAAATACTCTGAAATGTTGAAGAGTGAAAGATATAAAAGGATTAGAAAGCTTGTATCTATTTCCAATCCAGCCAGGAATTTACTTGTTCAGGATTGTATATGGGCAGATATTGTAATTGGTTCTAGTAGTATGGCATTGTTTATTGCTTTTATTGTGGGGAAAAAAGTGATATCTTATATTCCTACTAATAAACAAGTATTTTCTTTTCCCCAGAAAGAGATAAAAAGAATAAATTCTCGAAAAGAATTGTTGAAAGAAATAAATGGAGATAAATAATGAAAATAAATAAATGGGATAAAGATAGCTGGGACACTTTTGTTAATGTATCACCTCAAGGAACAGTTTTTTGTAAAAGCTTTTATCTCAAAAGTTATAATCAGCCTGTAAAATATTTAAGATGTTTCCAGGGAGAAGAAACTATTGCCGGGTTTGCCTTTACTGAATCTTCAAAAAGAATTAAATTAATGCCTTATCAGGCCTACAGGGGTATTATCTTTAAAGATTTATCTAATTTGAGAAATTATCGCCGCAATCTAATTGTTTTTAATGCTTTGGAGTGTTTTGGAAAATATTTATTTTCTCATTATCAAAAAGTTGAATTTAATAATCATTGGGATATTGTTGATATGCGTCCCTTTGACTGGATTAATTATCATCAAAGAGAAAAAGGTTATTATAAAATTTCTATTCGTTATACCAGTCTTTTGGATATTTCAAAAGCCGGGAATACTTCAGGTTATGCTAGGTTAAGAACCCGAGATTTAAATAAAAATAATGATATTCGCTTTTTGACTAAAGAGTCTAATGATATAGCGTTGTTAAGTTCTTTTAATGAAGCAACTTTAAAAAGGCAAGGAGTTAAAAGAACAAAAGAACAAACAAGAATTTTTATGAATATTTGTAAAAATTTACTCCGAGCTAAAGCAGGAAAACTTTTAGTCACAGAAGCTAATAAGAAACCAGCCATGGCCAGTTTTTTTGTTTATGATCGATTTAGGGCATATCATCTTTTTGCCGGGACAGACCCAAGCTTGAAAAAATTGGGAGTGGGAACAAAAAATTTTTATGATGCCTGCGTTTATCTAAACAAAACTTTAGGACTTAAGGAATTGGATATGCTAGGTATTAATAGTCCTAAACGTGGCGGTTATAAATTAAGTTATGGAGGGAAAATAGTCCCTTTTTATCAAATTGTTAAAGTATCGAGAAAATGATGATTTATTATGAAAAAAAATAGAAAAAATAAATTTATAAAAATCAATAAAAAATTTTGGCTAAAATTTAAAGAAGTTGAGTCAAAAAAATTTCTTTTAGTAGAAACACAAAGCCACCCTGTTATTAATCATTCTAATGCAGTGGCCGCAAAGATAGTTGCTCAGGCAAAGAATTGGCGCATAGCCTGGATAAAATTTAACTATACTAATGAAGAGCTAATGCGAAGCTATTCACCAAATTCCTTATTTATTAGTTTTCCTAAAATAAATTTTTTAGAGAAGTTTTACTTTGTTTTACTTTCTACTTTTTACTATTTTTATTATGTTTTAATAAAGAAAGACCTTCTTTCTTTTAAATTTAATAAAATTCCATACGGAGATTTTGTTTATGATTGTTATTTATCAGTTTTTTCCCTTGCTACTTTGCACTGTTTAGATTTTAGGATAATAACTATATTTTACAGAGTCTTAATAAATGATAAAAAAGCTCGATTTGTTTTCAATAATTATCCTGTCAAGGCAATATTAGTTTCTCATCATATTGGTTTAAAATCTGGCCCTCTTTCTCGAGTAGCAATGCAAAAAAAGATTCCGGTTTATTGGAAAGGAGGGGGTCATGAAATTATTGCCATGAGCGTTTTTAATAGCTTAAAACAAATGTATAATTATGCCTTAAAGCCTTCTAAAAAAATAGTGGATTTATTAGCAAAAAAACACAGTAAATCAGTGGAGAAGGACTTTGAAAAGTTTATTAATCAGGTCGACAATTCATATTATGGAGCCCTTTCCGCTGGTTATGATAATGTTGTTTTTAGTGAGGTTACTAGAGAATCGTTTATAAAAAAAATGAAACTTGATATTAGTAAAAAAAATATATTTGTGATGCTGCACGCTTTTAATGATTATCCCCATTCACATTATAAAGAAATGCTTTTTAAGGATTATTATGATTGGTTTATTCAAACCTACAAATTTGCCCTAAATGATAAATCTAAAAATTGGATTTTTAAAGAGCATCCAGGAAACAAGTATTATCCAACTAAAGATCTAAACTTAAATAAAAAAATGAAAAATTTACCTTCTCACATGAGGTTTATTTCTCAGAGTAGCAAGATTAAAGCTTCAACTGTTTTAAATGTAGCTGATATGATAGTAACTTGTACTGGTACAGCGGGAGTAGAAATGCCTGCCCTGAAAGGTATCCCATCCATTATTGCCGGTAATACATTCTACGACCACCTAGGTTTTACTATTGAACCCAAATCTAAAAAAGAGTATTTTGGGATGTTGAAGAATTTATTACTTAAAAAACTTTCTACCAAACAGCAATTAAGAGCAAAATGCTGTTACCTTTATTTAAAAAAATATTGCATGATGCCTTTTTCTAGCGGACCAGCAATAACAATGGAAGAAAGCCAGAAAGGACAAAAATTAGAGAAAACTTATTACCAAAGAGTTTTAAAAGTTTACAAAGAAAAGGCAAATTTGATACAAGCGGAATTTAATGAATACATTAAGAATATTAAAAAACAAGATTTTCATCATTTAAATAAAATGCCTTCTTGATTTTTCTATGCCAAAAGTTTTTATTATTGTTTTAAACTGGAATCAGACAAAAGATACTTTAGAGTGTTTAGAATCTTTAAAAAAAATAAATTATCATGATCATAAAGTGATAGTGGTTGATAATGGTTCTTTAAAAGATCCTACAAATATTATAAGAAAGAAATTTCCTAGAATTAAAGTAATCAGAAACAAAAAAAACCTTGGTTTTGCTGGTGGAAATAACATGGGAATAAAACAGGCTTTGGAAGCCAAGGTAGACTACGTTTTTATTCTAAATAATGATACTGTTGTCCATTCTCAAGTATTAACCAGGTTAGTTAAAGTGGCTGAAGAAGATAAGAAGGTAGCTATTCTTGGTCCTCAAATTTTTTATTACAATAAACCAAAAAAAATTTGGTTTTTAAGGGCTAATCTTACTTGGCCTATGGCCAAGATAAATATTTGGAATCAGAATAAACCCTCCCCCAATAGCAAAAAAAAATTATTAAATACTGATTATGTGGCTGGAGCAGCCATGCTAATCCGAACTGATGTAATTAAAAAATTAGGAGCCTTTGATCCTTATTATTTTCTTTATTGGGAGGACATTGATCTTTGCGTTCGTTTTGCCAAGGCAGGATATAAAATAAGGGCCTTAACAAATGCATATGTTTGGCATAAGGTTTCTACAACAACTAATAAAATTAATGAAAAAAACAGCTTCTTTATGGTTAGAAATAGGCTTTATTTTTGTCGAAAATATAATAATTTTTTAAATTTTTGGGTAAAAGTATTTTTAATTATTTTCGTTTCTCGTGTCTGGAAATTGGTGTATAATCGATTTGATAATCACTCAATAGCGGGTTTTCATGGATTGTTAAGTTATTTTAAAGAACCTAAAAAACTAGAAAAGAACTTAATTATTAATAAATTGTAGTATGCCTAATTTTGAAAAAGTAAGAGAAAATATTCAAAAGCAAGGTTTTTTAAAAGTCTTGCTTAATTTATTTGAGTCTAAGCTTAAACGTGATTGGCGAGGCTTCCCCTTGTTATATAAAGCTTTTATCTTGTTTTTTTATACGGTTTTTCCAAAGTTTATGTGGAAAAAATATCCAACTTTAGTTTTAAAAGCACTAGAACTAGCCAATAGTGTTATTTGTCAAAACAAAAAACTGTTAGACCTAATTTTAATAACACAAGATAACCCTGGATTTATAAAACCTCTTTTAAGTTTTAGGGAAATGGGAAATCTATATATCTATGCTAAGAAAGCCGAAAATTTACCGGGTGATTTAGCCGAGGTAGGTGTTTATCGTGGCGGTTCGGCTAAAATAATATCTGAGGCAAAAGGGAAAAAGAACTTCCACCTGTTCGATACTTTTGCTGGGTTGCCAAAACCCGATAGTAGCCAAGATGACTTGTTGGTAAAAGGGGAAATGAAAAATACCTCCTTAAAAGAAGTAAAAGCAAATCTTAAAGAATATTCTAATTTATATTTTTATAAAGGTATGTTTCCTAAGACTGCTGGTCCTATTAGTAAGCGTAAATTTTCTTTTGTTCATCTAGATGTAGATTTGTACAAAAGTACTAAAGACTGTCTTAACTTTTTTTATAGAAGAATGAATGTAGGCGGGGTTATTTTATCTCATGATTATAATAGTATTAATGCGCCGGGAGTTAAAAAAGCCTTTGATGAATTTTTTAAGAAAAGAAAAGAGCCTATTATTGAGCTTTGGGATTCTCAATGTTTAATAATAAAACAGTAACGTAGATGAAAAAATGTATTGTTTGTGGTAATAAAAAAAGCAAATTTCTTTATCGTAATATTGGGCTTTTAAAATGTTCTAACTGTAGCCATATTTTTTATTCTGATAACTTATGTATAAAGAAGCTAAATAAGCTTTATGGGAAAAACTATTTTTATGGTGATGAATTTCGTAATTATCTAGCAGACAAAAAAGTTTGGCAGAAAAATTTTAAATTACGCTGGCAAGCTTTAAGAAAATTCCTTGATTTTAAAAAACACCAACGGCTTTTGAAAATCGGCTGTGCTTATGGTCTTTTTCTTGATTTAGTTAAAGATAATTTTAATGAAATATTGGGGATTGATATTTCGTCACCGGCAGTAAAATATGTTAAACAAAAACTAGGCTTCAAGGCAATCAGAAGCAATTTCGTTCCCCGAAATTTTAGTAAAAAGAGATTTGATGTTGTTTGTTTTTGGGATACAATAGAGCACTTAAAAAGGCCGGACTTATATCTTAGAAAAGTAAGGAAAAGTATGAATAAGGGGGCCTTATTGGCTATAACTACTGGCGATATTGGTAGTTTAGTGGCCAGAATAAGGGGGAAGAAGTGGCGTTTGATTCATCCGCCGACTCATCTCCACTATTTTTCTAAAAAAACAATCACCAAGCTATTGAATAAAAATGGCTTCAGGGTAATTTACTGTCGTTCATGTGGTTACTATCGCAGTCTTCATCACATGATTTATATTATTTTATCCATAAGAAGCAATAAAAAACATTGGTACAATTATATTAAAAATTCAAAACTTATAAAAGGCAATTTTTATTTAAATCTTCATGATATTATTTACGTTATAGCAAAAAAAATATAATGAAAAAGCAGAATATTATTCTAGCCCTGTTAGTCACGGCTGTTTTTTCTTTAAGATGGCAGAATTGCTTGCCATTTTCCGGTAAGATGCCCGTTATTACAAACTCAGACGTGATGAGCATCTGGGGAAGATATTTAATTTTTGCTAAGGAGAACTTTAGTTTTCCTTTGGGTAGTATTAAAAGTTTATCATTTCCTTTTCAAACAGCTAATATTACAAGGGCTTTTCCTCTTTTTAGTCTAATTTTGAAATTTTTATCTAAAATCTTCCCTTTACTGGGGAAATTCTATTATTTTCCTTTAGTAGAAATAATGGCTGTTTTTTTAACGGCTTATTTTACTTGTCTTTTACTGGATAAGTTTAAAGTAAGATGGTGGCCAATAAAATTACTGGGTGCAGTTTTAGTCAGTTTATCACCGGCTCTACTTTTCAGAAGCTCTTTTTATTATGGTATCTCGATGCAAGTTTATTACTTTCCTTTATATTTAATTTTTAGTTATTTGTATATTTGTTTTTACAAAAAACCAAGTTGGAGGCTGGCGGTAATTTTGGCCCTGGTTTTTCCCCTATCTTCTTTAATAGCCTATTATCTTTCTTTTGGAATTTCTTTTATTTTCCTGGTTTTATTGGGCTTTAATATTTTGGAATTTACTATTAACAAAAAGAAAGTTAATCAAAAAAGACTAATTAGGGGATTATTTGCTTTTGTTTTAGGGTTGTTTCTTTCTAGTGTTGTCTTTTCTATTCTTGGTAACCAGGATAATCTAAAAGTGCCTCCAGAAACAAGCCTTTTTACAACTAGATTTCGAACAAATTGGGGATATGGCGGTGGATTTGGGAGTGGCTTTCATGTTGCCGATGTCCTAACTTTATTTATTCCTCCTGAGGAAAGTCCAGACCTGCTTAAAGAGATAGGGATGGGTCCAACAGCTTATCTTGCAAAAGCTGGTTTTCCTTTAACTTCGCGTCATTTACAAGCTGGCCAATATGAAGGCTTTGCTTATTTAGGGACAGTTACAATAAGCTTACTTTTATTTTATGTTTTAATTGGTGTTTTTAACTTTTATAAAAATCCCCGTTCTTTTTTAATGAAATTGAGAATGAAATGGACTGCAAAAATATTTTTTCTTGATCATTTTTTCAGCTTACCTTTTATATTTGCCAGTGCCGCCTTTTTACTCTATGTTTTAAGCTGGGGGAATATAATTCATTTGGGGGGAATAAGATTTAATGATCTTCCTACGCCTACTTTATTGATAGCGATGTTTTGGCGGCAGTTTATTTTTGTTCGATCAATCGGTAGATTCGCTATTCCCTTAATGCTTTTTATTACTTTAGGATTAGTTGTTTATCTTAATAAATTTCTTCAGATTTACCTTTTGAAAACCAAAAAAAAGAGGGAGTTTTTAGTTATTTTACTCATGGTTTTTTTATCAATAGCTCATATTGGGGAAATTAAAGGTTATCTTAAAGCGCCTGAAAAAGTCGTTTATGGTAATGAAATTACTCAGTTGTTTAGTAAGAAAGATCAGATGTTAATTAAGAGAGTAACTCAAGACAAGAAAGCCTTAATAATTGCGCCCAAGCTGCGGAGTGGCTTAGAGTGGGAAAAAATCGGTTATGCTTTGGCTCTTTATTCATCAGCGCCTCTTAGTGGAGCGACGGTTGGGGCCCCTGGAGAAAGAGAAGAGCATTTAAAACAGTATGATAAAGATATAAGTGATATTATTTCAGGTAATGTAAAAGAATTAGTGGATCGTTATGGGGAAATTGTGATTGTGGTTAAAAGCGAACAAGCTGAAGAAATTATCAAAAAAAGCAATTTTGATTTAAAATATAACAAGCTGGATAATTCTAAAGTAGCAATTTTAACTTTAGTTAATTAAAGGAGAAACTATGAACAAAAAGAAAAATCTCAATTATTTTATGAATTTAGACTACAACTTAATCCTTAAAAAAACAAAAGACAAATATTATCTTTTTATGCCAGAATTGTCTTTAATGGTGGAGAATAAAAGTTTGGACGGAGCATATAAAGATTTAGAAAGAGAAAAAGAAAAGTATTTTAAAAATATTATTAAACTAAAGGCTGAAGATACAGTGAGAAAACCTGTTGGTTTAACCGTCAGAAAAAAACTGTTTAATGAATTAACCTTGTTTTTTGTTAAATTTTTAATTATTCTTTTTGCTTTTTTACTTGTTTTTCTTAGCACCTTGCCTTTAATTATTAGAAGCTTGGGTCAGCTGCCTAATAAAGTTACAGAAGTAGTAACTAGCCTTTCTGATAGATTAGAAGCCATGCCTGATGAAAACAAAGAAAAACTAAGACTAAAGCTAAAACAAATGGCTAAAGAATTAAAACCAATGACAGATGAACTTAAGATTTTATGGGAAGATGAAGAAGAATTGAAACAAGGATTTTAATGAAAATTTTAATTGATGGGATTATGTATAGTCTTAAAAAAGGGGGTGGAGTCGGCCGTTACTTTAACGGTTACCTTCCTTTATTAAATAAGATTGACAAAAGAGTAGGGGTTAAGCTTTTTTTGCACCCTAGTATTAAAGAGAAATTCAATCTCAGTCAAAAAATTAAAACTTCTAAAATAAAAAAAATTCCCTTTCTTTTACCTAATATAATATCGGAAACCATAATTAAACCAGTTAATCAAGTAATTTTAAACAAATATTGGCTTAAGGAAAAGGGAGATATTTTTCATTCTACTTATTACACTAAACATCCTGATAAAGATATTAAGCAGGTAGTGACAGTCTATGATATGATTCACGAATTATTTCCCCAATATTTTTTGGGCAGAAAAAATGATCTTTTTAGAAAAAGAAAAAAGCAGATAATTAAGTCAGCTGATGCGGTCATTTGCATTTCCAAAAGCACTAAAAGAGACCTTTTAGAACTTTATAAAATTGATAGGGAAAATATTTTTGTAGTTTATCCGGGAAAAGACAAAATTTTTAAGAAAATAACTAACAAAGAAGTTAAAAATAGATTTCTTGAAAAATATAAACTTGATTCACCTTTTCTGCTTTATTTAGGCCCCAGAGGACATTATAAAAACTTTATATCTTTAGTAAAGGCCTTTAGTTTATGGTCAAAAAAAGATGATTTTAAACTAGTTACTCTTGGAGGAAATAAATTTAGCCAGAAGGAAAAAGAATTTATAAAAAGAATTGGTCTTAAAAACAAGGTTTTAAATTTTGGTTATGTTAAAGATAAAGATTTAGTCATGTTTTACAACTGCTGTCATGCCCTTGTTTCTCCTTCCTTGATTGAAGGTTTTGGTTTGCCTTTAATTGAAGCCGCTTCCTGTAGCACTTTAGTTTTATGTTCTAAAATTCCGGTCTTTAAAGAAGTAATTCAAAACGGAGCCATTTATTTTAACCCCAAGGATGTTAAAAGCATCGTTAAAGCCTTGGACAAATCTTTAGAAGAAAAAGAAACAATGGCTATTATTAAAAAAGGTTTTAAAAAAAGTAAAGATTATTCTTGGGAAAAAACAGCCGCCCAAACACTTCAGATTTATAAAAGGCTTAATAAAAAGATTTAATTATTTGCCGGAGATTTTTTCCCATATAATTGGTATTAAACTGTTTTTCGATTAACTCTCTGCCGTTTTTTGAGAGCTTATTTCTTAAATGTTTATTTTGATTTAATTCTTTCAGCTTTTGCTTAAATGATTTTGAATCATTCATCTTATAATAGAGAACATGATGATAATTCTTAAATAATTCTTTTAAGGCTGGAGCTTCAGCTAATAAGACTGGTTTTTCCATGGCCATTGCTTGGAGAGTAACACTTAAACCAGAAGTAGCCAGAGTATTTTTTAAGGGAACAATAATGAATTTTGCTCGATAATATAACTGGCGCAATTCTTGATTAGAAACACTTAAGTGATATTGAAAATTTTTCCCCTTAAGATTTTTTAATTGATCTGGAGTCAACGTTTTAGTAATAAACTTTAAGGGTATATTTAAGTGGTAATGATTTATGAGAAGAGAATAATCTCGGTGCATATCATTGCCCAAGGTTAGAACAAACTCTTTTTTTAGTTTCTTTTCTCTAACCTTATTTTTATCCCAGTATTTTAAATCTACTCCGAAATAAAAAACTTTTATTTTCTGAGGATTTATTTTTAAAAATCTCGTTAATATTTTTTTTTCATATTCTGAGAGAGTAAGAATAAGATCAGCTTTTTCTAAAAGCTTTTGGTAAAAATTAATCAAGATTTTAGAGTTTTTGAAATATTTATAACGATCATGAATGCCTTGAATTAAGACAATAATTCGGTTGTCTAATTTATTTATTAATTTATAGAATAATAAACCAAAGCTTAAGCCATCATTAACAGCAAAAATAAGATCATTTTCTGAAATTTTATTTTTATTATTTAGAAAAGCTTGAAAATGAATTCCAGTTAAAGCTTTTTTAGCTAAAAACTTTTCTATTAATTTTAAAGGCAAATATTTTAGTTGATATTCATTACTAAAGAGTGATAAAACAGGAATCTTTTTTTGCAAGTAGTTGAGGCCGTATAAAAATTCAGAAGGTCCATTTTTTTCAAAAGCAAAGGGATTCTTTTTTTTGTAAAAAAAGACAGTCCTAAAGTGTTTATTTTTTTTAAGTGTTTTTATTTTTGGCATAATTTTATTAACATAATAGCATAAGTTAGTAATGCTTAAATTAGAATTTGTAAAGTAAAAAATTATTATCTTTGGCTTTTAACTCCATTTTTCTTTTGACATTATTCATTTCAAGCCAGCAATATTGTTTCTGGCAGTGATCAAATTTAGCACGGGAAGCAATAAAATAACTAGCCCTGTTTAAATAACTTGTTGTTAAATAGTCTTTTTTAATAGCCTCTTTTTCAATTAAACCTAAACCAGAAAACAAAGCGAAACTAATCTTATCATTGTAAATAATGGTTCCCGTTTTTTGAGTCTCAATTTCTGACAAAAATATTTTTTTGTCAAATTGATAATTATTCCTATTTTTTAAAAAAACAACCATGGCTGCTTTTTCTAGAAAAAGATAGATAAAAAAACTAGCTAAACTTATAAATAGCCAGCGGAGGATAAGTTTTGAAAGAATAGCCTTTTTATTGAAGAGTAAGGTAGTGAGGGTGATGGCTAAGATAATTATCTTAGAATAAATAAAGAATTTTTCCAAAATTATGTTTTTAGAAGAGTTTGGTTTTAATATAAAGGCGAGAAAGGATGCTTCTAGAAAAAAATTAGTTAGCAAAAGCATGATTAGCTTTTTTTGTTTTTTAAAAGAGAGCTGTTTCTTTAATATTTTAGCTGCTAGACTAATTAAATAATTTAAACCAAAGCTAAAAATAATAAAAGTTAAAACCCAGGCAATCAGCATAATTCTTTCTCCACCCGGGAAAAAAAGACCAGCCATAATTAGCAAAAAGAAGGAGATATATAAAAGCAATAGTTTTTTCTCTTTTTTGTAAGTCTCAATTAGTCCTAAAATAAAAAGAGTTAGAAATAAGGGCCTGGTTAGAATTGTAAGAAAGTATTTATCAAAAATTAGTAAGGCTGATTTTTTATAAAGTAAATATTCGTGACTTTGAAGGCGAGAGATGATGGATAAAATAATATTAGTGTTTTTAACTAAATCAACGTTTTTAAAGATTAAAAATTTAAACCAGAAAAGGTAAAAGGTTAGGCCTGCAATTAGCAAACTTAAAACTCTTGTTCTAGTTTTAGAATCTTTACTTTTTAAAAAATATAAAGAAAGAGGGAGATAAATTACTAGTCCAGCTAAATAGACTGTGGCCAAAGAGTGAGTTAAGAAAAAAATAGGGGATATGAAAATCATTTTTCTAAACCAGTTTTTTTCTCCCTGAAAGATGATTTTTACAATTAATAAATAAAGAGTGGTGGCGTAAAAAGAAGCTACTGGCCAGCAAAAACCATGATAAATACCATCACCAGTAAAAAAAGAAAAAGTTAAGACTAGGATAACTTTTAATTGCCAGCCTTTTTCTTTAAAAAAATAAAGAAGAGTTAGTAAAAAGAAAATAATTCCAAAATAAAAACTTAACTTAAAAGCAGTTTCTGCCTCAATTGATGTAAGCTTAGCTATTTTTCCCCAGAAAAATCCCCAGCTGAAAAAAGTAGTTTTGTCAGCTCCACCATATTCATCCCACATAACTGGATGGTCAAAGACTTTGACTTGGCGGGAAAAAATACTGCTATATTTCTTATTTGCTTGAATAAAAGTAAGATAGATTCCGCTATCATCTGGTTCTAGGGGAACATTTCTTCCTTGCCAAGAAAAAAAAATAGCTCCGAGATTAATTAAAAGAAAAATAATTAAGGCTAAGAAGAATAACCTTTTCTTTTTTAACTTAAACATTAGCGGGTTTTTAATGCTGGTTTTTAAACCAGCTAATGGTTTTTCTTAAACCTTCTTCGAAATTGGTGATAGCTCTAAAACCAATAACTTTTTCTGCCAACCTTGGGTCACCTAGGGTTGATCTGACATCACCGGCTCTTTTGGGTCCCTTTTCAGCTTTAATGTTTTTATTTAAAACCTTATTTATCAGTTCAAGCATTTGATTAACGCTAAACTGTTCGCCATTACAAACATTAACTACTTCACCTTTGGTTTTTTCAGCCTTCATGCTCAAGATATTGGCTTTAACAACATTATCAATATAATTAAAGTCTCTTGATTGTTCACCATCCCAATGAATTATTGGTCTTTTGTTTTTTAACACTTTAACAATAAAAATGGGAATAACATTAGCATATTCATTGGCTGGGTCTTGGTATGGTCCAAAAACATTAAAATATCTTAAAGAAATTGTTTCTAGACCATAAAGGTTATAAAACTGTTTTAAATAAAATTCACCTGTAAGTTTGCTTAAAGCATAGGGTGAAATAGGATTAGGGCAAAGAGATTCAGTTAGAACTTTGGTTTTTTGGTTTCCGCAAACAGAAGAAGAAGAGGCAAAAATCACCCTTTTTACTTTATTATCTCTTGCCGCTACTAAAACATTTAAAGTGCCCTCAATATTTACTTTATTTGTTTCCAAGGGTTTATGAACTGATTTTTCAACACTTCTTAAAGCGGCCTCATGAAAGACATAATCAACATTTTTAAAGATTTTTTGCAAAAAAGGAAGATTTAAAATATCTTTTTTATAAAATTCTATTTTATCCTTAATATCAGCAATATTTTCTAATTTTCCTTCACAAAGATTATCAATAATAATTACTTGGTGGCCATCATTAACTAATCTTCTGGCAAGGTGAGAGCCAATAAAACCCGCTCCACCAGTGACAATACATTTACTCATTTTCCCTCCTAAAATATTCAATTGTTTTTAAAAGTCCCTTTTCTAAAGAAACTTTTGGTTCCCAATTAAGTCCCTTTTTAGCTTTACTAATATCAGGGCAGCGTTTTTGGGGATCATCTTCGAGTTCTTTTTGATAAATTACTTTAGATTCTGAATTTGTTAGGTTTATAATTTTTTCTACCATTTGATTAATGGTAATTTCTTCGGGATTGCCCAAGTTATATATTTCTCCTGGTTTTCCCAGATTAATGACTTCAACAATTCCCTTGACTAAATCAGCAATATAGCAGAAACTGCGGGTCTGCTTGCCAGTGCCATAAATATTGATTGGTTTGTTTTTTAGAGCTTGGGTGATAAAAAGAGGGATTGCTCGGCCATCTTTAGGGTTCATTCTTGGTCCATAGGTGTTAAAAATTCTAACGATTTTAGTATTCAATTGATGTTTTTTCCCATAAGTATTGGTCACCATTTCTCCAAATCTTTTTGATTCGTCATAGCAGGCTCTTGGACCAACAGGATTAGTATTGCCAAAATAGGTTTCTTTTTGGGGATGTTCTAGGGGATTACCATAAACTTCTGAAGTAGAGGCAAAGATAAACTCAGCCTTATTTTTCTTAGCTAGTTTTAAAAGATAGTGAGTGCCGATGGAATTAACCAAATAAGTTTTAATAGGAAGTTTGTAGTAGGACAGGGGGGATTTGGGGTTGGCTCCGGCTGGAGAGGCAAAATGGAGGATTAAAGAATAGGGTTGGTCAAGTAATTCATAAGTTGATTTTTTGGAAACATCACTTTTAATTAACTTAAAGTTTGGGCTGGCAGCTAGGCGACTGATGTTTTTCTTTTGGCCGGTAATAAAATTGTCCAAACAAGTTACTTGATAACCAAGATTTAAAAATTCTTCACTAAGGTGAGAGCCAATAAAACCCGCTCCGCCAGTAATAAGGACTTTTTTCATCTTTTTCTTTCTCCTCCTGCCTGAATTGCTTTATAAAGATAAAGCCCATTATAGCATAAGTTTAGGTACAAAAAGGGTAAAAGTAAAAAGAGATAACGGGGGAAAAACAACCTTAAACTTAAAAAAAGAAGATAATTTAAAGACCAAAAATTTACTAATAAGTTTTTCTTAAATAACTTCTTAAAAAAAATAAGACTGAAGAGAAAATTTAGGCTTAAAACTGGCCATAAAAAATTCCAGAAAACGGTCTTAATGTACTTTTCACTGCCCCACCAGGTTAGCCAGCGGTTAAAGGATAATACCTTAAAAACTTGACCTTTAGGATATTCAGGGACATGAGAAAGATGGATTTTTAGGGCTTCAAGCTGAAGATTAAAAAAAGAAATTGGCTGAGGGTTTTTTAAAAAAAATGGAAAATAAGAAAAAAGGAAGACAAAAAAAGCAACCAAACCAGGAATTAATATTTTTTTAAGGATATTTTTTTCTTTTTTTACAAAAAAATATAGAATCATTGTTAACCAGGCAATAAAACCAATAGTCGGGTATTTAAGACTGCTAATTATTCCTAAAAGTAAACCCTGAGTAATAAGGTTTATTTTACTTTCCTTATTCTGACTAACTAAGTTAAGAAAAAAGGCTAATAAGAAAACAGCCAGGGATAGGTCTAACAAAGAATGGGTTAATTGCTCTTGAAAGATTTTTTCTTGGAGAAAAATAAGAATTAATGCCAGGGACAGAGGAATGTTTTTGGTTGTTTTTAAAGCCAGCTTATAAAAAAGAACTAAAAATATAATACCCCAGAAAATTTGACCAATATTTTGGTTTTTAAACAGAAGAATAGAAAAACCAATCATATATTTTCCTAGAGGCGGATGTTCAATATTAATTTGATCAAGCTTGCCGGTGGTTAAATATTTCCAGCCGCTATAGGCATATAAATCTTCATCTTCAATTATTTGTTTTCTATCATCCGGATTTTGAGCGAATTGAGATTGGGAATAAAGTAGTTCCAATTTTCCCAAATTAAACTCGGGTTGATAAAAACTAATGTTTTTAATTAAAAAGGTAATAAAGGAGAGAGAAATTGCTAAAAGTAAAAGTATATTTAAAATTTTTAAACTTTTCATCTGGTTTTAGATTTTTCTATTTACCAATAAGTATTAAAGGCTATTTGTATTATAATTGCTTGGCCGAAAGATAAAAAGGAACCAATAACTAAATCTTTTTTATTATTTATTTTTAAACCCGCAATAATCAAAGGGGTTAAAAAAAGCCAGATTCTGCCTGTCTCTCCGGAAACTTGACCTGTTTTATATATTCCTCCTAAATTAAGAAAAATCATGGGAATAAGAAAAGCCAGATAATAATTAAATCTTCCCTTTTCTTTTTTGTCTTTTACTAGGTTAATAATAGTTAAAATTAAAAGGCTCAAAATGGGTAAGCCTAAAAAGATAATATATTCTACCAAGTTAGCACTGATAGAATAAATATAACGCTTAAAGGTCATAAAAATATCAGGCATGAGCATAGTGTTGAAATTTTTAGCCGAGAAAAAGGTAGCCATTGGTTTAAAACCGGTTGTTATATTCAAAATAAAGTAAATGAATAGGACTAGAAAAATTATAAATATTTGACTAAGAATATATTTTTTATTTTTAAACTTATTAAGAATAATAAAAAATAGGCTGAAAAGAGGAATAATAATGCTGGCATAAGTAAAAAAAGTAGCTAAAAATATCCAAAGACTAGCTAAAATAATATTTTTTAAAGAGTAGTTTCTAGTTAATATTAGTAAAAAGTATATAGAAATTGAGATTAAAAAGGCAAAAACAGCATCCATGCAAGTGGCTGAATAGAGTAAAAAGCCGGGAGAGGAAAGCAAAAGAATAAGATTGAAGTTTTTATTGATATTTTTAAAAAAAGAGCTTATTTTATAGACAACAAAAATATTTAAACTTGAGATTAAGATTATTGCCAAGGCATTAATAATGGTTAGTCTTGGAAAAAGCTGGTTTAAAAAATAATGAAAGAGGACCGGTCCGGGTGGGTGAGTTCGGGTATGGAGGTGATGAAAAAAAGTCCTTCGGTCAAAACTGGCAATAAAACGTCTAAGATTAGTAATCTCTAGAGCATCTTGGTAGTAGTTATTTTGATCAATTAACGGAGTTGTCAGATTTAAGCTTTGTTTAAAAGAATTTAAGACAACAATAAGCGAAAAAGAAAGGCAGTAAAAGAGAACCAGCTTTACCTTTTTATTCAAGCCTGACTTTAAAAGTAAATAATAGTTTAATAGAGCTAAAGGAAATAAATACCAATAGTTTTTAAAATCAATTTCCACAAAAAGAGGAACGTGAATGGGTTTATTTTCTGTTAAAAAGAAAGCCAAAGTCCAGAAAGAAATTACCCCTAAACTAACAAAGATAAGAATATACCAGAAAAAGTTTTTTTGTTTCATATTTTAATTATAACCTAATTGAGGCTGATCTTCTAAATTGGTAAAATCTCTATGGAAGCGATAAAATTAACTAAATAGATAATGAAGAAAATATTAATTGTTCTATTATTATTAGCCCATTTTTTAAAACAGCTATTTTGGCTCGGAGTAATTCCTATCTGGCATTTTCCTGACGAAGAACAGCATTTTGCCAATGTGGCCTTTCAGGCGGAAAAAGGCTTTTCCCTTAAGGGGACTCAAGTTAAAAATGATGTTAATCAAGAAATTGATATTTCTTCAGAACTTTTAGGAACAAAGCGTGACCAAAGGGGAATTAATAAATTTACTTACCATCCTGAGTTTAAAATTCCTTATCTTAAAGAAGAAACGGGCTTACACGAAAAAGAAATAACTAATTTGAATAACCAAGAGAATCGGCAAACAATGGTCAAGAAAGAAGCGGCTAGGTATGATCCGGCCTATTATTTTCTTGACTCTTTAATTTATAAGTTCTTTTATCAAGATGATTTGTTTGTTAGGGTTTTCAGCTCTCGTTTTTTGTCCGTTATTTTGTCTACCCTAACTGTTTTTATTGTCTATTTAATTTCTAAAGAAATTTTCAAAAAAGAGTATTTTAGATTAGCCTTAACTTTTTTGGTTGCTTTTCAGCCAATGTTTTCTTTTGTCTCGGCCGGAGTTAGCAGTGATAACTTATTTAATTTAGTTTTTACTCTGATTATTTATGCTTGTTTGAAGTTGATGTTTATTAAACCAAAATTATTAATAAAAAAAGAGAACCTATTTTATTTTTTTCTTCTTATTTTGTCCCTTTTTATTGGTTTAAAAACAAAGAAACAGATTATTATTGCTTTGCCCATTATCTTTCTTTCTTTTTTGCTTTCCCTTTTTAAAAGAAATAAAAAAGCAAGAAAGATAAGCATTGGAATAATTGCTTCAGGGGTAATTATTTATTTAATTGCCACTCAGGGAAAAATTGATATTCCGGAGTATAACCCTGGTGAGAGTTCAAAATTGGCCGAAAACCTTTGGCAGTACCTTTTATGGCACTTGCAGCACACGGTGGCGGAAACAATTCCCTGGTATTGGGGTGTTTTCAATTGGTTGGGAGTGACCTTACCCCGCTGGGTTAACCAAGTTCAGGCAAGGCTTTTAATTATAAGTAGCTTAGGTCTTCTGATTTTCTTTTTAAAACAGATCAAGTCAAGAAAGTTGAAAAGCCCAAAAAATCTTAAAATATTTTTCTTATTAGTAGCGGCCGCTATTTACTATTTTGCTATTATTTTCTGGGATTACTTTTTTAGACAGAGTCATGGTTTTTCTTTTGGTATTCAAGGAAGATATTTTTTTCCTACTATAGTTTCTCATATGTTTTTTATCCTTTTGGGGTTATTAGCTTTGATACCCAAGAAATTTAAGCTTTTGGGAGTGAAGATTTTAATGTTTTGGTGGTTTATTTTCAGCCTAATTGGTCTTAAGACAGCCGTTTCCTCTTATTATCAGCTTTGGCCTATTAGTGTCTTTTTAAGCCAGGCATCTCAATATAAACCGATAGTTTTCAAATCAGCCGGCTTACTTATAAGTTTTGTTGCTTTTATAACTGCTTTTTTAATATTCTTGTTTAATTTTTTAAGAATTAAAAGTTTTGAAAAGAAATAATGAAAAAGATTATTAATAGTTTATTTAACTTAGGTAAAACCAGAACGGCGAAGAATACCTATACTGTTTTTGCGGGTAATTCCATTGCCGGCTTTATGGGAATGGTATTAATTATTCTATTATCTCGGTTTTTAGGACCAGCTGGTTTTGGAGTTTTTTCAATTTCTTTTTCCTTTTTTACTCTTCTTTCCAAACTAGCTGATTTTGGCCTGAATTTTGCCATGGTAAAGGATATTTCTCAAGCCAGGGCAAAAAAAGAGGACAAAAAAATTATTAGGATATTTGAAACAGTTTTTACGGTTAAGCTAATAATTACTGTTTTAACCGCGCTTTTAGGTTTGCTTTTAGTTGATTGGCTATCAATTAATCTTTTTAAAGCGCCGTTAACTTCTGGAGCAAATAGATTGGTAATTTTATTTTTTGCCTTTTTTGTTTTTTATGATTTGGTGAGAGTTTTCTTTGAAGCTAATAAGCGTTTTTTAGAGAGTACGTCAATATATATTGTTTCTAATTTAATTAAATTACTAGTGGTTGTTTTCTTGTTTGTTTTTTTCTCTTCTTTTAAAGAATATATTATTATTTATCTTTTAGGACCTTTTATTTCTGCTTTAATCTTTTTTCCTAGAACAAAATTAAGATTAAGAATTAAGTTCCATTCTCAGGAATTTAAGACCCTAAAGAAATTTGCTTCTTGGATGGCTGTTTCTGTAATTTTGGCAGCTCTAGGAGAAAACCTTAATGTTTTTATGGTTTCAGCTAAACTTTCGACTTACCAGACTGGAATTTATTCAGCCGCGGAAAAGTTTTTATTGCCTTTTTATCTTTTTGCCGGTGCCCTGGGGACAGTTTTAGTCAGTCGGGCTTCAGAGTTTTTGGAATTTAGCCATATAAAAGCTTTTATAAAAAAGGTTTTTGTTATCCAGATCTTGTTTTTAATTATTTGCTTAATTCTGTTTCCTTTAACCAGTTTCTTACCTTTATTACTGGGAAGCCAGTATTCTGCTTCAGTCCCAATTTTAAAAATTTTAGTGGTGGCTGGTTTTTTCAGGTTAGCAATTACCCCTTTAAACTCGGTTTTTTATCCTTTGAATAAATCTTTTATTTTTGCCCTAGATTCTTTTGTTCAGGTATTAACTTTATTTGTTCTTAATCAGAGATGGTTAGTAAAGTTTCAAGCTCAGGGAGCAGCCTTAGCTTTATTAGTCGCTAATATTTTAATTTTTATCTTTAACTATCTTTATTTATTTATTCAGCTTAAGAAACATGAGAAAAAAGCCATTAATTTGGGTTAATTGTTTGGTTAAGAATGAAGAGCGTTGGATTTGGTATGCTTTGAATTCTGTTTTGCCTTTAGTAGACAAAATATTAGTTTGGGATACGGGTTCAACTGATAAGACAGTGGAAATAATTAAGCTGATTAAGAGTAGGAAGATTGAGTTTAAACAGGTGGGCAAGGTTTCTCAAGAAGATTATGGAAAAGTGAGAAATCAAATGCTAAAACAAACTAAAGCAGATTGGATTTGGATTTTAGATGGTGATGAAATCTGGCCAGAAACAAGTCTAAAAAAATTACTTCAAAAAATTAAAAACGTTCCTGATAATATTTATAGTTTATGTGTTCGTCCGATAAACTTTGTGGGAGATATTCGTTATCTTCATCCAGAAACTTTTATTGGGAAGACTCCTCACGGGCCAATTGGAGTAAAGGGTTTTTTTTCTAACCGTTTGTTTCGGGGTAACATTAAAGGTCTTTATGCGGCTGGTCCTTATGGAAAAGAAGGTTTTTATGAGCAAAACAAGAAGACTTTGGTGAAAAATAGGGATAGGAATAAATATTTAACTGATGTTTATTACTGGCATATGTCTTATTTACCCCGCTCGGCAGTCTTAAAAAAAGATAGAGAAGTAATGATGAGAAAAAGAAAAAGAAAATATGAAATTGGGATCAAAAGACCTGATTGGATTGCTGTTCCAGAAGTTTTTTATAAATCTAGGCCAAAATCTGTTCCCAGTCCATTCTATAAAATGCCCTTTTTTCACTATCTTATAGCTGTTGGTCAGACTCCTTTAAAAAAATTAAAAAGAAAAGTAACTGGTTGGAAAGAAAACTAATTAGTTTTCCTTAATAAGTAGAGATTAATTTTGTTTTGGATTTCCCATTTTTTAGAGACTAGGCAAGGACAAAAAGAACTAATTTCCCAGACAGGATCAGTGATTACAGTTTCTGGTTTTTTATAAGAGAGGATAAAAAGATAATCAGAAACAGGGTATTCGTTTACCTTTAGGGGTGGATTTTTTTCCTTAGTCAAAATAAATCTTAATCCATAAGACCTGGTGTCACCAGATAAAAGATTGACAATATTATATTCTTTTTTGTTTTCCTTTAAGATTATCTGGCTGGCTTTTTTAACTCCCTTATAGTTCCAGCCTGGAGGCATAGTGTAACCGGCCTGAGCTTTTGGGATAAGTTGGGTTAAAGAATAGATAATAAAACATATGGTTATCCCAAGTCCTAGTTTGGGAATTTTCTTATCTATTTTTTCTATTGCTAAAGCTATTAAAAGGTAGATTAGGGGAACAAGGCTTAAATAATAGTGAAATGGCAAAGGTAGACTGATGGCTTCTTCTGTCCCCTTGCTAATAATTGAGAAAATTGTTTTTAAATTATAAAAATTGTGTTTTATTTCAAAAACAACTAAAGGTAATAGGCCGAGCAAAATACCCTCAACTAAGATAAAAACACTTTTCCAAGAGTTCTTTTGGCTGATCATCCAGAGGGTAAAAGGCAAAGCCACTAAAATAAAAAGGTAGTGATTTCCCAGACCAAAACCAATCACCAGTCCTGATAAAAATATGTTTAAGAAATTATCCTCTTTTTTATTAAGTTTAACCCAAAAATAAAAAAGCAGACTTGAACAAAAAACAAGAAAATTGGGGTTCCAAAAAAACTGGGAAAAGTAAACCATTTTAGGACTGAAAGTGAATATTATGCTAACTATTAAAGCAGTTTTTAGATTAAATTTTTCCTTTACTCCTTTAAATAAAAAAAACAAAGCCCATAAATTTAGAAGAATAAAAAGAAAAGAACCAGCTAAGGGCTCCCAATTACTTACAAGCATAAAAGGGAGAAGGAAATAATATATCCAGGGAGCATAAAAAAAACTGTGTTTATCAGTTGATTTTATTGATGTTTCCGGCCCAATAAGGGTAAATTTTTTTTCCTGCCAAAGACTATATGTTTTTAAAAGAGTCGTTCCTTGGTCCATAGAATAATTGACTGTATAGGGAAGTTGATATAATCTTATTAAAAGAAAGGAAATGGAGAGAATTAATAAAATAATTGATTCTTTTTTCATTAGTTTTTCTAATTGTAGCTTAGTTTATTAACTAATAAAAGATAGATTTTTAGATGAAAATTGCTTTTTTAAGTTTTTACAGTGGTCTAATTGATCGAGGGGTGGAAACCTTTGTTAAGGAGTTGTCTTCAAGATTGAAAAAGAATAACAAAGTCACAATTTTTAAAGGGAATAAAGAGAAGAAAATAAGTAAATATTCAAACTTGTCAACTTTGCTTTTTACTTTAAAAGTTTTACCCAAAATTAATAGGACTAAACCAGATATTATTTATCCTTTAAATGGTCGGTGGCAGGCCTTTTTTTGTCGCTTATTAGCTCTGTTTTCAAAAAGCAAAATAGTTATCGGTGGCCATGCTGGAATTGGCAGAGATGATCTTTTTAATCTTTGGCTTTGGCCTAATACATTTGTAGCTTTAAGCATTAAAGGAAGAAAGTGGGCTCAGAAAATGGCTCCTCATGTAAAATTGGCTAGAATTCCCCATGGAGTAGATATTAAGAAGTTTAATCCTCGGGTAAAACCTCTGTCTATTAATCTAGAAAAACCAATAATATTAACTGTGGCTGGTTCGGAAGATTTCAAAAGAATTGATTTAGCAATTAAAGCGGTTGCTAAATTACCAAAGGGAAGTTTACTAATTGCCGGTAGTCAGTCAGAAAAAAATTTGTCTTTAGGAAGAAGTCTTTTGGGCAATAAAAGGTTTTTAGTTAGTAGATTTGACCATCAAGTTATGCCGCAAGTTTATAAAACGGCTGATCTTTTTACTCTGCCCTCCAATAGTCGAGAGGCCTTTGGGGTTTGTTATTTAGAAGCCATGGCGGAGAATTTAGCCGTCGTTGCTCCCAATGACAGTTTGCGTCGAGAAATTATTGGTCAGGCAGGTTATTTGGTAAATCCCAAGAATATTGACCAGTATGCCCAAAAACTAAGTCGAGGATTAGAAAGGGATTGGGGTAACATTCCTAGAAAACAGGCGGAAAAGTTTTCATGGGAAAAAGTAGCCCAAGATTATCAAACCCTTTTTAATAACTTAGTAAAATAGTCTAGATGGAATAAAATATTAATATTTTTAATATCTAAATGAAAATAAGTGTAATCATCACTATTTATAACGAAGAAAAACACATTGAAAAATGTTTAAGCAGCTTAAAAGAGCAATCTTTTAAAAATTTTGAAGTGATTGTTATTGATGATGGTTCAACTGATAAAACCCGGGAGGTATTAGCCGAATTTAAAACAAAAGACAATAATAGCCTAAAATTGAAAATCTTAAAAAAAGATCATCAAGGGCCGGCTAAAGCTAGGAATCTAGCGGTTACTAAATCAAAAGGTGATATCTTGGTTTTTCTTGATGGAGATATGTTTTTTGACAAAGATTTTTTAAAACAATTAATTTCTCCAATCGAAAAAGGGAAAGCTAAAGGTACTTTTTCAACTGAAGAATATGTAGCTAATTGGAATAATTGCTGGGCCCGGGCATGGAATTATAACTGGAACTTACCTGATAAAAGAAGAATTAATCCTCAGAATATTAATCAGGCTAAAGACTTCCGAGCAATATTAAAAAAGGAGTTTGATAAAGTTGGTGGCTTTGAAGATATTGGCTATACTGATACTTGGACATTGTCAGAAAAATTAAAATATAAACCCCAGGCAACTAAGGCTAAATATTACCATTTCAACCCTTCTAGCTTAAAGGAGATTTTCAATCAATCTAAATGGGTAGCTAAAAGAAAATATAAGTTGGGAGGATTGGGAAAGGGAATTGCCTTATTAAGAGCTAATCCCATTTTTTCTTTAATTAGTGGTTTAAAAACTGCTTTAATTAAAAAAGAGCCTGGATTTTTAGTTTTTAAGTTAGTTTACGATTTTGGGTTATCATTGGGTTTATTAGAAAAGAAAAAACATGCTTAGACTATTTAAAAACAAGAAAATTAGTATTTTTCTAATTTTTCTTTTTGTTTTATTGCTTCGCTTTGTTAGTATTAGTCAGTCTTTATGGCTAGATGAAGCATTTTCTTTTGAAGTCGCCACCAAATATCCCTTAAAAGAGCTTTTATTTAATTTTTTACCTAAAGATTTTTATCCGCCCTTATACTATTTGATATTACATTTTTGGTTAAAGATTTTTCCGGCCACAGAGTTTTTCTTAAGACTGCCTAGTATTATTTTTTCAATTTTGAGCTGTTTTTATGCTTATAAACTATTTAAGCTTTATTATCATGATAAAAAAGGTGCTGTTTTTAGCCTTTTGTTGTTAGGAACATCACCCCTTTACTTGTATTATTCTCAAGAAGCCAGAACATATGTGCTAACCAGTTTGTTAGTTATTCTTTCAATTTATTATTTCGCAAAACTAGTAAAAAAAAGAAGTTTTAGCAATGCTTTTTTATATATTTTGACAACTTTGTTTATGATCTATTCTCACTATTTAAGTTTTTTTCTTTTACCAGCGCAATGGTTTTATTTTTTAACCCTAAAGTTAAAAAAGAAAGACTTGGTTAATTTCTTTTTGGTTAATTTTATTTTACTGATTTTATATTTGCCTTGGCTGCCTATTTTATTAAAACAACTTAAGATTGGTAATAAAGTAGCTGGGGAAAGTTCTGTGTGGAGTCAGACTCTTGGCAATTTAAGTTTTAAAAATATTGGTTTATTACCGGTTAAATTTATCATGGGTAGGGTTTCTTTTGATAATAAGGTTTTATATGGCTTCATTGCCTTTATTTCATTTTTGTTTTTTGGCTATTTAATTTTAAAAGCATATGAAAAAGGACTAAGCTTGTTTTTCTTTTGGTTAATTGTTCCTATTGTTTTGGGAATAATTGTTAGTATCAAGCTGCCAATTTTATCTTATTTTAGATTTTTATTCTGTTTGCCAGCTTTATACCTTTTATTAGCCCGGGGAATTACCAGAACAAGGCAGCCCAGGGTATTTTTAGGGATGGCTTTGTTTATTAACTTGTTTTTCTGTTTTAAATATCTTTTTAATCCCATAAATCATAGGGAAGATTGGAAGCAGGCAGTAACTCAGCTTCATCAAGAAAATATATTAAAAGAACCGGTTTTAATTTTTCAAAATGTAACTGCTCCTTTTGAATACTATGATAAGGGAGAAAGCTCCAAGGTCTATATTTTTCAAAAAGAAGCAGTGGTTAATTTTGATTCAGTTTGGTTAATTCCCTATGCTCAGCCCATTTTTGATCCCCAGGATGAAACCCGACTTTTTTTAAAGAATAATGGTTTTATTAGGGTTTTTGAAAGGCATTTTAATGGGGTAACTTTAGAAAAATGGGAAAAAATGCTGGCTTTCAAGGTATAATTAGATAAATGAGAGTAGTAATTGATATTTCTCAAATTGCTTATCCTGGTGGAGTGGGGGTATATACCAGGAATCTAGTTTTAAATCTTTTAAAAATTGATAAATCTTCAACCTATTGTCTTTTTGGCTTATCGCTTAGAAATAAAAATATCTTTGAGGATTTTTATAGAAAGCTTTTAAATAATGAAAATATAAATAGAAGTAATTTAGAAAAAAAGTTTTATTCTCTTCCTGTAAGTTTGGGGGAAATTCTTTTTAACCGTTTAAGATTACCAATTGAGGTTTTTACTGAAAAAGCTGATGTTTTTCACTCAAGCGACTGGACAGAACCTAAAAGCAAGGCTTTTAAAATAACAACTGTTCACGATTTAGCCCCTTTGATTTACTCCAAGCTTCATCACCCAAAAATTGTTAAAGTTTTTAAAAGAAAGCTTAAGTTAGTTAAGAAAGAAAGTAATATTATAATTGCTGTTTCCAAGAATACTAAAAAAGATTTGATTAAAAGACTAGGGATTAAGGAAAAAAGAATAAGAGTTATTTATGAAGGTCTTAATAACAACTTTTTAAAGGCCAAAGCTGATTTAGACTTTGTAAAAAAACTTAATCTTAAAAAATTTATTGTTTCTGATGCCATTAAAAACCCGAGAAAAAATCTTAAGAATTTAGTTAAGGCCTTTGAAAAAATTGAAGATAATGATTTATTTTTAGTTTTATTTGGCCAGCCGCTTTGGGCTAAAGAAAAACAAAGCTCAATTATTAAACAGTCAAATAAAAAAGACAAAATAATTGTTTTAGATTACCTTTCTGCTGGCCAGCTTAAAGCCTTATATCAAAAATCTTTAGGAGCGGTTTTTCCTTCTTTTTATGAGGGTTTTGGTTTATCTCTTCTAGAAGCGATGAGTGTTGGTTGTCCAGTAGTGGCTGCCAATACTTCCTCATTGCCTGAAGTAACTGGAGAAGCAGGAATTTTAGTTAATCCCCATAAAGCGGAAGATATAAAAAGAGGAATAAAAAGAATATTAGAAGACAAAACAAAAAAAGAAGAATTAATTAAAAGCGGATTTAAGCAAATAAATAAATTTTCCTGGGAAAAAACAGCCGAACAAACTCTTAAAATATACAGGAGTATATAATGATGATTGCTATTGATGGCAATGAAGCTAATATTGAAAATAGGGTAGGCAGTAATGAGTATGCTTTTAAACTTTTAATCCACCTTTTTAAGGAAATAAAGGATTTAAGATTAAAAGGAAATAAGCCTGATTTTAAATGTATAGTTTATTTAAAAGATCAACCGCTTTCTGATTTACCCGCAAAGACTGATTGGTGGCAGTATCGAGTTTTAAAACCTAAAATACTATGGACTAGATGGCGTTTGCCTTTAGAGTTAGTTCTTAATAAGAAAAATATTGATGTTTTTTTTACCCCTGGTCATTACAGTCCTTTAATTTGTCCAGCTCCTTTAGTAATGGCAATTATGGACTTGGCTTTCCTGCGTTTTCCTGACCAATTTAGAAAAAAAGACCTTTATAAACTAATAAAATGGACTAAAGACTCAGTTAAAAAAGCGGCTCATATTATTGCCATTTCTGAGTTTAGTAAAAAAGAAATAGTAAATTTATATAATTATCCATCCGGAAAAATTACGGTTGTTTATCCGGGAACAACAAAACTTAAAGAAGAAAAACAAGAAAGCTTTAAATCTTTAAAGAGTAAATATAAACTTCAGGGTAAATACTTTTTTTACTTAGGTACCCTTCAACCTAGAAAAAATCTTTTAAAACTAATTGAAGCTTTTAAAAAGCTAAGTTTAAAATATTCTAATTATCAACTGGTTGTAGCGGGTAAAAAGGGTTGGCTTTATGATGATATTTTTAAGAAAGTAGGGGAGTTAAATTTAAAAGATAAGATTGTTTTTACAGACTATATTTCTAAAGGAGAGAAAAATGTCCTTTTGAAAAACAGCCAGAGTTTAGTTTTACCTTCATTATATGAAGGTTTTGGGATTCCTGTTTTAGAAGCAATGCAATTAGGCTGTCCGGTGATAATATCCAATACCTCTTCCCTGCCGGAAGTTGGGGGAGAGGCGGCTTTATATATTAATAACCCTGAATCAGTTGATTGTATTTATCAAGCCTTAGAAAAAATGGTAGAATTAAATTTAAACGAAAGAGAAAAGCTAATAAAATTAGGCTTTGAACAAATTAAAAAGTTTTCCTGGGAAAAATCAGCCCAGAAAGTATTAAAGGAGCTTAAATATGCCAGTAGAACCTCAAGTTAACCAAGTCGGTTTAAGCCCAGGGATGGATAATGTAAGATTAATTGTAGAAAATTTAAGAGACTTAAGAGAATTACAAGGAAAACCTCGTTATTCAGAAGAAAGAAATAGCCCTGGTGGTGAGTTAGAAAGAACACCAGTTGAAAGCCAGCCGCTAAGAATTTTATGGTTTGAGAATGGAGTTTTAGTAAGAAGGAATTATCTGTAAAAATTATGAAAGATAAAATGGGAAATATATTATCATCAGAAGAGATATCTAAAAAGGTTTTTAACCGTTTTTATAGCTATTACCTTGATTTTAAAGTCATGCTTTTAGGTTTAGTTGGTTATGTTCCCTTTCACTGTTTTCGCAATTTTTGTTACCGCTTAAGCGGCATTAAAATTGGCAAGGGTTCAACTATTCATATGGGGGCTAGATTTTTTCAACCCAAGAATATTTCTATTGGTAAAGATACGATTATTGGCGATCATTGCTTTTTAGATGGCAGAGATTCTTTAAAGATTGGTGATCATGTGGCCATTGCTTCTCAGGTTTTAATTTACAACAGTCAGCATGATGTTCATTCTGATGATTTTAAACCAGTAGAAAAGCCGGTTGAGATTGGCGATTATTGTTTTATAGGTGCTAGGGTAATTATTTTGCCAGGAGTTAAAATTGGTAGAGGAGCAGTGGTTGGTTCTGGGGCAGTAGTAACCAAAGATATTCCAGAAATGACAGTTGTTGGTGGTGTTCCAGCCAGAGAAATTAAAAAAAGAGGCGTCAGTAAATTAAAATATCGCTTGGGCAGGGCTAGGCTTTTTCAATAAAAAAGTGACTCAATCAAAAATAGAACTTTCTATTATTATTCCCAGTTTCAATACTGAAAAGCTGACCCTTGCTTGTTTAGAATCTATTTTTAAAGAAACAAAAAAAACAAGGTTTGAAGTTATTGTAGTTGATAATGCTTCTTTGGATAAAACCGTAAAAAAAATCAAGGAAAAGTTTCCTCAGGTAAAAACAGTTGAGAATAAAGAAAACCAAGGTTATGCCAAGGCCAATAATGAGGGAATTAAAATTGCCCAAGGCGAATATATTTTATTTTTAAATTCCGATACCCTTATTTTAGATAAAGCGATTGAAAAATCCCTTGATTTTATGAAAAGCAGGGCCGGGGTTGATATTTTAGGCTGCCAGCTTAAAAATGCTGATGGTACCATTCAGTCTTCAGGTGGCTACTTTCCCAAATTAAGACGGGTTTTTTACCAAATGTTTTTTATTGATGATTTGCCAATTATAAATACCCTATTAAAATCTTATCAAGAAAACAGAAGGGGATTTTATAAAAAAACTAGATCTTTAGATTGGGTGACAGGTGCTTTTATTATGTTTAAAAAAAATGTTTTAAGTGAAATTAAAGGTTTTGATGAAAGCTTTTTTATGTATAGTGAGGAAGTGGATTTGTGTTTCAGGGCTAAAAAGATTGGTTTTAAGATTTGGTTTTATCCTCAAGCCAAAGTAATTCATTATAAAGGCGGCAATGATCCCCAGGGATTTGAAAGGGCTGTTTTAGGTGAATATCAGGGCTTGATAAAGTTTTATCAAAAGCTTAGACCCCTATGGGAGTTGCCAATTTTAAAGGTTTTGCTTAAAATAGGGGCTCTTACAAGAATTGTATTATTTGGTATACTAGAGAAAGATCAAAATAGGAGAAAGGTTTATGAAAAAGCTTTTAAAGTGGTTTGACAGCAATATTCTGACTGTTTTCAGCTTTTTTTTACTTGTTTTTATTCCTTTATATCCCAAAATTCCTCTTTTAGAAGCAATTCCCGGTTATATTGTGAGGGTTAGAATAGAAGATTTTTTTGTTTTAGTAGCTTTCTTAGTTTTTTTAATTCAGGCAATAAGAAAAAAAGCTAGTTTTAAATCGATAATATTTTGGCCAATGGTGGCTTATATATGTATTGGTTTTCTTTCGGTTGTTTCAGCCATTTATATTACAAAAACTATTCCTTACGATCAGATCCATATTGTAAAAGCCCTGCTTCATTGGATGAGAAGAATAGAGTATTTTAGTATTTTTTATATCTTTTATAATGGGATTAAAAACTTTAAGTCAGTCAAGCTTCTTTTAATTTTGACCTCAGTAGTAACGGTTTTAGTATCTATTTATGGTTATGGCCAAAAATATTATTACTGGCCTGTTTATTCAACTATGAACCGGGAGTTTTCTAAAGGGATCAAGCTGTATTTAACTGAGCATGCTCGAGTCCCCTCTACTTTCGGCGGGCATTATGATTTAGCTGCTTTCTTGGTTATTAGTTTGATTTTGTCTTTATCTTTAGGTTTTATTACTAAAAAAAAGAGCCTTAAAGCCCTATTTTTTAGTTCCTTCATTCTGGGCTACTGGTTAATGATTCTTTCTGCCTCTAGAACATCATTTTTAGCCTATATAGGTGGGATGACAATTCTTTTCATAATTTTTGCTTTTAAAAAAGGCTGGCGCTGGAGCTTGCCCCGCTTTTCAGGAGTTTTTATTTTCAGTTTTTTAATTATGATTTTTTTTGGTGATTTATCAGATCGATTTGCCCACCTTTTAAAATTAGCTGATTTAAAAAATAAATGGCAGTTGGAAAGATTAGTTAGCCCATTTAAACCCCCGCCTCAAAAGGGAGATTATTTGGCTTTAGATGAGAATTTGTCTTTAATTTTGGATAAAACTGATGAACGTCCAGTAACTGAAAAGCCTAGTGGTTTACCTCCGGGCGTCTATGAAGATATTCCTGATTATGAGCTTGATGCCACTGCTTCAGCCACTCTTTCAGGTGAGCTAGGAGCAACCATGGCAGCAATTCTAAGGCCAGTTAAAAGAGATTTTTCTGATAATGCCTACAAATATGGTTTGTCAGCCGCTATAAGGCTTGATGCTTTATGGCCCTGGGCAATTCAGGGATTTAAAAGAAATCCTTTACTTGGATCTGGCTATTCGACTCTTAGCAAAACCTCAGTTGGCCAATTTACTGAAGCTGAATCAACAGATAATGGTTATTTAAGGGCTTTGGGAGAAACTGGTTTATTAGGATTTATTACTTTTTTTGGAATAATAGGATTAACAATTATGACTTCAATTAAAATGTTAAAACAAAAAGTTGAGCCATTGATTTTGGCTTTTATTGTTGGTTTTATTGCTTTCACAATTGGACTTTTGATTAATGCTATTTATATTGATGTATTCGAAGCTTCAAAGGTGGCTTTTATTTTTTGGGCTTTAGCAGGGGTATTATTAGCTATGGTACCTGAATCAGAGCAAAGATTATTTAGTCAAAAAAAAGGTATTAAGAACAAGAAATGAAAAAATCGGAAATAAAGGAAATAATTTTTTTAATTTCTATTTTTATAACTGCCTTTTTTTTAAGAACTTACAAGATTGATAATCCGGTAGCTGATTGGCATTCTTGGAGACAGGCAGATACAGCGGCAGTAGCGCGTAATTTTGCCACGGAAGATTTTAATATTTTTTATCCTCGGTCCCAAATAGAGGATTTAGATAATCCCAATCGTTATTTTTTAAATGAATTTCCTTTGTACAATGCGGTCGTGGCTTTATTTTACCAATCTTTTGGAGTTCAGGAGAAGTTAGCCCGTTTAGTCAGTGTTTTTGTTTCTTCTTTGACAGTGGTTTTTTTGTATTTACTGGCAAAGCAGTATTCTTCAAAATTAATTGCCTTTTTATCAGCCCTTTTTTATGCAGTTTTACCCTACAACATTTATTACGGCCGGGTAATAATGCCTGATCCGACTTTTATCTTTTTTTCTGTTCTTTCTTTATATCTTATTACTCTTTGGCTTAATAAAGAAAAGAGGAGTTTAGCCCTAGTCTCGGGATTTAGTTTAGCCTTAGCGATGCTAACCAAGCCTTACGCAATATTTCTTGGTATTCCAATAGCTTATCTTGTTTTTAAAAAGTGGGGGATAAAATCATTCAAAAAATTAGATGTTTATTTGCTTGCTTTAATAGGTTTAATTCCTTTGGGATTATGGCGTTATCATATTAACTTACATCCAGAAGGCATGTTTGGTTCTAAGTGGTTGATAAATTCGACTAACATTCGTTTTAAAGGTGCTTTCTTCCGCTGGATAATATTTGACCGCCTTAATCGTTTAATTTTAGCCACCGGCGGCTTTGTTTTGTTTTTCCAAGGGCTAGTTAGTAAAAGAGACAACAAAGAAGGTCTTTTTTATTTAACCTGGTTATTGTCAGCTGCGGCTTACATTAGTTATTTTGCCATGGGCAATGTAACTCATGATTATTACCAGATGCCGATTGTTCCAGTTGCCTGTATTTTTATGGCTAAAGGTTTTGATGTTTTATGGCAGAAAGCCAAAGATGGTTTTTCTACCCTTTTTAATAGGGGAATAGCTATTAGCTTGGTTTTAATAATGCTGGCTTTCGGTTGGTATGAAGTCAGGGGTTTTTTCAATATTAACCGCTGGGAGATTGTTGAAGCTGGTCAAGCAGTTGATCAATTAACACCTCAGGAGTCCAAAATAATCGCTCCTTATGATTGGGATCCGGCGTTTTTGTATCAGACCAATAGGAATGGCTGGCCTGTTTTAAGAAATAAGGATGAACTACAAGAATATATTTTAAGGGGAGCAACCTATTATGTGAGTGTTGATTTTAATGATCAGACTAATACTTTAAAGAACGCATGTTCTGTTTTAAAAGAAACGGAAAAATTTATTATTATTGATCTTCAAGAATGTGATTTTGCTAAGATTAAATAGAACTTGGTCTAAAAACTATATTAGGGTTTGGTCATACTAAAAAAAATACATACAATGAAAATATTAATGCTTACCCCTTATCTTCCTTACCCTCTTTTGTCAGGAGGCCAGATAAGAACATATAATCTTTTAAAAAAACTTAAGGATAAATATGAAATTACCCTGTTTTCTTTTATTAGGAAAGATGGAGAGAAAATTCATATTAAGGAGTTGGAAAAGTTTTGTTATAAAGTAAAAGTTTTTAAACGTCGGCCCGCTTGGTCTTTCAAAAATGTTTTAATTGCAGGTTTTTCTCCCTTTCCTTTTGTGATGATTTCTACCTATTTATCTTTAAAAGCCAGAAAAGCGATTAGCCAAGAATTAAGAACTGGTAATTATGATTTAATTCACGCTGAGCCTTTTTATATGACTCCTAATATTCCCTTAACTAAAATTCCCATTCTTTTAGTTGAACAGACAATAGAATATTTGGTATATAAAAAGTATGTTGACAATTTTAAATTTAAATTTTTAAAACCATTTTTATATTTTGATGTTTTAAAGTTAAAATTCTGGGAAGAATTTTTTTGGCGTCAAGCAAGCAGTTTAGCGGCCATGTCAGGAGAAGACAAAAAAATTATGGCGAAAGTGGCTCCCAAAAAAAATATTGATGTGGTGGCTAATGGAGTCGATATAGAATTTTTTAATCAGGCGAAGATGAAAAAACCAAAGGTTCCCACAGTTTTATTTGTCGGTAACTTTAAATGGTTACCCAACAAAGACGCAGCTAAGTTTTTAACTTTTGAAATTTGGCCCTTAATTAAAAAGAAGATTCCTCAGGCAAAGCTTTGGATTGTGGGTAAAAACCCTACCCCGGAAATATTAAGTTTAGGAGGTAAAAAAGACGTTTTGGTTGATAGCCATGTTAAAGATATAAGGGTTGCTTTTGGCGAAGCCTCAGTTTTATTGGCCCCAATTAGAAATGGCAGGGGAACCAAGTACAAGGTTTTAGAAGCAATGGCGACCAAATTACCAGTGGTTACCACTCCTTTAGGAATAGAAGGAATAGAGGCAAAAACTGAAAGTGAGGTATTAGTTGGTAACGGAGCCAAGAACCTGGCAGAATTAACGGTTAGGCTTTTAAAAACACCTGAACTTGGACAAAGGCTTGTCAGCTCAGCCTACAAAATGATTGAAGATAAATACAGCTGGGATTTAATTTCAGCAAACCTAGACAAAGTTTATCAAAGGCTTGGAAAAAAAGCTTAATTTAATTAATCAAACAAAAATAGAAAAAAAATGAAAGCCATCGACTTATCAATAATAATTGTTAACTACAATACCAAGGATTTAGTAAGCAACCTAATAAAATCTTTTTTAGAGTCAGACCTAGGGAAATTTAAAGTGGAGTTAACAGTGATTGATAATGGTTCAAAAGACGGTAGCCAAACAATGTTCAAAAAATCATTTTGCAATATTAAATATATTTTTAATAAAGAAAATTTAGGTTTTAGCAAAGCTAATAATCAAGGAATAAGGATTTCTAGGGGTAAATATATTCTTCTATTAAACTCTGACACTCTTCTTAAAAAAAATACTTTAAAAAATATGCTTCATTTTATGAAATATAATAAGTATGTTGCAGGGACATGCAAAATAGAACTTATTAATGGGCAACTTGATCCAGCCTGTCATCGAGGTTTTCCTACGCCATGGGCGGCTCTAACATATTTTAGCGGCCTGGAAAAGATTTTTCCTAAATCAAAAATATTTGGGCAATATCATCAAACTTGGAAAAACTTGGACAAAGTTCATTCAGTTGATGCTATTTCCGGTGCTTTCTTTATGATTAAAAAGGAAGTTTTAGATAAAGTTGGCCTTTTGGATGAACAATTTTTTATGTATGCTGAAGACATTGATTTAGCATATAGAATCAAAGAATCAGGGTATAAAATAGGATATAATCCGAATACTAAAATTATTCATTTTAAAAAATCATCTGGACGAAGAAAAGACAAGGGTACAGAAATTACTCAAAAAGACCTTGTAACTAAGCAAAAAAGCAATCAGTATTTTTTTGAAACTATGAAATTATTTTATGATAAACATTATAAAAATAAGTATCCTAAGTTAATTCGGTCATTGGTGTTGCTGGGGATATATTTAATTAGTCGATTTAAGGATTAATAAATGAAAATTGTTATTGATTGCCGGTTTTGGGGAGTAAAGCATACTGGCCTTGGCCGGTACACTCAAAATCTTGTTGAAAGTATTTTAAAACAAGATAAAAAAAGCGAATTTTATTTAATTTTTTCCCAAGAAAATACCAATAAAAACATTTTAAATGAGTTTAAAAATATTAAACTAGTATTTTCTTCAGCTAAGCATTATTCTTTAAAAGAACAAATTGAAATCCCCAAGCTATTAAGTAAAATTAAGCCTGATTTAGTTCACTTTCCCCACTTTAATGTTCCTTATTTTGATAAATATCCATTTGTAGTCACAATTCATGATTTAATTAAACATTACTCTAGGGGTTTAGAAACAACCACCAAATCTCCATTAACATATTTTTTAAAGTATTTAGCTTATAAGCAAATATTTAGGAATAGTGTTTTAAAATCCAGAAAGATTATTGTTCCATCCAAGGCAGTTAAAAAAGAAATCCTAAAATTTTACCAGGTTAATGAGAATAAAATTAAAGTTATTTATGAGGGAGTTGATCAAGGGTTTTTAAAAGAGGGCAAGGCTAGTGATCCAAAAGTTATTGAAAAGTATGAGATAAAAAAGCCTTACTTTCTGTACACCGGGAATGTTTACCCTCATAAAAATGTAAGGAGATTAATTTTAGCCATAAAAGCAGTTAATAACCATAAAAAGCTTAATTTAGTCATTGTGAGCTCTAGAGATGTGTTTTTAAAGCGGATTGAAAAATTAATCAGTCAATTCAAGGCTCAAGATTTTGTTAGGATGGTTGGATTTGTGACTGATAAAGATTTAAAGGTTTTATATAGTCAAGCAGAGGCTTTTATAAATCCTTCTTTAATGGAGGGGTTTGGTTTACCCGGTTTAGAAGCCATGGCTAGTCAGTGTCCAATATTAGTCAGTTCTATTCCGGTTTTTAAGGAAGTTTATGGAAATGGAGCCATTTATTTTGATCCTCAAAATGTTGATGATATAAAGAATAAAATAATATCTTTTTTAAAGCTGTCCTCAAAAGAAAAACAATTTTTAGTTAATAAAGGAAAGAATCAAGTAAAAAAATATTCTTGGCAAAAGTGTGCCCGGAAAACCTTGGAAGCTTATTTCTAAGGTTATCATAAGAAGTGACAAAGAAACACAAGATTGTTTGTGCCATCATAATTAATGATAGGGGCAAAGTTCTTCTTATTAAAAGAGGGAGAAAGCCTTTTGTTAATTATTGGGCCTTAATTAGTGGCATCGGCGAGTCAAAAAAAGGAATTAAACCACAAAAGGGAGTAATAGAAGAAGTTAATTGTGATTTACAAACAGAATCTTTTAAAGGAAAACACCTTTTTTCCTTACCTATAAAAGGTGATCAGAAAACTAAGGAAGTAGTTGTTTTTGTTGGTAGGGTAAGTGAGAAAGAGATTGAGGTTAATCCGCCATATTCTATAGAATATAAATGGTTTACTTTAGATAAGTTGAAAAGCATAAAAAAATTAGCCTTTAATCATAAAGAAATAATTGAAAAATATATAAATGAAAGTTGCTTTAGTTTACGATCGAGTAAATAAATTTGGAGGGGCAGAAAGAGTTTTATTAGCCCTCCACAAAATCTGGCCTGATGCTCCTTTATATACTTCTGTTTATGATCCTATGGGCGCCCCTTGGGCTTCATGCTTTAAAGTTATTTCTTCTTTTGTTCAAAAAATTCCTTTAGCTAAAAAACATCATGAGCTTTACCCTTTTTTAATGCCCTTTGCTTTTGAGAGCTTTGATTTTTCCGGCTTTGATGTGGTTATTAGTGTTTCCTCAGCTGAAGCAAAAGGAATAATTACTTCTCCCTCAACTTTCCACCTTAATTATTGTTTAACCCCGACACGATATTTATGGAATGGCTTTAAGCATTATTCTAATAATCTTCAGTTTGGCTGGTTAAACCCTTTAGCTAAATTAATAATCAAACCAGTTTTAAGAAAACTTAAAACCTGGGATAAAATAGCCAGCCAAAGACCGGATCTGTATCTGGCTATTTCCAAAACCGTTCAAAAAAGAATTAAAAAACATTATCAAAGGGATTCAGATGTAATTTATCCACCGGTTAATATTAATAAGTTTATACCCTTAAAAGAAGAGGATGATGAGAAAAACGGAAAAAAAAATAAGCCATATTTTTTGACTGTCTCCCGTCTAGTTTCTTATAAAAGAATAGATTTAATTATTAAAGCTTTTAATGATCTAGCTTTACCTTTAAAGATAATTGGCGACGGGAAAGAAAAAAACAAATTAAAAAGAATGGCTAAGCCAAACATTGAATTTTTAAGCAAAGATTTGACTGACAAGGATTTAATAGGTTATTATCAAAAATGTTTGGCCTTTGTGTTTGCCGGAGAAGAGGATTTAGGTTTGGTGGGGATTGAAGCTCAGGCCTGCGGCAAGCCAATAATTGCCTTTGAAAAAGGGGGAATGGGAGAAACTGTTATTAGGGGAAAGACAGGCATCCTATTTTCCAAACAGAAAAAATCTGATTTAATTAAAGCAGCTAAAGAATTTGGAAACAAAAGATTTGATCCTAAAGAAAGTCGTAATAATGCTTTAAAGTATAATGAAAAGATTTTTAAGGAAAAATTTAAAAAATATGTGGAGGGAGAATGGCTAAGTTATCAGAGCAGAATGTCAAAATAGTTCTTTTTTGCGGTGGTCGAGGGACAAGAATGTGGCCAATTAGTAAAGTCGGACATCCTAAACAATTTGATCCTGTTTTGGGTCAGACTTCTTTTTTTAGGGCAGCCATAAAAAGGGTTTTAAAGGGTTTTTCAAGCAAGGATATTTTTATTTCCACGGGCAGTCAGTTTAAAAAAACTATTGCTAAGCAAGCTCCTGAAATTCCTTTTAGAAATGTAATCTTAGAGCCTGAAATGAGAGATACTTTGGGCGCCGTGGCTTTATCAGCGGCTTATATTAATTATCACTTTCCAGATTCGGTGATGGTAATCCTTTGGGGAGCCGATCATTTAGTTCAAAAAGAAGAGGCTTTTATAAAAGCTTTAAAAAAAGCTTCTCAACTGGCTAGAGAAGATGATGTTATTGTTCATATTGATATGAAGCCTACTTATCCATCAGTTCATAATGGCTGGATTAAAATTGGAAAAAAAATAAAGGAAGAAGATGGTTTTGAAACTTATGAGTTTATTAAACAAGTAGAAAAACCCGATCTTAAGACAGCGGAAAAATTCTTTAAGTCTGGTTCTTACTTAATTCATTCTGGGTATATGGTTTGTAAACCAAACCTTCTTTTAGAAAAATATCGAAAACATGCGCCTGATTGTTTTAAACATATTGAAAAAATTTCAAAAGCCATGGGAACAAAGGATTATGAGAGGGTATTGAAAGAAGAATATCATAAAATTGAAAAAAACTCAGTTGACTTTGGTTTGTTTGAAAAACTAGAACCCGGGAGTCAATTGGAGCTGCCAGTTAATATTGGTTGGGTTGATTTAGGCACCTGGGAACTAATTTATCATGGTTTACCAAAAGATAAAGCAGGAAATGTTTCTTTTGGCAAAACTGAGTTAATGGAAACTAAAGATTCTTTGGTTTTTTCAAGAGATGATAAGGTAGCCGGAATTATTGGATTGTCTGGGGTAATAGTGGTTGATACGCCTCAGGGTTTACTTGTTTGTTCAATGAATAAAGCCCCATTAGTTAAAAAGCTTTATAAAAAACTTTTTGAAAAATAAATAATGTATCAAGATATTAAAAGAGTAATTGATATTGTTTTTGCTATCTTTTTAGCGGTTTTATTTTTACCGGTTTGGATTATTACTCCCCTTTTAATTTATTTTGAATCTGGAACCCCAATTTTTTACCGTCATCGGAGGATAGGAATGAATGGAAAAGAATTCTGGCTCTACAAATTCAGAACTATGGTTACAAATGCTGACAAAATCCTTCTTCACAACAAAAGGCTTTTAGCTGAGTTTAAAAATGGAGATTGGAAATTGAAAAATGATCCTCGGATTACCAAGTTAGGCCGGATTTTAAGAAACTTAACCATTGATGAATTTCCTCAGCTTTTTAATGTTTTAAGAGGAGAGATGAGTTTAGTTGGACCGCGAGCTTATGTAAAGCAGGAAATAAAAGAACAAACCAAAAAATATCCTCAGACTAAAAAATGGATTAGAAGTATAATGTTGGTTAAGCCTGGTGTAACTGGTGTCTGGCAAACCTCAGGTAGAAATGAAATTCCTTTTGTCAAAAGAGCTAAAATGGATTATGATTATTCTAAAGGCCTGTCCTTCTGGGGGGATTTAAATATTATTTTAAAAACTCCAGAAGCCATGGTTAGTAAATGGTAATTGGACTTAAAAAAATCACTATTAAAGATAAAAGCCAAGAAAAAACAGAAGCTAGAAAAGGAACTGAAGATAAGGAAATTGAGAAGAAAGAAGATAAAAATATTGGGAAAGAGAAAACTTCTGGAAACAAAGAAACTCTTTTTCCTTCTGATTTAAAAAAGGAGAAGATTGAAACTAACATTGAAAAGGCCTCCTTTTCCACTTCTTCTAAAAAGAAATTTAAATTAAAGCTGCCCCGATTTAAACTCCCTCAGCTTAAAAAAAAGGCCCTTTTTATTCCCCTTTTAGTTATTTTAGGTTTTTTTCTTCTTTTAGCTGTCCCGACTTTAATTTTAGCTAAACCTCTTATTTCTTCAGCTAAGAAGACTTATCTTTTAGCCCAAGAAGCCTATCAAGCAGGTAAAAATCAGGATTTAGTATTAGCAGAGGAAAAAATCAGCCAAACTGAAGAATCTTTAAAAGAAACGGAAAAAAAGTATAGCCGCCTGGCTTATTTAAAAATTATTCCCTTTGTTAGCAGTTATTATGAAGATGGCCAGAGTCTTTTAAAAGCCGGATTATCTGGCATTCAGGCTGGTGAAGTAATGGTAGCCGCGATTACTCCCTATGCTGATGTTTTAGGATTTACAGGTCAAGGTAGTTTTATGGGAGGGACAGCTGAAGACAGAATTGTTAAAATCGTTCAAACTTTAGAGAAAGTTACCTCGGAAATTGATGCCATGGCCGATAAACTTGAGGCGGCTCAAGAAGAACTTTCAAAAATTAACCCTAAACGTTATCCAGAAGAATTTAGAGGTAAGAAAATTAGAGAAAATATAATTATAGCTAAAAAGACTTTAGCAGAAACATCTAAAGGCATTTCTGAAGCTAAACCCATCTTAAGTGTCTTACCGGAAATACTAGGTTATCCAGATAAGAAAAAGTATTTAGTTATCTTTCAAAATGACGGTGAGCTAAGAGCGACTGGTGGTTTTATGACGGCTTTTTCAGTGCTAGAATTTGATTCTGGTAAAGTCAGGTCTTTAAAAAGTGATGATATTTATTCCTTAGATAAGAAATATAAACCCAGGATTGAAGCCCCAGAGTCAATCGAGAAATATCTATTTAGTAGTGATTTAGATACGGGGATTGTTCCTTATTTTTACCTTCGGGACATGAATTTATCCCCTGACTTTAAAGTCTCGATGGACACTTTTATAAAATACTATGACAAAGTTCCGGGCGAAGAAGAAGTGGATGGGATTATTACGGTTGATACTTATGTTTTAAAGGACTTAATTGATATTTTAGGACCAATTGATGTGCCAGGATACGGCAAATTTACCACTGAAGAAGATCAAAGGTGTCATGGAGTAGCCAATGTTATTTGTGAATTAGAATACATTGTTGATCAGCCTTTACCGACTCAAGCAGGTAATCGAAAACAAACTATTTTAGGCCCAATGATGCAACAAATTATGTTTAAAGCCATGGGTAGTCCCAAGCAGCTTTGGCCAGATTTGTTTTCTACAGGTCTAAGGCTTTTAAAAGAAAAACATGTCTTACTATATTTTTCGGATTCCTACTTAGAGGAAGCGGCCCAATCTTATGGAGCAGCCGGCAGGATTAAGCCTTATGAGTGGGACTACCTTCATATAAATGATTCAAATTTTGGGGGGGCTAAATCCAATCTTTTTACCAATCATAAAGTAGAACAGGAAATTGAGATTAATGAGTCGGGTGAAATAATAAAGACTTTAACTTTAACTTATGAAAATCCTGAGCCAACTGATAATTGTAACCTAGAGAGAAAAGAAGGCCTTTGTTTAAACAGTATTTTAAGAAATTATATAAGAATTTATGTACCCGAAGGGTCTAAGTTAATTGAAAGCCTAGGTTCAGAAGTGGAGATGGAAACTAAGACTGATTTAGGAAAAACATATTTTGATGGTTTTTTCACTGTTAGGGGAGGCGGAGGCAGAGCCAAATTAGTTTTAAAGTATAAACTGCCATTTAATCTAACTTCCGGTGATAACTACAAGCTTTTGATTCAAAAACAACCAGGGACGGAAGGTCATCAGTACCAAGTCATATTTGGGGATCAAGAAGAAGAATTTGAACTGAGAGAAGACAAAGAAATTGAATTTAACTTCTAAAAAGTGAGACCAAAAACATTTAAGGTTCAAGCCATTATTCTTAAAAGAATTAACTTTTCTGAAGCGGATCGGATTTTAACAGCCTATTCTAAACAATATGGCAAGCTTAGTTTAATTGCCAAAGGAGTCAGGAAAGTAAAATCCAGAAAAGCGCCTTCTTTAGAGTTATTCAACCTTGTGGATATTTATTCAGCCAGAGGAAAAAACCTGGACATTATTACTGAAACTCAGCTTTTAAACTCCTTTAATAGTTTTAAAAAAGATTTAGCAAAAATTAGCTTAGCTTATGAGTTTTGTGAACTTACTGACCGCTTTCTTCAAGACAACCAGAAAAATACCAGAGTTTTTGAAGTTTTAAAGCAAAGTTTAGAAAGATTAAATAAAGAAAATTCTAATTTAAAAGCCTTAGAAAAAGAATTTAAAATAGAGCTTTTAAAAAACACTGGCTTTGGTTTACCTCAATCATTAGACATAAAAGACTTGAATAACCACCTAGAAAATATCATGGAAAAAAAACTTAATTCATCTTCCTTCTTGAAAAGTATCTCTTAATCGGTTTAAAATCTATTTTATGGATAATTTAATGGAAAAATTAGTTTCTTTATGTAAGCAGCGGGGGTTTATTTTTCCTTCTTCAGAGATTTATGGAGGAATTGGGGGTTTTTGGGATTTTGGTCCTTTAGGAGTAAGGTTAACCAGAAATTTAAAAAATCTTTGGTGGCAAGAGATGGTTTTAAAAAATGATAACATTTATCCTTTAGATTCAACCGTCATTCATAATCCCAAAGTCTGGGAAGCTTCAGGACACACAGTTTCTTTTACTGATCCTTTGCAGGAATGTAAATCCTGTCATAAGCGGTTTAGGGTAGATCATTTAAAAGGGGATAAATGCCCAGAGTGTCAGGGAAAGCTGACAGAAGTTAAACAGTTTAACTTAATGTTTAAAACCTTTATTGGACCAACTGAAGAAACAGCTTCTAAGGCCTACCTTCGACCAGAAACCTGTCAAGGGATTTTCACAAACTTTGCCGGTGTAGTTGATTCCATGAGGCCCAAGCTTCCTTTTGGGATTGCCCAGATTGGTAAAGCCTTTAGAAATGAGATTACTACCGGTAACTTTATCTTTAGAGACAGGGAAATGGAGCAAATGGAAATGGAATATTTTGTCGATCCTAAAGAGGATGAAAAATATTTTGAAGACTGGAAAGAAAAAAGAATGAAATGGTATTTGAATGTTTTAAAATTAAATAAAAATAATCTTCGCTTTTTTGACCATCCTAAAGAAAGTTTAGCCCACTACTCCAAAAGAACAGTTGATATTGAGTTTAAGTTCCCCTTTGGCTGGGGGGAATTGGAAGGAGTAGCTAATCGGACTGATTATGACTTAAAAACTCATTCTAAACATTCTGGTAAAGATTTAAGTCTCACCAATGATAAGGGAGAAAAGGTTTATCCTTATGTTATTGAACCATCAGTGGGGGTAGAAAGATTAACTTTAGCTGTTTTGGTGGACAGTTATAAAAAAGATAAAGATAGAGAAATTCTAGCTTTTGATCCAAAAGTAGCTCCATTTAAAGCGGCTGTTTTCCCGCTTCTTTCTAACAAGCAAGAATTAGTTAAAAAGGCCAGATCAGTTTATGATGATTTAAGAAAAGATTATGAAGTTAACTGGGACGATCGGGGAAACATTGGCAAGCGCTATTATGCTCAAGACCAAATTGGAACCCCTTTTTGTTTAACCATTGATTTTGACTCCTTAAAAAAAGATGACCTGACCGTTAGAGACAGAGATACCACCAAACAAGAAAGAGTCAGTATTTCCAATTTAAAAAAATATTTAAAAACTAAACTGGAGGAATAATGAAAAAGATTATCATTATTATTCTTAGTGTTATTCTATTGGGAACAGCTGGCTTTTTTGGTTATAAAACCATTAAAAATAAGAAAAAAACAGAAGAAACTAAACAAGTGGTGACTAAAAAAAGACAAGAAGTTAACCTTTTAGAACTTACAAAAAGACCCTATATTACCCTAATTCCTCGAACGGATGGTCGGGAATTGTTCTTAAACATTGAAAACTTAAAGTTAAAAGAAGAACTAGTAGAATATGAACTGGAATACCAAGCCGGGACTATGATTCAAGGCGCTTTTGGAAGAATAGATTTTTTAGAAGAGAAACCGCCAGTTAGAAAAGGGCTCCTTTTAGGCTCTTGTTCTAAAGGAAAATGCCGCTACGATGAAGATGTTACTGGAGGCAGTTTAACCCTCTACTTTGAAGGGAGTGAAGATTACAGCCTTAAAGGTGAATTTACTATTGGGACAATGCTAGAAAAAAAAGGAATTTTTAGTTCCAGAGATGCTAAGGTAACTTTAGAAATAGAAAAAGGTGATTTATCTGAAAGCACCTTTTTAGTAGTTTCCTCAACTATGGGCTTACCTAAAGAAGTAAAAGGAGAAGTAGTTTCTGGACCAATTGGATTTTTTACTGCCAGCAAAACAAACCTAACTAAAAGTAAACTAACTTTTAAAACAGATAAAGATTTAGAAAACCCCATGATTTTAGGCTGGGATGGAACAGAATGGCAAGAATATGAAGTAGAAAAAGTAACTGAGGGTTATTCTACTCTTATTAACAATCTAACTACCTTTGTATTAGTTAATTAAGATAACCCTTTTTTATTAACCCATAGTATTGACTAAGGAGAAGCTTCTTAGTATAATCTTATTTAATTGTTTATTAAAAAGAGTGTCAATAGCGACGCTTCTTTTTTTTAATGAGCAATATTAGCGCGTTAACATGGGGAAACTATCTTTCTATAATACTTCAATTTAAATTAATTTCCCTCTTGACATGCCCGTGAAAATATATAAAAATGGATGATAGTGGAATAAAGTGGTGTAAAGGGGAGCAATGTTAATCGGTAATTTTTCAGCTAAATTAGATTCAGATAAAGGAAGAACAGCTTTACCAGCTAAATTTCGTTCACTTCTAGGTAAAAAAGTCATTATTACGGCCGGTTTTGAAAAATCCTTAATGATTGTTAAATATTCTTCTTGGGAAAAGGTAGCCGGTGGGATTGTTAATAAACCTTTTATCTCTGGAGCCGCTCGAGAAACAGACCGGTATCTTTTAGGCAATGCTTTTGAAATTGAACTTGATTCTCAGGGAAGATTTATTGTGCCTCCCCCTTTGCGCTCTTATGCTTCACTAGGAGAACAGATTGTTTTTGTAGGCATGGGAAACCGGGTGGAAATGTGGAATTTAAATGATTGGGAGGAACATCAGGAATATTTAAAGGGAAATATTGAAAAAATTAGTCAGAGGCTTGATGAAGGTGACCAAAAATAGACTATTTCATCAGCCAGTACTTTTAAATGAAGCAGTAGAATTTTTAAAGGTAAAGCCAGGCAAGCTTTATCTAGATGCCACTTTGGGTGGCGGTGGTCACAGTTTAAGGATCATTAAGAAAGGAGGTCATGTTTTTGGCTTAGACCAAGACCCAGAGGCAATAGCATATGTTAAGAAGCATTTTAAAAATGTCTGCCCTAATGCTTCTTATACTATTTGCCAGGGAAACTTTGCTAATTTAGAGGAAATCCTTAAAAAAAATAAGATTTCTAAAGTTTCCGGGATCCTGTTTGATTTAGGAGTTTCCTCCCATCAGCTAGAGACGGATGAAAGAGGGTTTTCTTTTCAAATTGATGAATCTTTAGATATGCGGATGGACCCGAGTTTAAAAGTTAAAGCAGGAGATTTAATAAATGGCTTACATGAAAAAGAACTTATTAAACTTTTTTCTGAAATGGGTGAAGAACCACTTTCTTTACCAATTGCTAAAGCGGTTGTTTTGGATAGGAAAAGAGAGCCAATTAGGACTACTAGACAACTAGCGGAGATTGTCAAAAAAGTATATTGGCGGAAATACAGGGGGAGAAGCAAGATTCACCCGGCGACTAAAGTTTTTTTAAGTCTAAGAATAGCTGTTAATGATGAGTTAAACAATTTAAAAAAGGGATTAAAACAAGCGGCCAGGGTATTAGAATCAGGTGGCCGGTTAGTAGTTATAAGCTTTCACGGTTTAGAAGATAAAATAGTTAAAAATTATTTTAAAAAAGGAGAAACTGAAAAGTGCTTACAGATTTTAACCAAAAAGGTGGTTGTTCCCACTCTAAAGGAGCGGGAAGAAAATCGACGCTCAAGAAGCGCCAAGCTAAGGGTAGCAGTAAAAATATAACCAAAGGCAACTTGTTATATTTTCTGCCTTTTGTTTTAGTGGCGATTTTATCTCTGGCCCAAATTTACCTTTCTAATCGGTTGGCGACTTATGGTAGGAACTTAAAACTAATTGAAAAAGAAATAGCCTTAATTGAGGAAAGAAACAGCCAGGTAAAAAGTGAGACCGCTTCAAGAGGCGGCTTGGCTAAACTAGAAGATATGGCTTTAGAAAAAGGTTTTAATAAAAATCCAATGGTTAAAAATCTAAGCAGTAAAGTTCCAGTCGCTCTTAATCCCTAATGAAAAAACCGCCTTTTTTTTGGCGCTTACAAAGCCTGAAGATTATTTTTATCCTTCTTTTTATAGCAATTATTTCCCGGCTTTTTTATTGGCAGGTTTTAGCCCGAGAAAGTCTGGCTAATTTAGCCAAAAACCAATATTATTCTGAAAAAGAGATCCAGTCTAAAAGAGGGGAAATTCTAGCCAGTGACAACTTTCCTTTAGCCAGTAATAAAACCGCTTATTTGCTTTTTACTTCTTTAAGAGAAATTAATAAACCAGTAAAAGAGATAGCTTTAAAATTAGCCCCTTTTACTTTTTTTGAAGAGGAAGCCAGTCAAGAGGGTAAAAAAAAGCCCTTGAAAAAGGATTTAATCAAAAAAGAAGAGGAAAATCTTTTAGAAAAACTTCAGTTGGATAATTTATCCTGGGTGATTCTTAAACATAAGATCCTTAAGGAAGATAAAGAAAAAATAGAAGATTTGAAGCTTAAAGGTTTGGGTTTTGAAGAGGAGCAAATCCGTTATTATCCTGAAGCTTCTATGGCGGCTCATCTTTTAGGTTTTTTGGGAAAAAATGAAGCCGGACAAGACACCGGCTATTTTGGCTTGGAAGGCTATTATGATAATGAGCTTAGGGGCAGACAAGGTCTTTTAACTCAAGAAACTGATGCGGCTAACAAACCGATTTTAATTGGTTCTTTTTTCAGTCAGGAAAAAAAAGATGGCCAAAATTTGGTCCTTCATCTCAATCGGTCAATTCAATTTATGGTTGAAGAAAAGCTTGAAAAAGCCGTGGAAAAATATGGGGCTAAATCAGGTTCAGTTATGATTATGGATCCCTGGACAGGAGGAGTGATTGCTTTAGCCAATTACCCCAGTTTTGATCCTAAGAAATATTATCTCTTTGATAAAGATAAGTTTATAAATGATCTTATTTCTGATTCATATGAGCCAGGTTCAACTTTCAAGATTTTTGTGATGGCTGCTGCCCTAGATAAAGAGGTAGTCAAAAGTAATACCAAGTGCGATATTTGTGATAAGCCTTTAAAGATTGATAAATATGAAATTAAAACCTGGGATGAAAAATATCATCCTGATTCCACCATGGACAAGGTGATTCAGAACTCAGATAATTTAGGAATGGTTTTTGTTTCGCGGAAGCTTGGCCTGGATGATTTTTTTCAGTATTTAACTGATTTTGGTTTTGGTAGTTTAACAGAGATTGATCTTCAGGGAGAAACAGAAGCGCTTTTAAAAGATAAGAGTTTTTGGAACAATGTTGATTTAGCGACGGCTTCTTTTGGTCAGGGTTTAGCGGTTAGTGGGACTCAGCTTTTAAGAGCCACTGGAGCGATTGCTAATGGCGGCAAACTAATGAAGCCTCAGGTAGTCAAGGAAATAATTTCTTCAGGTGAGAGAATAAAAATTGAGCCAGAAGTATTAAGAGAAGTAATTAAGCCAAAAACAGCCAAGATAATAACTGAAATGATGGTTCAGGCAGTGGAAAAAGGAGAAACAAAGTGGTTAAAAATAAAAGGCTATCAGGTGGCCGGTAAAACGGGTACGGCCCAGATTCCAGTCGCTGGACACTATGATACAGAAAAAACAATTGCTTCTTTTGTAGGTTTTGCCCCGGCCAAAGAACCTAAATTTGTAATGTTAGTTAAATTAAGAGAACCAAGCTCATCTCCTTGGGGATCAGAAACAGCCGCCCCTTTATTTTTTTCCATTACTAAAGAACTTTTACTATATTATGGAATTCCTCCAAGTTAGCCTAGTTGTTATATAATATTCTTAATAAGAATATTATATTAAATTAAATACAATTCAATTTAATTTTTTATTAACATAAAAAATGATAAAAAAATTAATTAGTTTTTTAAAAAATTTAATTTCCCAGAAAGTAATTAATACTTTTTACCATTTACCTATGGCATTTTTAGCGGCTTTGTATTACCGCTTTCCCGGGAAAAAATTAAAGATTATTGGGGTGACTGGGACTGACGGCAAAACAACCACAAGCACGCTAATTTACGAAATTTTAAAAAAAGCTAATTACAAAACTGCTTTAATAACCACAGTTTCCGCCAAAATTGGTGATCAGAATCTCTCCACCGGCCTCCATGTAACTTCACCAGATCCTTGGAAATTACAAAAAATTCTTAAACTCATCTTAAATAAAGGCTATGAATACTTAGTTTTAGAAGTGACTTCTCATGGTCTGGACCAGTATCGTTTTTTAGGAATCGACTTTAAGATATCGGTTTTAACTAATGTTTCTCATGAGCATTTGGATTATCACAAGACTAAAGAAAATTATCTTAAAGCTAAAGCCAAGCTGTTTAAAAAAAGCGGTTTTTCAGTTTTAAATATTGATGATCAAAGTTTTGAGGATTTTAAAAGCCAATCTTTAGGGAGAATCATTTCTTACGGACTTAAAAAAGGTGACTATAACCTTTTGAACTACCAATTTAAAACTAATTTAAAAGGCAATTTTAATCTGGCTAATTGTTTGGCGGCTATTAGTGTTGGAAAAATCCTAAAGATTCCTAATAAAAATATTTTAAGGGCGGTAAGTAATTTTAAAGGAGTTGAAGGTCGGATGGAGGAAATTTACCTAGGTCAAAACTTTAAAGTGATGGTTGATTTTGCTCATACACCTAATGCTTTGGAAAACGTCCTGAAAACCTTAAGAATTGATAAAAAGGGCCGATTAATAGCAGTTTTTGGCTCGGCTGGCTTAAGGGATCGAGAAAAAAGACCAATGATGGGAAAAATTGCCTGTAATCTGGCTGATAAAGTAGTCTTAACAGCTGAAGATCCTCGGACTGAAAGCTTGGATAAAATTATTAAAGAAATAAGCTCGGGTTGTCAAGACAAAAATAAATTAATAATTGAAAAAGATAGACAGAAAGCTATTAATTTAGCTATTAAAATGGCTGGTAGAAAAGACCTTGTCGGTATTTTTGGAAAAGGTCATGAAGAATCAATGTGTTTTGGGACAAAAGAAATCCCCTGGTCTGATAAAAAAGCAGTTACCAAAGCTTTAAAAGAAAGGCTTAAAAAATGAAGTTTCCTAAGACCCCCTATTTTTTTGATTTAAAAAAATTTTCAGAAATAGAAATTTTTAAAAACATTATTTTTCCCTGGCAAGCCTTAGCAAAGCTGGATAAATATGTTAGCCAAAAGCTGAAATCCAGTAAAAAGAAAATTCTTGTTGGTGCTCAGTCAATAATTGATAAAACAGTTCAAATTGAAGGCCAGGTTATTATAGGTTCTAATTGTCAAATTGGACCCTTTACTTATTTAAGAGGACCCGTCATTATTGGTGACAATTGTAAATTAGGCAGGAGTGAAATTAAAAACTCCATTATTATGTCCAGGTCTTCTGCCAAACACTTTAATTATATTAGTGATAGCCTGATTGGAAACAAGGTTAATTTTGGCGGCGGGAGTAAAATAGCCAATTTCAGGTTTGATAAAAAAGAAATAAAAATTAAGGACAAGGAAAAACTTATTTCTACAGGCTTTAGAAAATTTGGAGCCATTATTGGTGATAATAGCCAACTGGGAATAAATTGTTGTTTAAACCCAGGAACTGTTTTAGGAAAAAGTTGTTTAGTTTATCCCTTATATAATCCAAAACCAGGATTTTATTCCAGTAATTCAATTTTAAAACCAAATCTATGAAAAAAGCTTTAATTTTTGATTTAGACAGAGTTTTATTTAATACCGATTTTTTAAAAAGGATAGATAAGGGATATAAAAAGGGTGAACCTTTTTGTTTAAAAATAGTTAAAAGAATTAATTGGACAGAAATTGAACCTCAGGATCTAGTGTATAAAGATGTTTACCCTAAGCTTAATGGTTGGTTGAAAAAAGGAAATAAGATTTATCTATTTTCTCAAGGAGATATCAGGGGACAGCGATATAAACTTAAAGCTTCTGGGCTTAATAAATTCTTTAGTTCTAAAAACTCCTATATTTTTTCACCTCCAAAAGCAAAAAAGCTAAAAAATATTTTCCAAAAGATTCCCCCTGATTTGGAAATTTGGTATTTTGATGATAAGTTAGAAAACCTAAAGACAGCCAAATCAATAAATGGTACAATAAAAACTGTTTTGGTCTGGCGGAATAAAAAAAAGGATGAAAAAAACCATTTAGAAAATATTTTATTTAAACCTGATTTAATAATAACAAGTTTTAGAGAGATAAATAAACTATGATTAAGAATATGATGGCCGTTGTTTTAGCGGCTGGCAAAGGCTCTAGAATTAATGCCCGGAATATAAACAAAGTCATGTATCCTTTGGCAGGCAAGCCCATGATTGGCTATACAATTGATCTTTTAAATAATGTGGGACTTGAAAAAATTCTTCTAGTAGTTGGTTTTAAAAAAGACTCAATCATTAAATATTTTGGAAAAAAGCTAATTTATGTTGACCAAAGAAGAAGACTGGGAACTGCGCACGCCTTAAAATGCGCCTTAAAAGAAATTCCCCTAAAAACGAAAAATATTTTTGTCTGTTATTCTGATGATACGGCTTTTTATCCTTCTGGAGTGATTAAAAGGCTTTTAAAATATCATTTATTAAATAAAAAAGACTTGTCTATTTTAACTGTTGTTAAAAAAAACCCTTTTGGCTTGGGAAGAATTATAAGAGATGAAAAAGGGAAGCTAAAAGGTATTATTGAGGAAAAAAGTACTACTGCCACCCAAAAGAAAATTAAAGAAATTAACACTGGCTGTTATTGTTTTAAAGTCGAGTTTATAAAAAAATATTTAAGGTTAATAAAAAAAGACCCGATTAAAAAAGAATACTACTTGACGGATATTGTTAGTTTGGCCATTAAGAAAAATAAGAAAGTTGGGAGTTTAAAGGTTTCTAAGGGGGAATATTTTCAAGGAATTAATACTAAAGATCAGCTTAAAAAAGCTGAGAGTTTGATGAAGACTAGAGTTTATTAGTCAATGAGTAAAAATGAATTTCTTCAGTTTAAAAAGTTAAAAAAGTTTAGTCATCTTACGGCGGCTGTTTTCCCCAGGAGCTTTGGTAATGTTTCCTATAAATATGGCTTAAAAAAAGAAGTTTTAAAAAACAGGCAGAAAATAGCTAAGAGTCTTAAAATTAATTTAAACCAGATTATAGAAATGGATCAGGTTCATGGCAGTCAGGTTAAAATAATAAAAACAGTTAAATCAATTATTAAGCCGATTGCTTCAACTGATGGCCTTGTTACTAATAAGAGAAATGTTTTTTTGATGGTAAAAACCGCTGATTGCCTGCCCGTCTTTTTTTATGATCCTAAAAACAAGGTAATTGCCATGGTTCATCTTGGCTGGCGGGGAGCAATTGAGAAAATATTTTTAGAAACTCTTTTTTTAATGGCGACTGAGTTTAATTCAAACCTTAAAGATATTATTGTGGCTCTAGGTCCTGGAATTAAAGCCTGCTGTTTTAGACACAGATCATTAGTTCAAAGTAAATTGCCAGAATGGAAAGATTTTATCAAAAAAGAGAGAAATGGTTTGGTTTCTTTAGACTTAAGTAGTTTTTTAGTCAGCAAGTTGCAAAGTTTAGGGATAAAAAGGGATAATATAGAGGTAAATGAGATTTGTACCTGTTGTTCTAAAAACTATTTTTCCCATTTTCGGGAGTTAAAGAATAAGGAGAAAAAAGGCCGGTTTGCCAGTTTAATTGGTTTAAGAGAATAAATTAAATGAATAACAAAATAGATTTTAACAATATTAAAAAAATCCATATGACAGGGATTAAGGGAGTGGGAATGACAGCTTTGGCTTTGTGTTTTAAGGATATGGGGATTGAGATAAGCGGGAGTGATATTGAGGAATATTTTGTCACTGATGAAACCTTAAAAAAAGCCGGGATTTCTTGGCACAAAGGTTTTAAAGAATCAAATTTTAAGTTAGTTGACTTGCTTGTTTTTACAGCCGCTCATGGGGGAGAAGAAAATCCAGAAGTAATGGCTGCAAAAAAAATGAATATTCCGGTAATGTCTCATGCCCAGGCTTTGGGTTTGCTAATGGATTCTAAGATTGGTATATCTGTTTGCGGCGTAGGAGGGAAGACAACTACAAGTGCGATGTTAGTTAGTATTTTTAAAGCCGCTAAACTCAATCCTAGTTTTGCCGTTGGTGCCGGGGGAATTTCCAACCTAGAAGCTTCCGGTAAATATGATTTTCAAGGTCAGCATTTTATTGCTGAAGCTGATGAGTATTTTTCTTCTCCCCAAGATAAAAGACCCCGTTTTGATTACCAGAATCCCAAAGCAATGGTAATGACAAACATTGCCTATGATCATCCTGATGTATATAAAGATATTTTTGAGACTTTAAAAGCTTTTAAAAACTTTGCTAAAAAAATACCTCCTAACGGTCTTTTAGTCGCCGGGGTTGATAGTCCAGAGGTTAAAAAACTTATAAAGACCTTAAATGTTCCAGTTCAAACCTTTGGGATGACTAAGGAGGCTTTTTGGCAAATAAAGCTTTTATGGCAAAAGCAGGGGAAAAGTGAATTTTTAATAAAACCTAAAAAAGGCAAGCCAGTTAAAATTAGTCTTTCTGTTCCCGGAGAATTTAATCTAAAAAATGCAGTTGGCGCTTTTATTATGGCTAAGTTTTTTAATATAGATGAAAAGACAATTATAAAAGGTTTAAAAAACTTTAAAGGCACTAAAAGAAGGTTTGAATTAATTAAAAAAATAAATGGGATTTTGTTCTTTGATGATTATGCTCATCATCCTTGTCAGCTTCAGGCAACTTTAAAAGCTGTTAAAGCCAATTTTAAAGACAAAAGGATAATCGCTATTTTTCAACCTCATACTTATTCTCGGACCAAAGCTTTATTAAAAGATTTTGCTAAAGCCTTTAACTCAGCCGACCTAGTTATCATTACTGATATTTATGCTTCAGCCCGAGAACAAATAGATCCTAATGTTTCCGGAGAAATATTAGCAGAGAGGATTAAAAAGTATAATCCTAATGTTTTTTACAAAAAATCTTTTCCCGAAGCAGGGGAGTTTCTTAAAAGTAATGTTAAGGATAATGATTTAATTATAACTCTTGGAGCCGGTGATATTTTTAACTGGCATAAAAATTTATTAGGAAATATTAGGAAAAGTAAAGAAAAAGACATTAAAATAAAAAAAAACAAGCCATTAGCCTCTTTTACCAGCTTTAATATTGGGGGTAAGGCCGAATACTTCACTCTGGTTAAAACTAAATCTCAGTTAGTTAAGGCCATAAAATGGGCCCTTCAAAAAAAGATTAAATTTGAGGTTATTGGTGGGGGAACTAATGTTTTAATTAGTGATCTGGGAATAAAGGGCTTAGTAATTATTAACCGGGCCCAGACAATAGATAAAGATAATGATCTTTTAGGGGTGGAGAGTGGCGCTTTTACCTCTCAGCTAGTTAGCTATGGCTTAGAAAATAGCTTATCTGGGTTTGAATACTTTGCCGGTTTGCCCGGAACTATTGGGGGAGCGGTATTTAATAATTCTCACTTTAAAGATAAATACATGGCAGATCTAATTCAAAAAGTAGAAGTCTATAATTTAAAACAGAAAAAAGTAAAAACGTTAAAAAGGAAAGAGATAAAGTTTTCCTATGATTATTCTACCTTTCAAAAAAGTAAGGATATTATTCTTAAATTATTTTTCAAACTTAAAAAAGGAAATAGGTTTAAAATTGAGAAAATAGTAAAAGAGACAATTAAATATCGAAATAAATACCATCCGATGAATGAAAAAAGCGCTGGTTGTTTTTTCAAAAATCCTCCTTCTAATTCAGCTGGATTTTTAATTGAAAAAGCTGGTTTTAAGGGAATGACAGTTGGAGGGGCGCAAGTCAGCCAAAAGCATGCCAGCTTTATTCTTAACAAATCCAATGCCAAAGCCAAAGATGTGTTAAAATTAGTCTCGTTAATTCAAAAAAAAGTTAAAGAAAAGTTTTCTTTAAGGCTAGAGCAAGAAGTTTTCTTAAAAGGAGAATTTTAAATGGCCAGATTAGTGATTGAGGGTGGTAACCCTTTAATGGGAGCAGTTAGATTAGGGGGAGCAAAAAATGCCGGCTTTAAATTAATGATTGCTGCTTCCCTTGGAGAAGGGGAGTCAAGGATTCTCAACCTCTCCTATATTTCAGACGTGGAAAACACCCAAGCAATTTTAAAGAAAATAGGAGTTAAGGTTAAGAAATGCGGTGAAAGAACTGTTTTTATTGAAGCCAATGGTTTAAAAATGAGCCAATTGCCGAAGTTAGAAGGCAAAAAAACTAGAGCGGCGACTCTTTTTGCGGCCATGCTTTTAGCCCGATCTGGAAAAGCCATCATTCCCCTGCCAGGGGGATGTGTTTTAGGAACAAGGCCGGTTAACCGCCACTTAGAAGCTTTAAAAAGCTTGGGAGCTAAAGTTTCCTATCAGGGAGAAAATATTCATATAACCGGAAAAAATCTTAAAGGAACTACCTTTAGGTTTGACAAAAAAACCCATACTGGTACTGAAGCGATGATTATTGTAGCGGCCAAGGCTAAAGGTAGAACCGTAATTGAAAATGCTGGTCAAGAGCCGGAAATTGATGATTTAATTGAGTTTTTAAATAAAATGGGAGGAGAAATTAAAAGAGGCCCTGGAGAAGAAATAATAATAAATGGAGTTAAAAAACTGGGAGGGGCAATTCATCAAGTGATGCCGGATAGAAACGAAGCCATTTCTTATGCAGTCGCCGCTTTAGCCACTAAAGGAGATATAGTGTTGGAAAATGCTAAAAAAAGCCACCTTAAAGCTTTTTTAGAAAAGCTGGATGAAATTGGAGCTAAGTTTGAAACTAACAAGTTTGGAATGAGATTTTGGTATGAAAAGCAGTTGAAAGCCACTAATATAGAGACTCAACCAGCCCCAGGCTTTATGACTGACTGGCAGCCCTTATGGACAATCTTAATGACTCAAGCTAAGGGCATAAGCCAAGTTATTGAAAGAGTTCATAATAACCGCTTTCAATACTGTCATGAACTTGAAAAAATGGGCGCTAAAATAAAACTTTTTAATCCAGAAGTTAGGAATCTTAAAAAATACTATGAGTTTGATAATCCGGAAACTGATAAAAACCTTCACGCGGCTAAAATTACTGGCCCCACTCCTTTAAAAGGAGCCAACCTTAAAGTCACTGATCTTAGGGCTGGTGCTACCCTAGTTATGGCCGCCCTGATAGCCAAAGGCAAATCAACTTTGGAAAATATATCTCATATTGATAGGGGTTATGAGAAACTAGATGAAAAACTAAGACAATTAGGGGCTAATATTAAAAGAGTAAAATAGGATGTATAAACACTGTAAAAAATTACAAATCCAATAAGGGGGTGGGTTAAAATTTCAGCAGAAAACCTTGATCGTCTTTATAGGATATCGATGGCAGGTGCTGGCGCTATTTTAAATGCCCAGCGCGTAATAGATGAGCAACCCCTTTATTCTGAAACTTATGAAGCACGGGAAATAAGAGTGGCTAAATTAACTAATTGGCAATGGGATGCTATGGGGTTACTAGATAAACTTGAGGCGGTGGGCGTTTAGTTTTAAATAGAAATATTTATAAATATATTATCTGCCTGGATTGGAGTTTAAATGGCAGAAGTTATTAAAGGAGAAAACCAACCATTAGTTTCAACATGGTATGGAGGAGTAGAATTAATTTTGCCAGTAGCTGATTTAGAAGAATTTTTTAAGTGGGAAAGGATAATGAGCTCAGGTGGAGAACTACCTATGCCGGAAAAAACAGCAGCACAGCTTAAAATAGGACTAGGAACAATGGGTGAACCTAAATATTAAGATTAATAATCCTTAATTTGGCTTAGGGATTTTTTGTAGTTAAATGTGTGGAATAGTAGCTTATATTGGTAAATCTAAAAATGGGAGTCAATTTGTCTTTCAAGGATTAAAAAAACTTGAGTATCGGGGTTATGACTCCTGGGGTTTGGCAGTTAAACCTCTTCGGTCTCAAGTATTAAAAGTGGAAAAGCATATTGGGAAAATAGGCCAGGCTAAAACCAAGCTTCCTTTAAGCTCCATTGCTATTGGCCATACCCGCTGGGCCACTCATGGAGGAGTAACTAATAGTAATGCTCATCCTCACTTAGATTGCTCCCGGAAATTAGCGGTTATTCACAACGGAATTGTGGAGAATTATCAGGAGATTAAAACTGAATTAAAGAAAAAAGGCCACCAGTTTAGATCGGAAACAGATACAGAAGTAATTGCTCATTTTATTGAAGAAAAATTAAAGACAATGTCTTTAAGAAAAGCAGTTTTTTCTACTTTTAAAGCTCTTTCTGGTTCTAATGCTATTTGTGTTCTAGATTCAAAAAAAGAAACAATTTTGGCTTGTCGGGATGGTTCTCCTTTGGTGGTGGGAATTGGAAAAGATGAATATTTTTTAGCCTCTGATGTTACTCCCTTTTTAAAGAAAACTAAAAAAGCGGTTTTTCTAAAAGATAGAGAAGGAGTAGTCTTAAAAAGACACGGAGTCAGTTTTTTTAATCTTCAAACAGGAAAGAAGAAAAGAATTAAAGTTAAGATAGTTAATTGGGAAGTTGAAGATGCCCAAAAAGGCGGTTATTCCCACTTTTTAATTAAAGAAATATTTGAGCAGCCAAAAACCATTTCTAAAACAGCGGAGTTGAATAGGGAAGTAATTAAAAAACTAAGTTTGAAAATTAAAAAAGGAAAGAAGGTAATCCTTTTAGGTTGTGGAACCGCTTCTTATTGTGCTAAGGCGGCGGAGTATTTTTTTGCCCATGCCGGAATCGAAGCTCAATCGTATGGGGCTTATGAGTTTTTACCATTTGCTAGGTTTTGCAATTCTAAAACAATCGTTATAGCTATTTCCCAAAGTGGAGAAACCGCTGACACTTTAATTGCCGTTAAAAAAGCCAAACAAAAAAAGGCATTAATAGCCGCTATTGTTAATGCCCCTGGTTCTACTTTAGAAAGATTAGCAGATTTTACTTTACCGGTTGGAGCCGGTCCGGAAATTGCGGTTGTCTCTACCAAGGCTTTTACCAGCCAACTAGCCACCTTATATTTACTTTCTTCTTCTGTTAAAGGGAAAGGTGACTTAGGAAGAAAAAAAATTAAATCTTTAGATAAATCTTTAAGATTATGGTTTAAAAATGGAATTAAAGAAAAAATTATTAAGCTGGCTAAAATGCTTTTAGACGCTAATGATATTTATCTAATTGGTAAACATTTAAATTATCCGGCGGCCCTGGAGTTTGCCTTAAAAATTAAAGAAACCAGTTATCTTCATTCAGAAGCTTTTGCCTCGGGAGAGTTAAAACACGGAGTCATTAGCTTAATTCAAAAAGGAACTCCCTGTATTGCTCTTTTAGACAGCCAAAAAAAAATTAAAGAGGAAGTTTTGTCCAGTGCGATGGAGTTAAAATCCAGAGGAGCCAAGATTATTGGAGTGGCTCCTTTTAACTCATTGGTATTTGATTATCATTTTAAAACACCTGACTTAAAAGAATTAACCCTAATTCCTAATATTATTGTGGGCCAGCTTCTAGGATATTATTTAGGTTTAGGTAGAGGGACTGATCCAGATAAGCCCAGAAATCTGGCTAAAAGTGTGACGGTTAAGTAAAATAGCTTTGTTGGATAAAGTCTAACATAAAGAATAATAATTTCATTAGATGAAGAAAAAAAAGAAAATAGTTGTCATTGGCGGTGGAACTGGTTCTTTTGTAGTCCTTTCAGGATTAAGAAAATACCCGGTTAGCTTAACTGCCATTGTCAGTGTAACTGACAGCGGTGGCTCAACCGGGAGACTAAGAACTGAATTTGGCTTTTTACCAGTGGGAGACATGAGGCAGTGCTTGGCCGCTTTAAAAGCAGAAAATGGTGATGACTACATTAGAAAAATTCTTTTATACCGTTTTTCTAAAGGCAAAGGTTTAAAGGGTCATAATTTAGGCAACTTAATTCTAACCGCTTTAACTGATTTGACTAATTCTGAACCAAGGGCAGTTGAAATAGCGGCTCGAATTTTTAGGCTTGAAGGCAAAATATTTCCAGTGACTACCTCAAATATCCAATTAAAAGCCACTTATGAGGACGGAAAAACAATTATTGGGGAGCATGAAATTGATGAACCAAAACATCAAGGAGGAAAGAAAATTATTAAGCTTAGTACTAAACCCAAGGCCAAAATCTATCTTAAAGCCAAAAAAGCGATTCAAGAGGCGGATTTAATAATTTTAGGGCCAGGTGATCTTTATACCAGCATTCTTCCTAATCTAGTGATAGAAGGAACCAAAAAAGCGATTCAAAATTCAAAAGCCAAGATTATTTATATTGTTAATCTAATGACTAGATATGGTCAAACCCCTAATTTTACGGCCCAGGATCATATTAAAGAAATAGAAAAACATTTAGGGAGAAAGCTTAATTTGGTTCTTTTAAATACTGGTAAAATCCCAGATAAAGTTTTAAATTTATACAAACAAGAAAAAGGCTTTCCAGTTAAAGATGACTTGAAAAACAATAATAACTTTAAACTAATAAGAAAAGATTTTTTAGCACCGGCTATTAAGATGAAGTCTAAGGGAGATGTTCTTCAAAGAAGTTATCTTCGTCATAGCCCTGATAAACTAGCCAAAGCAATTACTTCTTTGCTATGATAAGAATTAATGAGTAAAAACATTGTTATTCTTCACGGTTGGGCCAGTAAACTTCAAAGATGGGAATCTATTAAGAAAAAATTTGAGGAAAAGGGTTTAAGGGTTTTTTTGCCTTCTTTGCCGGGCTTTTCAAAAGAAGAAATAGTTAAAGCCTATAATTTAGATGATTATATTTCCTGGCTTAAAAATTACCTTAAGGAAAAAAAGATTAAAGATTTTTATTTACTCGGTCATTCTTTTGGCGGTAGTTTAGGAATTAAATATGCGGCTTTAAAAAACAAAGATTTAAAAGGCCTAATTTTAGTTAATAGTGCGGGGATCAGGAAAAAGCTTACTTTTAAAAAGTTAATATTTTTAATAATCGCCAAAAGTGGCAAAGCTCTTTTTTATCTACCTCCATTTTGTTTTTTCTCTAAGCTAGCCCAAAAAGCCCTTTATTTAGTTGCCCGAGAAAAAGACTATTTTTTAGCTTCTAAAATAATGAAAAAGACGATGAAAAAGATTTTAAAAGAAGATTTAACAGGAAAGCTTCAGAAAATTAAAGCCCCGGTATTAATTATTTGGGGCAGAAAAGATAAAGTGACACCTTTAAAAGATGGTTTAATGATGAAAAAAGCCATTCCAAATTCTAAATTGCTCGTTTATAATAATAGTGGCCATAGCTTGCCATTTAAAAAAAGTCAGTGTTTTACTAAAGATATTTTAGATTTTATTAATAATGGTTGATTTAAATATTTTAGTTCCCATAGCCTTCTTTTTTTTGGTTTACTTAAGTCTTCAGATTATTAAGTCAAATTTCTTTTTTGTTTATTTAGTTCAGTTAAAAGAATATCGTTTTGATCGGCTCCAGGCTCACTTTAGAACAGTTTCCGGTAAAAAGCAGCTTTTGGAGCTAGTAAACATTCTAAAGTGGCGGATGTTTTACCGACCCCGTTTTACCTTAAGAGCCATGCTAACCTTACTCTTAAGCTTTGGTTTACAGTACAATTTCTTCTTCTTAAGTCTTAGAGCCCTATTCCGTCTTTTAAAAGACTATTTTGTTAGTGTGCCTCTTTTATTAGTTAGCACTTTGTTTTTCTTAAACCTTTTAGTTCCTTTAACTGTCTTTTTGGCCTCTTTTATAACCCATCTTTTTATGCTTCCTCTAAAACAACTGATTATCAATCTGGCTAAGAAAAAGATTTCTAGAGCCAATAATCTTTTAGTGATTGGGATAACGGGGAGTTACGGTAAAACAGCGGTTAAAGAGATTTTAAGCCACCTCCTGTCTAGTTTTTACAATGTTTTAAAAACCCCGATGAATTGTAATACTAAGCTGGGGATTGCTAACTTAATCCTAAATAACCTTCGGGCCCGCCATGAAATCTTAGTGGTGGAAATGGGCGCCTATAAAAAAGGAGAGATTAAAGAAATTTGTGAGATGGTTAAACCTAAAATTGGGATTATTACCGGCATAAATGAACAACATCTAGAGCTATTTGGTTCAATTGATAAGACTCAATGGGCCAAGTTCGAGTTAATTAAATCCCTTCCTAAAGATGGTTTAGCTGTTTTTAATGCTAAGAGTCAGTATATGAATCGGTTGATTAAAGCCAGTCGAGTTCAAAATAAAGTTTATGGTAAAAGAAAAGGCAAGTTTAAAACCGGTTTACCAGGTGAGTGGAATAAAGAAAATATTGAAGCGGCCTTAATAGTTTCTGACTATTTAAAAATGTCTAAAGTAAAACTACTGGAAAGAATAGCGGCTTTGAATAAAATAAGCTTGGGGCTGGAAGTAAGCCGGGGAATAAAAGGAGCGAGGGTAATTGATGATACCTACAGTTCTAATCCGGCAGGTTTTATGGTAGCTTTAGAAATGCTTAAGAAAACCAGAGGGACTCCTAAGGTTTTAATTACTCCGGGAATTATTGAACTGGGGAAAAGTAGTGATAATATTCACAAAAAAATTGCCAAAGAAGCGGGAAGTTTTTGCAGTCACATATTTTTAACTAAACCTGATTTTAAAGAATCATTTGAAAAAGGATTAGGTAAGCCTAAAGCCGAGGCAATTTTAGAGGTAGAAGAGGATGAGTTAGAATTAATTGAAAAACTTAAAAATATCCTTCGTCATGGATCAGCAGTTCTTTTAGAAGGCCGACTGCCCCACTATTTAGTCAAAAAAATCAAAGGATAATTATGGTTAAAACCAGTTTTTTTCAGGATAAGCAAGCCTGGGAGAGTTTTATTTCTTCAAATCAAGAAGCCAGTTTCTTACAATCCTTCAACTGGGGAGAATTTCAAAAAAAAATTAAGAATAAAATCTTCAGGTTTAAAATAGCAAGCCAAGGAGAAATTAAAGGCGTTTTTCTCCTGGTAAAAAAAGAAGCTAAAAGAGGTAATTATCTTGAGTGTCCTGGCGGCCCAATAATAGATTGGACTAAACCAATATATTTTGAAGAATTTTTAAAACAAGTTAAAGAAATTGGGGAAAAGGAAGATTGTCTTTTTATTAGAGTTAGGCCCCAGATAACCCAAAGTTTAGCCAATGAGCTCCTTTTTAAGAATAAAGGCTTTTTAAAAGCACCAATGCATCTTCACGCTGAGTTAACTCTAAGGCTTGATCTTTCTAAAAGCGAAGATCAGCTTTTAAGAAATATGAGGAAAAATACTCGCTATTCAATTAAAAAAGCCATCAGGCAAGGAGTTAGAATCAAAAAAAGTACTAATCCAGAAGATATTAAAATTCTCTACAAACTTCAACTGGAAACAGTTAAAAGAAGCCACTTTATTCCTTTTAAAGAAGAATATTTTAAAAAAGAATTTGAAACTTTTCTAAAAGATAATCAGATTAGACTTTTTCAAGCAATCTATAAAAAGGAAATTTTAGCCTCAGCCTTAATAATCTTTTATAATAATGAAGCAGTTTATCACTATTCAGGCTCAACCAATAAATACAGGAAAATTCCCGCTTCCTATCTTCTTCAATGGGAAGCCATCAAAGAAGCTAAAAAAAGAAAACTAAAATACTACAACTTCTGGGGAATAGCCCCAGAAAACAAACCCAGACACCGCTTTGCCGGAGTCAGTCTCTTTAAAAAAGGCTTTGGAGGAGAAGAATTAGAATATCTTCATGCCCAAGACCTTCCCTTTAAACCCGCCTACTATTTAGTTCACCTTATGGAAAGAATAAGAAAGATATATAGAAGACTTTAAAAGAATATCCCTCATCCTTGATAATTTTTAAAAAAGCATATAAAATACACCAAACAAAGATATAAATAGAATATATTAAGTCAATATTTAGCTAGATATACTAAAACATTTAGGATAGACTAGTTAGTTAAAATAGATAAAAGTAAATAATTTATATCAACTATTAGAATTAACAATTATTAGATAGCCAAAGGGAGGTGAAGGTAAATGGAGGATGGAAAAACATATCAAAATGAAGAAGAAATAAGGGCTTTTGGAGAAGCAGTGGGGGATTTTTTAGATGCTTTTAGAGCGTTGGATAGGGATCGGAAAAAAGATGTACTAAAAGACCTAAACGGGTGGAAAGCAAGTATAGGGGCCGAAATAGAACCACCACAAACGGCTGCAGTTCCTACAGGAAATTTGTAAACAAAAGTGGTCTTTTGAGTTTTGTTTTTCGCAACGTCGCCTAATAACGTACATCTGGACATTTATGGCTAAAAGCAAGACTTGCCAATTTTAAGCTTTAAATAAAATTATATGATTTCAATAGAATTTCTTAGACAGTTTCGAATTAGTGGTTATGCTATTTTTGATTTCACAGCAGCATTTTTAGGAATATATTTACTTTCTCCCTTATTATCCAAAATCTTTCTAAAAGTTAGGATTAAGATATCAAAAAAAAATTGGTTATTGTTAACTTTACCGATTAGTATTTTTAGTCATCTTTTTATTGGACAAATAACTCCTATGACGAGAGACTTTATAGACATCCATAGCCATTACATTTTAAAAGTATTAATTTTAAGTTTATTTATTTTTGGAGTAAAAGATATAAAAATAGTTAAGAAAAATAGTGTAGGAAAAGAAGATTAAGGGTAAAAAATTTACATCATATAATGTGGCTTATCCGGTTCGCAAATTTTACTCCGCTATTACACGTAAATTTTTTTAGGTATCCTTAAATGTTATTTGAGAAAGCACTTATGTTTAGACCCATCCCTTTTTCCTTTTATTTCTTTCCTCTTTAGCTAAAATTTGTTATTATACTAAGTATGCACAAGTCAATGGCTTTGTTTTTGGGTCTTCTTATTTTTTCTTTTATTGTTACTTCTACTTTTATAGTCCCTTTTATTAGTCTTTTATACAAATACAGGTTAACCAGAAGAAGGCAGCTTACTAAAGACTTTCAAGATAAACCCACTCCTATTTTTGACAAGTTTCATAAACACAAAGTAGGAACTCCGGTTGGAGGAGGTTTTTTAGTGGTTTGTGTTGTTTCTCTTCTTTTCGCCTGTCTTTTTCCTTTGGGTAAATATTTAGGTGTGTTTGTGACTCATGTTTATCCGATTGCTGACGAAATTAACATTATTTTCTTTACTTTTTTATCCTTTGCTCTTTTAGGCCTTTATGATGATATTATGAAGTTTTTTAATTTTTCTAAGACTGGTTTTTTTGGTCTTAGGATGAGGCATAAGCTTATTATTCAGTGGATTTTAGGCTTTATTATTTCTCTTCTTTTATATCAAAACCTTAAGATTGATATTTTTTATATTCCCTTTATAGGGGTTTTTAATCTTTCCTGGGTTTATATTCCTGTGACCGCCTTTATTATTGTTTCTTTTGCCAATGCAGTTAATATTACTGATGGTTTGGATGGTTTGGCTTCAGGAGTCTTAATGATTTGTCTTTTTGCTTTTTGGCTTCTTTCTGCCTCTATTCTAGATACTCCACTTTCATTTTTTATTGCCCTTTGGCTTGGTTCTTTGACCGCCTTTTTATACTTTAATATTTATCCAGCCAGGATTTGGCTAGGAGATGTGGGTTCTTTATCTTTTGGGGCGACTTTAGCCGTCGTTGGTCTTTTGCTGGGGAAGGTAATGGCCTTAGTGGTAATAGGAGGGATATTTACAGTCGAAATTCTTTCCAGCCTAATTCAACTGTTATCTAAAAAGTTTAGAAAGAAAAAAGCTTTTCCGGTTGCCCCTCTTCATCTTTGGCTTCAATTAAAGGGGTGGGAGGAACCTAAAATTATTATGAGGGCTTGGTTGGCGGCAATAATGCTGGCTATTTTTGGGGTTTGGCTGGCGGTCATCTAATGTTCCGGCCAATTGCCATTTTAGATTCTGGTTTGGGTGGACTAACAATTTTAAAATCCCTTTATAAAATTCTTCCCTTAGAAACATATGTATATTTAGCTGATCAAAAGAACTGTCCTTATGGTGAAAGAAAAAAAGAAGAGATAGAAAGTTTAAGTCAAAAAGCCTGTCAATATCTTTTAAAGTTTAAACCAAAAATTATAGTTATTGCTTGTAATACGATTACCACCGAATCAATTAGTGATTTAAGGGAAAAATTCAAAGGAGTCTCATTTGTTGGCGTGGTCCCACCAGTTAAATTAGCGGTTAAAAAAACCAAGACCGGCCATTTTATTATTCTTTCTACCAAAGCAACTCAAAAAGGAGATTATTTAAAAAGTTTAATTAAAGATTATGCTTCTAGCTTTAGAGTATACAGCTTATCTGGTTCAGGTTTGGTTAAACTAATAGAATCAGGCCAAATAAAAGATAAAGAAATAGAAAAGCTTTTGGAAAAACGTCTTTCTAAAGCTTTAAAAGATGAAAAGATTGATACTTTAGCCACTGGTTGCACTCATTACCCTTTAGTAAAAAAACAAATCCTAGCTTTTTTTAATAAAAGAGGTAAACAAATTAGTTTTATTGAACCGGGGACTGCGGTAGCTAATCAAGTTAAAAGGATTTTAGCTCAAAAAAAACTGCTTGTTTCTAAAAAACAGGGAAAAAATATTCTTTATACCACTTTAAAAAGAAACAACTTAAGGAGTTTAATCAGTAATTTTGGTTTTAAAATGATGATAAAAGAAGTAAAATATTAATAATGAATAAGAAAAAGCCCTGGCTAGTTAAGTTTAATAAGGATTTAAAAGGCAAAAAGGTTCTTATTTTAGGATTAGGTGTTTTAGGCAGGGGAGTCAGAGATGCTGAATTTTTAGCCAATCTTGGTGCTAAAGTAACGGTGACTGATTTAAAAAAAGCCTATAAATTAAAACCTTCATTAGATAAACTTAAAGGTTTAAAGATTAAATTTGTTTTAGGTGAACATCGCAAAAAAGATGTTTTGGAAGCGGATTTAGTTTTAAGAAATCCGGCCGTGCCTTTAAATTCTCCCCTGTTAAAACTGGCTGCGCAAAGAAATATTCCTATTTTAATGGACGAGTCTTTATTTTTAAAATATGCCCCGGTTAAAGTGATTGGCGTTACCGGCACTAGAGGGAAAAGTACAGTTACCAACCTAGCTTTTAATCTTTTAAAAGAAGCTCAATTTAAAGTTCATTTAAGCGGCAATATTCGAAATAAAGCCAGTCTGCCTTTATTAGAAAAAGTAGAAAAAGGTGACTTTGTTGTCATGGAATTGTCATCCTGGCAGCTTCAGGGTCTTGGCCGGGAGAAAAAAAGTCCTCATATTAGTATTTTTACTAATATTTATGAAGATCACTTAAATCGCTATTCTTCAATGAAAGATTATTTTAATGACAAAAAAGCCATTTTTAAATATCAAACAAAAGATGATTTTTTAATTTTAAACTCTGGGTCTGAAAAAGTTAGAAATTTAGCTGAAGAAACTAAGTCTAAAGTTATCTTTTATAACAAAAAGGCTTTTCCCAAAGATTGGCAAATTAAATTAAAAGGAGACCATAATTTAGAAAATGCGTCGGCTGTAATTAAACTGGGAGAGGTTTTAGGAATTAAAAAAGAAATTGTGAAAAAGGTTATCTTAACATTTTCCGGTTTAGAACACCGTTTGGAAAAGGTTAGAGAACTTAAGGGGGTGGAATATTATAATGATTCGACCAGTACCACTCCAGTGGCAGGAATGGCAGCTTTAAACAGTTTTAAAAAAGAGATTATTTTAATTGCCGGGGGCAGTCGGAAAAATCTTGAGATGACCGAGTTTGGTAAACTAATAGCTCAAAAAGTGAGGCGAGTTATTTTTTTAACTGGAGAAGAAACTAATAATTTAGTTAATTTAGTTAAAAAATATGGGGGAGAAGAAAAAATTGAGGGCGTTTTTGATAATTTTAAAAAAGCGGTTTTAAAAGCCCAAGCAGTGGCTAAAAAAAATGAAATAGTTTTGCTTTCTCCTGGTTGTGCTTCTTTTGGAATGTTCCAAAATGAATTTGACCGAGGTGACCAATTTAAAAAGATAGTTTTAGAATTAAAATAAATGGCTAAAAGAGACTGGCGAAAAAAAAAGAAAACCAAGTCAGATTTCCAATGGGGATTATTTGGTTTAGTCAGTTTTCTAACTCTTTTTGGTTTATTAATGGTTTACAATGCTTCAGTAGTTGAAGCTTACAATGTTTTTGGTGATAAATATCACTATTTAAAAAACCAATCAATGTGGGCTTTAATGGGCTTTATTTTAATGCTTCTAATTTCCAAAGTTAATTACAATGTATTTAAAAAAATAGCCGCCCCTTTCTTTTTTATTAATCTTCTCCTTTTAGCGGCTGTTTTAATTCCTGGTTTAGGAACTAGTATTAAGGGGGCCCGACGCTGGCTTGATTTAGGTTTTTTTGTTCTCCAGCCTTCAGAACTAGTTAAGCTAAGCTTTACTATTTATCTGGCTTCTTGGTTAAGTAAGGAGAGAAAAATGCTTTATTTCTTGTTTTTAATTGGATTGCTTTCGGGATTAATTGTTTTAGAGCCGGACATGGGTACTTTAGTAGTTATTTTAAGTAATGCCTTTTTACTTTACTTTTTATCAGGGACGCCTTTATTGCTTTTGTTGCCTTTGGGTTTGATAGCCATATTAGGCGGGTCTTTAATGATTCTTTCATCTCCTTATAGAAAAACTAGATTACTGACTTTCTTAAATCCCACCCGAGATCCATTAGGTAGTTCATATCATATTCGTCAAGTTCTTATTGCTTTGGGTTCTGGGGGAATATTAGGTTTGGGTTTAGGCCAGTCCAGACAGAAATATGAGTATTTACCGGAAGTAACCACTGACTCAATTTTTGCCATTATTGCCGAAGAGCTTGGTTTTTTTGGAGCAGCTTTAGTTGTTTTTGTTTTTTTAATTATTGTTTTAAAAGGAATTCAAATTGCCAGAAACGCGCCAGACAAATTTTCTAAGCTTTTAGCGGCAGGGATTTCCGGCTGGATAGGAATTCAGGTTTTAGTTAACTTAGGGGCAATGGTGGCCTTAATTCCTTTAACCGGTTTACCCTTGCCCTTTATTTCTTATGGGGGATCTTCTTTAGTAGTGGTTCTTTCCGGAGTGGGAGTTTTACTTAGTATTGGTAAACACCCTCATAATGTGAAAAAATTAAGATAGATAGGAGAAAAAAATGGACAAAAAAAAGATTGTTTTTATCGGTGGTCATCATAACAGTGCTTTAGTAGTGGCTAAAATATTGAAAGAGAAATATAAAATTTATTGGTTTGGCCATAAGCATACAATGAAGGGAGAAAAAAGCTTAAGCCTGGAATATCAAGAGGTTAAAAAAGAAAGACTGCCTTTTTTTGAAATTAAAACCGCTAAAATTTACAAAAACTTTAATCCCTTTTATTTTTTTAAAATTATTTTGGCGTTTTTTCAATCTTTAAGACTGCTTTTTAAAATTAAGCCCCAATTAATCATTTCTTTTGGCGGCTATATTTCTTTTCCGGTTTTGTTAGCCGGGATAGTTTTAAGAATTGACTATCTTTTACATGAACAAACTGTCAGAGTTGGCTTAGCTAATCGGTTTTTCAAAAAATGGGCCAAAAAAGTTTTACTAACCTGGCCTAATTCTAAAAAGTATTTTGAAGATGTAAAAACCCAAGTAATTGGTTTGCCTTTAAGTGATGATTTTCTAAAAGATCAGCCAATAAATAATGCTAAATCTCTTTTTTCCAGTAAGCTTCCAGTGGTCATGATTACCGGTGGCAAGCAAGGCTCTCATGTAATAAACAAAGCGGTTGAAAATAATCTTAAAAACTTTCTTTTAAGTTTTAATTTAATTCATCAAACCGGAGGGACAATAAAAACCGGTGATTATAAAATGCTTCAAGATTTAAAGGAAAAGCTTCCCTTAAATCTTAAACAAAGATATATTCTTAAAAAATCATTTTTTAGAAAAGAGATGGATAAAATGATTAAACTTAGTGATCTTATTGTTGGCCGATCTGGAGCCCATATTGTTTATGAATTAGCCGCTTTAGGCAAGCCAGCTGTTTTTATTCCTTTGCCTTGGGCCTCCGGAAATGAGCAGCTTGAGAATGCTAAAATTCTTGAATCAAATGGGAGTGGGTTAGTATTAGAACAAAAAGACTTTAATTCAGGGACACTTTTAGAAAGTATAAAAAAAGTTTTGATGGGAATTGAAGAATATAGGAAAAATGCTTTAAAAGTAAAAAAGCTTATAAAAAAAGATGCCAGTCAAAAAATGGTTGAAGTCATTGAAGATATTTTAAATTAACAATGTAGCAATAAATAGTCCATTAGTAAAAAATAATGATAAGATGATTAACAATAGATAATGAAAAAGAAAGCTGGCCATCTTTTTCTTTTTGCTAAACGCCGTCAGCGAAACAAAAGCAGTAAGAAGAAAAAAATAATTTTTAAACCCAAGCCTTCAAAATATTTAGTAATTACATTTAAAAGCTTAGCATTTGTAATTGTTTTTGTTAGTTTATTGGCCGGTTTAATTTACTTTTTTTTAAGCGACATTTTTAAAATCTCCAAAATAGAATGTCAAGTAAATGGTCAAGCATGTCAGGATGAGGAACAAGTATTAATTTTAGATTTTTATGGTGAAAATATTTTTTTATTTAATGAGAAGAAAAACAAAAAAATTATTGAGGCTAGTAAGGTAGAGATAAAAAGGACGATCTTTAAAAAAAGATTACCTAATAAACTTTTAATTAAGTTTGAAAAACGTCAAGGAATAGCCCTTGTTTCTAAAGATAAGCAAAATTGGTTTTTAATTGACAAAGATGGGTATGTTTTCCAGAAGTTTTTGGAAAACCCTAATGATTATCCCCTTATTCATTGGCCAGATGAAAATATATATCTTCATTTTGGTTTAAAATTAGACAAGGATGAATTACTAGCTGCTCTAGAATTTTTAAGTTTGATTAAAGACTCTTTTTTAAAAGTAGAATTAATTGAACTTAGAAATAGCAGCATTACTATTTTCTTAAACGACAATTTAATTGCTTCTTTATCAGCCAGTAAGAAAATTGTAAATCAAGTTGACTCTTTACAATTTATTTTGCGACAAAGTAAAATAGAGGGTGAGCCACCAAGGTGGATTGATATCCGGTTTGATAAGCCGGTAGTTAAGTATTGATTTATGGCAAAAGGAAAAATAATCAGCGGGATAGATATTGGAACTTCTAAGATAACAACGGTTATTGCTTCTCAAATGGAAGAGACTGATAAGGTTAATGTTATAGGAGTGGCCACTTACCCTTCAGCCGGTTTGAGAAAAAGTCAAATTGTTGATATTGAAGAAGCAATTGGAGCTATTACTCAAAGTGTTGAGGCGGCTGAGAGAATGGCTGGCTGTTCAATTGCTAAAGCTTTTATTTCTATAAATGGAAGCCATGTTAAATCCCAGAACTCAAAAGGAGTGGTGGCGGTGGCTGAACCCGAAGGGGAAATTATTATGGATGATATTAGTCGGGTGGTGGAAGCAGCCAGGGCAATTTCTCTGCCTACTTCAAGAGAAATTCTCCATGTAATTCCCCGTGATTTTATTGTTGATTCTCAGGAAGGGATTAAAGATCCCTTAGGAATGACTGGAGTTCGACTGGAAGTTGAAACTCATATTGTTACTGGTTCATCAACAGCCATGAAGAATTTAGTCAAATGTGTCCAGGAACTGGGGATTGACATTGAATCTCTTGTTTTTTCCGGTTTAGCAGCCTCAGAATCTGTTTTAACGGATACCGAAAAAGAATTGGGAGTTTGCTTAGTTGATATTGGTGGAGGAACAACCTCGATCGCTATTTTTATTGAAGGTTCGCTGGCCTATTCTTCGGTTTTACCTGTGGGAGCAAAAAACATTACCAATGATTTAGCCATTGGTTTAAGAGTTAGTCTTGACAGCGCCGAAAAGATAAAGAAAGCCCTAGAGAAAAGGAAACCTTTAGAAAAAAAAGAAGATGACAACTTAGATTTATCTAAACTTGACTTAGAAGAACACTTGTCTAAGGTTTCCAAAAAAACTGTAGTGGAAGGAATTATTCACCCTCGGCTTAAGGAAATTTTTCAGATGGTGGGTGAAGAATTAAAAAAATCAGGCTATGGCGGCGGTACCCCAGCGGGAATTGTTTTAACTGGGGGCGGCAGCCGGACAACTGATATTATTCAAGTTTGTAAAAGGACTTTAGCTTTGCCAGTTAGAGTAGGTACTCCCTCAGGTTTATCTGGTTTAATAGATGAAATTAAAAGTTCTGATTTTGCTGTTAGCCAGGGTTTAATCCTTTATGGTCTTAAGAATTTTGAAAGAGAAAGTGGCTCTAGCTTTTCTCTATCAAAAATTGGTAATATCTTAGGAAGGATTCCCGCCAAAGGGGCGATTCATAAAGTTACTGATTTTATTAAATCATTTTTACCTTAATAATCTTCTGCCCAGAAAGAGAAAAATAAAATGGTTCTGGTAAAACCTGATATAAATACCTTTGCTAAAATTCGCGTTGTGGGAATTGGTGGTGGTGGTGGTAATGCTGTTTCTTCAATGATAGTTAGTCAAAGCATTAAAGGAGTAGAATTTATAGCGGCTAATACTGATGCCCAGGTTTTACTCAATTGTCAGGCTCCAACTAAAATTCAGGTAGGGGAAAAATTGACTAGGGGTTTAGGCTCAGGTGCTGATCCGGAGATAGGCAGACAGGCGGCAGAAGAATCTAGGGAAAGAATTAAAGAAGTTTTACTAGGATCAGACATGGTCTTTTTAACTTGCGGTATGGGTGGAGGAACAGGTACCGGAGCCAGTCCAGCAATAGCCGAAATTGCCCGAGAAATTGGAGCCTTAACAGTGGCAGTAGTCACCAAGCCATTTTTGTTTGAAGGCACCAGAAGAATGGTAGTCGCTGAAGAAGGAGTGGCCAGTTTAAAAGACAAGGTTGATACTCTAATTGTTATTCCTAACCAAAGACTTCTAGACATTGTTGACAAGAAAATGACTTTGATGGAAGCCTTTAATGTAGCTGATTCTGTTCTTGGTCAGGCAGTTCAAGGTATTTCTGATTTAATTACGACTCCAGGTTTGATTAACGTTGATTTTGCTGATGTTAAAGCGATAATGGCCGGGGCGGGAACAGCTCTAATGGGAATGGGGGTTGGGACTGGTGAAAATAGGTCTCAGATTGCCGCTCGAGCAGCTATCTCTTCACCTTTGTTGGATGTGTCGATCGAAGGAGCCAAAGGAATTCTCTTTAACATTACTGGTGGTAAAGATATCACTATGAATGAGGTTAATCAGGCGGCAGAAACGATTTCCAGTGCTGCTGACGTTGATGCTAACATAATTTTTGGAACGGTGATTGATGAGAATTTAGTCGATCAAGTAAAGATTACCGTCGTGGCCACTGGTTTTGATGAAGCCAGGCAGAGATTACAACAAATTGCCAGCATTAAAAGTCCTTTTCGACCTAAAGTAGAAGAAAAAATGGAATTGGAAGATGAGTATAAAGAAGAAAAGGAAGATGATGATGAGAAAAAAGCCACTGGTAGCCAATCTGAAGAAGATCAACCAACTTCTGAAAGCGAATTTGATATTCCTGCCTTTTTAAGACAA
>PEZT01000016.1:0-388 GCA_002773945.1 Candidatus Beckwithbacteria bacterium CG10_big_fil_rev_8_21_14_0_10_34_10 | reverse complement strand
TTTCCTACAGTCTCAGCAAAATAACCACCAGCCCAGAATGACTTCATCCAAATTGTTTCTGTTAAACCAGGGAAATACTCCCTGAGTTTTTTACTTGTCCCTCCCTTTATCCTTTTCATAATACTTGAGGGGCTATCCACAGCATTGGCTTGAAGGAGCAAGTGAACATGATCCGGCTGGATATCTAATTCCATTACTTTCCAGTCATTCACTTGAGCGCAAAATTTAATCATTCCTTCAAGTCTTTTCTTTATTTCCCCTGTTAACTTCCTTTTCCGATACTTAGGGATAAAAGTAAAGTGATAAGCTAGTCTAGTAACGCTATGACAACCCTTCTTTAGTTCCATTAACTATCATTTTACCTTATCCTTTGTTAATTTTGCGCTCC
>PEZT01000026.1:7719-10621 GCA_002773945.1 Candidatus Beckwithbacteria bacterium CG10_big_fil_rev_8_21_14_0_10_34_10 | reverse complement strand
TTGATGCTATACTGAAAACGGACAAGAATTAAATTGTTTTTTTTTAAATTGTCAATAATAACCGATCAGTCTTAATTAGATGAGAAAAAACAATAATATCAATAAGGGTTTTACCCTGATAGAACTTCTTTTAGTAATTTCTATTATTTCTGTTTTGGCTACCGTTGTCCTGGTAGCTCTTGATCCGGTAACCAGATTTGCCGATGCCCGAAATTCGCGCCGCTGGGGAGATGTAAACTCTATTTTAACCGCTATTCATGAATATATTGTCGATAATGACGGCAGTCTGCCTTCTGGAATTTCGACCACTGAAAAACAGCTGGGAACCTGCAGTTCAGGCGGAACCAGCTGTGCTGAGGCTGACCCCATTTGTCTCGACCTATCGACAACTTTAGAAAAATATCTAAAATCTATGCCTGTTGACCCTAAAGATGGCACAGAAGAAACAACTAAATACTCAGTTGTGGCCGACAGCAATAATATTATCACTGTCAAAGCCTGCTCAGCCGAACTAAGTGAAACCATCCAAGTTTCCCGTTAAAGTCCCCTCCCCCTCGACAATTTCTGAAATAATGTTTTTAATAATATTAGGAGAGACCCACCTCTTTAGATAAATAAGTCCTGAGGGGCAAGTGAAAAAAAAGAAAAAATATTCTAATCAGTTAGATGCGGCAGAAATAATAAAACGAAAAATTAGGGACGATGCTGTTATTAGTTCAATTGGTGAAGGCCTAATTGTCATCGTTGATGTAGATAAAGGCGGAAAAATTGATTATGTCAATAGAGCCTTTGAGGAAATTACGGGCTGGACATCAAAAGAAGTATTAAATAAATCGATAATTAAAATTCTTCCCAGAGAAGACAAACGAGGAAATGCTGTTGCTTTTAAAGAAAGAATTATCACTAAAGTTTTAGGCGGACAAAAAGTGGTCGCTGACCTAAGCGAGCCTTTTTATTATTTCCGCAAGGATAAAAGCAAATTTCCGGTTAGCAGTGTCATCAATCCCATTACTCTTAATAAAAAAATAGTCGGCGCCGTTGAAACTTTCAGAGATATTTCTAAAGAAAAAGAGTCTGATATAGCAAAAACAGAATTTGCTTCTTTGGTTTCTCACCAACTGCGAACACCGTTTGCCACTATTAACTGGTATATTGAACTACTCCTTTCAGAAGACATCGGTTCTTTAAACAAAAAACAATTAGAATATTTAAATGAAATATACCAAGCCAGTCAAAGAATGGTTTCTTTAATTAATGTTCTTTTAAGTATTTCCCGGATCGAAATGGGCATAACTGAGTTTGAAAAAAAATCGGTCAACGTGGTTGCTTTAGCAAAAACAATTATCAATGAAGAAAAGCTAAAAATAAAAGATAAAAATCTTGAGATAAAAGAAACTTATGGCAAAAATATTCCTAAACTTATGGTAGACCCTAAACAGCTAACAATTATTCTTCAAAACCTGTTTTCTAATGCCATCAAATACTCATTAAAAAAGGGCAAAATAGACTTTAAAATCAAACACCAAGGCAGTAATCTAATTATTAGCATAGCTGATTCCGGCATTGGTATTCCTGAAAACGACCAGAAAAACATCTTTAATCGATTCTTTAGGGGTAATAATGCCAAGGAAAAGGAACCAGAAGGTATCGGACTAGGCCTGTATATTTTAAAAGCCGTTGTTAAAATAATGAAAGGGCAAGTTTCGTTTAAATCAAAAATTAATAAGGGAACCACTTTTTATGTCACTATCCCTATAAAAAATGGTTTAAATAAAAAAAAGGAAAGAAATTAAGATGAAAACGCAAAAAAAAATAGGATTAATACTAGAAGACGAGAAACCGCTTTGGGAAGTGATTAAATCTAGTTGTGAAAAAAATGGTTTTGAGACCATCACCGCCAGATCAGTAAACCAAGGCCTCGAATATCTGAAAAAAGGAGTTAAAATTGATTTTGTTTGGCTTGATCACTATTTGTATGGCAAAGAAAACGGTTTGGACTTTGTAACCAAACTAAAACAAAAAGGGTCTGCCTGGAAAAATCTGCCCATATTTGTCGTTTCCAACACTGTCTCACCTGAAAAAATTCAAATATATCTTAAGCTAGGGGTTAAAAAATGCTACACCAAAGTAGATTTTAAATTAGATGAAATCGTGACTGATATTAAAAAATCTCTAAAATAAAAAAACCGAGATTTGTTTTTCTCCCAGAGCAAGTTTTTTTTAGCGCTTTAGCTATTTTTCTCGTGACCTGACTAAAGGAAGATTAAACAGGCCGGCTGCCTGGCCGATGGAAAGAAGTTTAGGGGCAGATTTAGGCATTAATTTAATTTCTAATTTTTACTCTTAAAACCTAGGCATTTTTACATAGGTTCTTTTATATCTAGAACTACTGTAAAAGTATTTTAAAGTAGATGTTAAGCAGAACTTTTTTAAAAAAACTTTTTTCAGGTTAATAACATCGCAAAAAATTCTAATAATTTAGCTCACCTTAAAAAAAAGAAAAAAATAAGAGAACATTAAAAAATAGTCTCTTTTCCTATTTTTTTTAAAGCTTGAATAAAACTGCCATTTTTACCAGATTAAGATTGAAGTTTAAACCAGTTTTTTTCCTTTTAAATAATCCTTCATCTTCTGGCCAATTTCTTTATCCTTAAACATAAAATCTATAACTGTCTTATGGTAATTTAATTTAGTGCCGGCGTCATATAACTTAGCATTGGAAAGTTCGTGAACTAAAACTCTTCTTTTTCTAGCTAAAAGATTAATTGCATCTACCAACCAATATTCTCCATCTCTTGTTGGTTTTATTTTTTTTAACAGAGGAAAAATATCTGGAGTTAGCAGATAAGTTCCATAGGCTGCTAAATCAGAAGGGGCTTTTTCAGGTCCTGGTTTTTCCCAA
>PEZT01000026.1:0-7703 GCA_002773945.1 Candidatus Beckwithbacteria bacterium CG10_big_fil_rev_8_21_14_0_10_34_10 | reverse complement strand
ACATCCCTCTATTTCTGGTTTCTATTTTTCCCACCCTAATTCCGGCAATCACCGGATTTTTAAATTTTTCAAAAATTGAAAGGCATTGTTTTAACCTTTCCGGTTTTGCCCAAATAAACTGGTCACCCCACAAAACAGCAAACGGTTCTTTACCAATAACTTTTTCCGACGCTAAAATTGGGGTCGCATTTCCATAAGGACCAGTTTGGAGAATAAAAGTAATTTTTGCTTTTTTGAGTAAATTTTGTACTGAGAAAATTCTATCTATTTTCCCCTGTTGTTTCAGTTTTTCTTCAAATTTTTTATTTTCTGAAAAATATTCTTTAATAGCTTCTTTTTCCTGAGAATAAACAATGATAATTTCTTTGATGCCGGAGTTAACACATTCTTCCACTACATATTGGATGACAGGTTTATCAACAATGGGCAGCATTTCTTTAGGCATGGATTTAGTCCAAGGAAGAAACCGGGTGCCTATGCCGGCGGCCGGAATAACTGCTTTTCTAATTTTCATGGGGTTTTTAAGAAAGATTAAGTTCTTTTAAATACTTGGAAAACTCAGCTCCAATGTCTTCTCTATCTAAAGCAAATTCAACCATGGTTTTCATATATCTTAAAGGATCACCGGTCGTCATCCACTTACCTTTGATTGGCTGAGCAATGACTTTTTCCTTTTTAGCCAGTTCATTTAATAAATCTGCCACCCAAAGCTCATTGTCTTTCCCAAACTTACCTGACTCAAAATGCTCTCGAGCAATTCTTAAAACCTTAGGGGTGAAAATAAAGCGGCCAAACTGAGCCATACTTGAAGGCGCTCTAGAAGCCGGCATTTTTTCTAAAACTTGATCAATCTGATTAATTTTAGTCCCTTTTTTGTATTTAACTACCCCATATCTCTCAATTTCTTCTTTAGCCGTTTCCTGAACCGCAATAACGGCCGCTGGATTCTCTTTATAATAAACATTCATTAGCTGTTTAACACAGGGAATCTTCCCTTTAACTAAATCATCCCCAAACATATAGACAAACGGTTCATCCCGGTTAATGACATTGTGAATGCATAAAAGCGGGGTGGCATTGCCATAAGGTAAATGTCTCCCCTGCCTAATATAGATAAAATTAGCCATCCGATAAGTCCGCTGAACCTTTTCTAGAGCTTCTTTTTTACCGTTTTTTTCAAGTTGAATCTCAAGTTCCATATTAGTATCAAAATGATTTTCCAAACTTGATTGACCAAAACGGGTAACTAAAATTATGTCTTTTATACCTGAAGCAACGGCCTCTTCCACTAAATACTGGACAATGGGCTTATCAATAATTGGCAGCATTTCTTTGGGTTGGTTTTTAGTGGCCGGAAGAAACCGGGTGCCATACCCGGCAACCGCAATTACTGCCTTAGTTATTTTCTTCATATGCCCTATTCTATCTCTTTAAAACTTTTGCTGTCAAGTTAAAAAAAACAAATCCTTTTACTAAAAACAAATTTTATGATACAATATTTCCTCATGGACATGCCTAATGTTTCTATGCCTAAATTATCAGGTTCACCAATTAAATATTTAATAGAAGTTAAGGCTGAACTTAGGCGGGTTAAATGGCCGACTAAAAATGAAGTCATTAAAATGACCAGCTTAGTTATTTTAGTTAGCACGGCTTTAAGTTTGTTTATCAGTTCTTTAGACTTTATCTTTACCAAACTAACTGAAAACTTAGTAAAACTAAGATGAAAAAAAATAAAAAAGAATTAAAAAAAGCAATTAAAAATTCTGTAAAAGAAGTTAAAGCCCCTAAAAAAGAGGCTAAATCTCCTAAAACCGCTCAAAAAGCGGAAATAAAAGAAGAACTAAATCCCCCTGAGATTAATAATAATCATATTATTATTAATGAATCTACTAGTCTTAAAGCTCATTGGTATGTCGTTCACACCTACTCCGGTCATGAAAACAAGGTAGCGGCGATGTTAAAACAAAGAGTGGAAAGTATGGGCTTAACCGATAATATTCTAGAGATTTTAATTCCGACTCAAAACAAAATTAAAATTTCCAAAGGAGCTAAGATTGATATTGCGGAAAAAGTCTTTCCTGGGTATTTATTGGTTAAAATGGTTTTAAGTGATGATGCCTGGTTAACGGTTCACACCACTTCAGGCATTACCGGTTTTGTCGGCACCGGCAATAAACCGACTCCTTTAGCGGAAAAAGAAGTTGAAGCCATCTTAAAATTCATGGCCATGGAAGCACCTAAATACAAAACTAGCTTTTCTACTGGAGAAGCGGTTAAAATCATTGAAGGCCCATTTGCCAACTTTTTAGGTACGATTGATAAAATTGATGAAGAAAAAGGCAAAATCTCAGTCCTGGTTTCTATTTTTGGCCGGGAAACACCAGTGGAACTAGATTTTTTACAGGTTTCTAAAATTTAAAGGAGAAAAATGAATCCAGCGGAAAAAAAAGAAAAACCAACAGCTTGGGAAAAACTAAATGAATTTCAACTTACTCAAGCTGAAGCTTTATTAACTAATTTTGGGTTAACGCCCGAAAGCGCTGATTTGGTAAGCAGGGAATTGGTGGCCATGGAAATCTTAAGGCCGGCTCTAAAAGCTGACGCAAAAAACCCAAACCAACCAATAAACCCAGAACCATAATAATAAAATAAACCCAGAAACACAATAATAAAAACAATGGCTAAAAAAGTAAAAACAATTTTAAAGCTTAATATTACCGCCGGTAAAGCTAATCCCGCTCCCCCAATTGGACCGGCTTTAGGCCAACACGGAGTTAATATTATGGAATTTTGCCAGCAATACAATGCTAAAACTAAAGACATGAAGGGGGTTGTTCCGGCTGAAGTTAAGATTTATGAAGACCGGACTTTTGATTTTATTCTTAAGAAACCTCCAGTATCACAATATATCAAAAGTAAACTTAGTATAAAAAATGGTAGCAAAGAGCCAGGTCGAGTTAAGGCCGGGACTTTAAGTCAAAAAGATTTAGAAGAAATCGCTTTAGAAAAAATGGCTGACTTCAATACCAAAGATTTAGAAGCCGCTAAAAAAATTGTGGCGGGCAGCGCTCGCTCAATGGGAGTGGAAATAAAATAAAATGGGACAAAAAAAAATAAAATCTATTGATCTTTCCAAAGAAGAAAAAAAAGAAAAAAGGCAGATTGCTAAAAGTGGCAAAGCCCAAGGCCGGTTAACTGATGTTTCAGCCCAAGCTTTAAAGAAATTAGAAGCCAGGGAAAAACTAGATAAAGAAGAAATCAAACCAGAAAAAGAGCCTAAAAAAGGGAAAAAAGCCAAGAAAAGAAAAGCGAAAAAAAGATCTAAAAGATATGAGGCACTAAAAGCCAAAATAGATAAAACTAAACTTTATCCTCCCAATGAAGCGATTGAGCTTCTTTGCTCCTTATCAAATTCTAAAATGGATGAAACTGTTGAAGTTCATTTAAACTTAAGAGAAGAAAAGTACAGCGGAACAATATCTTTTCCTCACGGAACCGGTAAAAAACAGCGGATTGTAATTGCTAATGATCTTTTGGTTGAACAAATTAGCCAGGGAAAAATTAATTTTGATGTTTTAATTGCCAGCCCCCAAATGATGCCTAAAATTGCTCGGGTAGCTAAAATATTAGGACCAAAAGGTTTAGTGCCTAGTCCAAAAACAAATACTATTTCCGAAAAACCAGAAGAATTGAAAAAAAAGATGGAAGCAGGCACCACTCAAATAAAAACTGAGCCTAAAGCACCTTTAATTCACCTTCGAATTGGAAAAATCTCTTTTGGACCTAAAAAAATCCTTCAAAATTTTGAATGTTTAATAAAAACTGTTACTCCTGGAAAAATTGAAAAGGTTTCTATCTGCTCCACTCACTCTCCGGGAATTAAAGTCAACCTTAAATAAAGAATCAAAGATTATAAAAAATCTAATTTCCCTTTCCTCTTTTTTAAACCTAATAATGACTTGCTTGACAGTCTATCTTTAATTAGATAAAATATTAGTGTTTTCAAAGACCGTAGGTATAAAAATAAAGCCTACCGAGGAAACGCTAATTAATAAAAGCTAAAATAACTTATTAAAGCGCTCCTCAAAGCGCTATTTTTATAAACATTTTTTAGCAACAAATATTAGCAATCTATTTCTAAATATATAAATAAAATGCCAAGTAAAAAAAATATTAATCAGGTTGAAGAAGTCAGGAAAGATCTTAAAAAGGCTAAGTCAGTAATTTTAGTAGACTATTTAGGCCTTAAAGTAGACCAGATTAATGATTTAAGAAACCAAGTAATTGAAGCTGGGGGCCAGCTCCAAGTTATTAAAAACACTTTACTAAAGATTGCCTTAAAAGAACTTGATTATAAGACTGAAGATTGTCCTTTAACTGGACCAACCGCTCTCCTTCTCTCTTTTGAAGATGAAATTTCTCCTCTTAAAACCTTATATGAATTCTCTTTAAAAAATGATTTACCCAAGATTAAGGCCGGCTATCTAGCAAAAGACTTACTGGAAAAAGAAAAAGTAATTGATTTAGCTAAATTACCCAGCCAGCCAGAGCTTCAAGCTAAATTAGTGGCGACTTTAAAATCCCCTATTTTTTCTCTAGTTTATGTTCTAAAAGCTAATTTAAACAGTTTAGCTTATGTTTTAAAAGCAATTAAAGAAAAAAAAGAAAAAACTAACTAAGGAGGTGAAAATTAATGACTGACAAAAATGAAAATAAATCTCAAACTAAAGAAAAAGAAGCTAAAACTGCTAAAAAAGAAGTTAAAACTTCTCCTGTTTTAGCCAAACTCATTGACCAGGTAGAAAGTTTAAGTGTTTTAGAACTAGCTGAATTAGTTAAAGCCTTAGAAGACAAATTTGGAGTTTCTGCCGCTACTCCAGTCGCCATGGCTGCTGCCGGGGCTGTTCCTAGTGGAGATAAAGCCGCTTTGGGTGAAGCAGAAGAAAAATCTGAATTTAATGTTATTTTAGCCTCTAGTGGAGCGAATAAAATTAGTGTTATTAAAGCCGTTCGAGAAGTAAAACCAGACCTAGGTTTAAAAGAAGCCAAAGAACTAGTGGAAGCGGCTCCTAAAGAGCTTTTAACTGGAGTTAAAAAAGAAGAAGCCCAGGAAGCTAAGAAAAAACTAGAAGAAGCTGGCGCTCAAGTAGAGTTAAAATAAACTAGCTTTAAAAAATAATTTTGGTTGTCAATAATATTCAATTTTATATATTATCTATTAACCATTAAATTATTTTTACCTTTAATGAAATTTTCTATCTTGCTAACTAATTTATTTTAAAAAATAGTCTGTTTGGCTACTTAAATTTTCAAAGCCGCAAAAAGGACAAACATGAAGGTTGTTTTTAAATTTGCTGTTCTTAAAACTTTCTTTAGAGATTAATATTCCGGAACTAAATTTCTTACCGCACTTCCTACACCTTAACATCAAGGTTACCATATTAGAAAATGAATTGGCTTTATAACGTAAATATTCTTCCTGATAATTTTTTACATAACCTGGAATAACGCTTGAATTAGGCAAAAAAGGAATTAAGTCTGCCTCAAAATCACTTTTTAGGCTGGTTGATACCTGTTTTACTTTGTAATCCAACTCTTTTTCTATATCTTTTAAGCCAACTGCTTTCCCTAATAGATCTGAAAGTCTTTTTATATTTGGCTTGACGCCTTTCTTTAAAAACCACAAAAGATCATAATAGTCCCGGCCCTTAACGCTAACCCTATCCTCTCTTCCGTTTAAAAGCCTTCTTTTTAAAATGGCGTGAATTTTACCAGCTAGCAGATCAGGTAAATCATAATGTCTAACAGCAAAATTAAAACCATATTTACTTTTTGAACTAACAATCAGTGAATGATACTTAGAAAGGTTTTTTGACAAGTCAATTTTAACATATAAAAAATTGCTCTCACTGGGTTGAGCTAGACCTAAATGATACAAAACAGGAAATTTTAGCAGAATTTGCCTGCCTTTTTGCTTCAAAGAAGTTTTAATCTCACTGTATTTTTGAGTTTTTACAAAAAAGTTCTCTAAATCTTTTTGTAGACTAGCCGTTTCAAATTGTTTTAAATAATCAAAGTCTATGTCTTCAGAAAGTCTGGGTAAATTATAAAAGTGACGCAGGCATGTTCCACCGGTAAAAATTAAGTTATGATTATATTTTTTAGATGTATAAATAAAATAAAGAACATAAACTTGTAAATATTCCTTTAACAAGCTACGAAGATAAAACAATGAAGTTTGTTTTAATCGCTCTTGTTGGACTATTTTTTCTAATTCTTGGTAAATCATCATTTAAACAACAGCCTGGGCAAGATTTGATATTTTTTAATCTTTGTTAATCGGCAATAATCTATAAATTCTTTTTTATCTTTAGGAGTAAATCCAAAAAGATTTAATCTAAAAGAGTCCATTTTTTCTTTATTAAAAACCCTTACTCTAAAAAGCTTTAAATATAAATAATCAAATAAGGCTTTTGCCTTAGTGGCTTCTTTTATTTCAAACTCATTCTTTTTTTTAATAGTGTAGCCCAGGAATAGGTTTTTACTAATACCTCTATAAATAAAAACTCCCAGTTTGTTTCTAAAGACCCTTTTTGACTTTAAAGTAACTGAAGTAAGGGAAAATATCGATTCTGATAAGACGCTATATTTTTGTAAAACATATTCTAAACTTAAATAAGAAGGAAATTTTAGCTTATTAGCAATAAATTCAAGATATTTTTCTTTTTCAGGCATTTTGTCAAGATAGTCACCGGTCACATAGAATCCTTTTTTAAGCTGGATTATTTTCCCATTTTTTACCCAACGATTTATAGCCGCATATAAAGAATTATCAGAAAGCTCTATAAACTGAGCCAGGGTATTTTTATCAAAATAGCTCAAACGGCTGAGTTTTTTTAGATTTTGGACTTGATTCATAATCAATACATTTTATATACTAATTGTAAATTATGTCAAGGGCCAGTTTAATTAAAATAACTTTTCTAATTTTGCCTTAAAGATTTTTTACAATTTTTCCCCGTAAGTCCTAACTTCATGGGAGAAAACTTTACCTGAACCAGGATCAAAAGGAATTAAAAGAGTACTTACTTCTATTTCCTGGTTTGATTCGATTAATTCGGCTTCAAAAATCTTGTAACTGGAAGCAATTATTTGCCCCTGATCATCTTTTAGCCAAACCATAATCCCGGGATTTTCAACTGAATAATCATGGGGATTAAAAAGTTTTCCGGTAAATTTAAAATAGGCCATTTTTTCTTCTCCCCTTTCAATACTTTCTTCTTCAAAACCTTTATCTTTAACTTTTAAATCCACTCCTTCTTCCCCGCTCTTATCTGTTTCCATAATCCTCATATTTGTACTAATGTGTTCGCTCTGGGGTGGATTAGGAATCAGAATATCAAAAATGCTTCGCTCCCCAGAAGATAAAGGCAAAAATTGGTAACCTGAAGCCCAATTAGCAATTTTAGTGGCCACTAAAGTACCCTTTTCATAAAACTTAACAATTGGTTTAACTTCTAAAACTGTTTCCTGCCCCTGATTTTGAAACTCACCCACGACTCTAATTCCGGTCACCTTGTTCTCCCCTCCTTCAACTTGTTCAACCACTGGCAAAGCCTTAGCGGAAATAATCTTTAATTTAGGGCTTTTTTCTATTTCTACCAAAGCTTCATCTTTAAGTTTTAACTGACTCTGGTCTA
>PEZT01000021.1 GCA_002773945.1 Candidatus Beckwithbacteria bacterium CG10_big_fil_rev_8_21_14_0_10_34_10 | reverse complement strand
ACTGCTTTAGGCAGCCTTGGACCAATTGCCCTTGATGATTTAAGGCTGTTGGTTAAAGATGAAGATCTTGATGTCCAGAGAGAGGCAGCCACTGCTTTAGGCAAAATACAAGTTGGAAAACTTGACCAGCAAAAAAAACAGGAGGTTATCAGAAACTTTATTTATTCCCAGGAGCCTCTTTTGGCCAATCCTTTGGCTAAAGATTTGATTGATAAAGATAAGCCTGATTTTCCTCTCTATCCTTTGTTTGATGTTGTGAATAAACTTAGGAATGATTATCCTTCATTGATTGGTCTGGTAGTCTTAGGCAGTCTTTCCAAGGGTTATTGGATACCGGGACGGGATATTGATTGGGGTTTGGTTTTTAAAGAAGGCTCCTCTGAAAAAAAAACAGATCTAATTACCAATAATTTTAAAAAGGCCGTTGACAGCTTGGGATTTAGACTTTGCCAAAATAATTCTCTGCCAACTTCTGACAACTATATGGAGGTTGACCCTTCTAAATTGGAAATTGTTTTTAATGGTCTGTTTTTTGGTAATAGAAAAGAACTGGGTAAAGTTCAAAAAAAAATCCTTGAAAAAATTAATCAGTCAAAATGGAGAGAAATCCAGCAAGTTTGGGAAGATAGTTTAAATAATTATTCAAAAATGGCCGGACGCTTTGGTTTAGGCCAGGAAGAAATAGACCTGGTTATAAATTCAAGAATTCTTCTTTGGTCTTTACCTGATCTGGAAACAATGCGTCAACACCAATAAACTCTAAAAATTAAAACTGTAAGACTTTCATAATAATTAGAATTAGCCTTAATTTGTTTTTTTAAACAAAGCTTTCTTTTAAAATTTGAAAATTTCTTTAAAAAATACCTTGAAAGAGCAGGCTTTCTTTTAGTTATTTAAGGGCTTTTAATGGTCAAGGTATACTGATATACTAAAAAAATGGAGAAACAGATAGAGAAATTAGTTATAAAGCTAGTCAAAAAGCTTTATAACTTTGATTTAGAACCGAATCAATTTTTAGCTGAGCCGCCTGATAATGAAGTTTTTGGTGATTTTAGTTCCAATATTGCTTTAATTTTAGGAAAAAAACTTAAAAGAAAGCCAATGGATTTAGGTCAGGAGATTGTTAAAGAGCTTGAAAAGGACAAGAGTTTAAATTCTGTTTTTGTCAAAATTGAAGTTTTACCCCCTGGTTTTATTAACTTTCATTTTAAAAAAGAATATTTACTAAAACTTTTTAAGTTAGCTTTGGAAAAAGGGGCGGAATATGGGAGTAATAATTATTTTAAGGGGAAAAAGATAATGGTTGAGTATGCTCATCCTAATACTCACAAGCTTTTTCATCTTGGCCACTTGAGAAATATCACTAATGGTGAAGCAGTAGTCAGAATTTTAAAATCTTTGGGAGCTAAGGTAATCAGGGCTAATTATCAGGGAGATGTGGGGATGCATATTGCCAAGTGCTTATGGGCAGTAAAAAAAGATAAAATTTCTTTTAAGACTTTAAAAAACTTGGATCAGAAAATTGAATATTTAGGGAAGGCTTATGTTAAAGGGAATAAGGCTTATGAGAAAAATAAGAAAGCTAAAGCCGAGATTTTAGAGGTTAACCGGAAAATTTATGAGAAAAAAGATCAGGAGATTATTGATCTTTGGCAGGAAACCAGGCAGTGGAGTTTAGATTATTTTGAGAGGATTTATAAAAGGCTTGATTCTTGTTTTGACCGCTTTTATTTTGAATCAGAAGTGGCTTTAAAAGGGAAAGAAATAGTTTTAAAGGCTTTAAAAAAGGATATTTTTAAAAAGAGTAAAGGGGCAATTATTTTCCCAGGTTCAAAATATGGCCTTCATGATAGGGTTTTTATAACTTCCCAAGGGAATCCGACTTATGAGGCTAAAGACATGGAATTAGGCCGGCTCCAGTTTGAAGAGTATAATCCTGATTTTATTATTCACAATGTTGGGCCAGAGCAGGCAGAGTATTTTAAAGTTATTTTTAAAGCTTTGGAAATGGTTTCCCCTTTTACTAAAGATAGGGAAAAACACTTGCTTTATGGTTGGGTGAGATTAAAAAAAGGCAAGATGAGTTCCAGGTTAGGTAATGTTGTTACCGGTGAATGGCTTTTAGATGAAGCTAAAAAAAGATTGAAAAAAGAGTTTCCGGAAACAAAAAAGGAAATTTTGGAAATGATTGGGACGGGAAGTGTTAAATATTCTTTTCTAAAAGTTGGTTCTGCCACTGATTTGGCCTTTGATATTGATGAGTCAATTTCTCTTCAGGGGAATTCCGGGCCTTATTTACAATATACCTATGCCCGTTGTTTGTCAGTTTTAAACAAGGCGGGGATTGATATTAAAACCAAGTCTGATAGCTTAGGGTTTAGAGAAAAAGACTTGGTTTTAAATCAGGAAGAACTTGGTTTATTAAGAACTTTTCTAAATTTTTCTCAAGTGGTTTTAAGAGCCGGTCAGGAATACAGTCCTAATTTAATCGCTAACTTTTTATATGATTTTTCCAAAAATTACAACGCTTTTTATAATAAGCACCGGATTTTAAAGGAAAAAGATAAGGATAAAAGAATCTTCAGATTGGCTTTAACCAAGATAACTGGGGTAATTATTAAAAAAGGCTTATATCTTTTGGGAATTAAAGCACCCCAAAAGATGTAGCTTATTTTTCTTCTTCAATGCCAAAATAGTTACGGTAGATTTGAATTATTCTGTTTTGAAGGCTTTCTTCGTCGGGTTTAGTTGTTTCTTCTTCCGGTTGTTTAACCCTTTTTTCCGCCTCTTTTATTAACTGTTTAGATAAGCCTTGCATATCAAGATAACCAGTTTCTACTAAAAGATGGAGATTAAAACCAGGGTCTAATAAAGCCTGGCCTAGTATTTGTGATGTTTCTTGTTGCCAGCTACGGATGCTAGGAAGGGGGTTTCCGCTTTCAATTCCTCCAGAAAGATGAAGGTCATCATTAACAGGTAAAATAGGTTTAGGGTTGTTTTCGGCCATAAGTTACTTATTGTATGCTGAATATTATTTTTGTCAAGGACCATCCGTATTGCCTCATTTAAAAAAGTACTTGAAACGGTGATTCGTTGACTCATCAAAAAAGTACTTGAAATCTTTATTAATTTTTTAATTGTTTTTCCTGTATTTTTGTTCTTCTTAACTTTTCTTTTAAAGCAGAATATTTTAAAAGCTTGTTTTGTAATCTTTCTAGATTCCTTTTTAGCCAAGCTGGGTTTAGTTTAACATATTGGGCTTTAAGTTTGTCTTTGACTTTTTGATTAAGGGATTTTGATTCTAAAAGTCTTTGATAAGGAGTTTTTGCCTTATCATACTTTTTAGTCACCTTAGCCCCATTTCTTGTTTTTTCTTTTAATTTCATCACCGGTTGAAAGAAGTTAACATAAAGCCTTAGGTTTTGGTAAAGCTCTCTAATTATTTTTAGTTCTTCTTCACTATCATAGCGGTTGTAGCCAATAGCCCTCCTGATAACCGAGTAATTCTTCTGCTCAACATGACACTGATCATTTTTCCTGTTCGCCCGGCAGCGGGTAAAGGTAATTTTATTAATTTCACAATATTTAAAAAGGTGGGCGTTAATAAAAGGACTGTCATTATCAGAATCTATGCCCAAAATGGGGAAAGCTAGGTTTTGTTCAACCTTCTTCAATCTATTAAAGACTCGGTATTGGGACTTGCCCATAACTGCCTCTGGTTCCACCCAGCCGGAATAGACATCAGTAAAGTTAAGGCTGAAAATATATTCTCCTGCATTTACTTCGCCGCAGTGAGCTACCAGGTCAATTTCAAAGAACCCTGGTCTTAAATCATCCCAGTCGCTAAAAGTCCTTATCTTTATTTTATTCTTAAGCAGTGTTCCTGGTTTAGTGGTAGAAAAACCCTTTTTAAACTGATAACTTTTTTTAGTATTTTTAAGCAGTCTATCAATTGTGGCAGGGCTGATCTTTAATAGCTTTTTCTTTGTTTTTTCATCCACTTTTATTTCACCAAATCTTTCCAGAACAAGAATAACGGTAGGCAAAAAAGGACCCAGTCTTTTAGAGCAAATACAATCACAAATGACCCAGATTTTTTTAAGGACGGAGGAGACTTTCTGGTCATACTTTTTAGCCTTGATTCTTTTTTGTTTGCTTTTTTTCCTTCTTCCATCTTCAAAGACAACAACATTAAAACCTCTTGTTTTGATTTGCCTAACAATCTTAACTTTTGCCTTCTGTCTTAAAACTCTTGCGGCATAGGAACGGTTATACCCAGTAGTTCTGGTAAACTCACTAAGGATAATTCCTTTCTCTTTTTTCCCTGCCTTTTTATACCTTAAAGCTACCTGTCTTGAAACTGCCTGTTTTTGCTTCATAGTCAACATGATTATCTTTCTGTTTAGAAAAAAAATTAATAATGATAAATCATTTCTAAACAGCGGTAAGATAACCAAAAATATTAAATGATTTCAAGTACATTTTTATTTGAGGCAACGATACAATTTGGAGTACATTTTTAGTGAGGCAATTCGCCATCTTGACAAGTCCCCTAAATTATATATAATTAGGGGATAGTTAACCTAAATTATATTAAAATGGGGGAAAATGATTGTTAAAAGAAAAATTCAGTCAAGAGTGGAAAAAGAATTTTTTAAAGGAAAAATCATTATTATTTATGGTGCCCGTCGGGTAGGAAAAACAACTTTAATTAAGGAGATTCAAAAGAATTTTCCTCAGCAATCTGTTTATTTTAACTGTGATGAGCCTGGAGTGAGAAAGTCATTTGAAAATACCGGTTCAAAAGAATTAAAGGATTTGATTGATGACTGGCGTTTGGTTTTTATTGATGAAGCCCAGAGAGTGAAAAATATTGGTTTGACTTTGAAATTAATAGTTGATAATTTTCCCCATATTCAAGTGGTGGCCACTGGTTCTTCTTCTTTTGATCTTTCTAATAAGATTGTTGAGCCTTTGACTGGTAGAAAAAGAGAGTTTTACCTTTATCCTTTTAGTTTATTAGAATCAGCAAGGCTTTATAGTTATGAGAGGATAAAGAAAAGCTTGGAAGAAAAAATTATTTTCGGAATGTATCCGGAAATTGTCCTGGAAGAAAAGAAAAAGGGAAAAGAGGTCCTTTTAAAAGAACTTAGTAAAAGCTACCTTTACAAGGATATTTTACAGTATCAACAGGTTAAAAACCCGGAAATTCTATCTAAACTGCTCCAAGCTCTGGCTTTGCAAATCGGCAATGAGGTTTCCTATAATGAATTGGCAGGACTTTTGAAGATAGATAAAAAAACTGTTGCCCGATATATTAATCTTTTGGAAAAAGCTTTTGTTGTTTTCAGGCTCAGGCCTTTTAGCCGCAACTTAAGAAAAGAACTTTCTAAGCTTAGGAAAATATATTTTTATGATACGGGGATTAGAAATGCTTTGATTAATAATTTAAATCCACTTGATTTAAGACAAGATGTTGGGGCTTTATGGGAGAACTTTATGATAAGCGAGAGAATTAAAAATAACTTTAATCTGGGGACTGATTTTAATTATTATTTTTGGCGGACTCACCAAAAAGAGAAAATTGACTATTTAGAAGAAGCGGGAGGAAAATTATTTGGCTTTGAATTTAAATGGAAAAATAGCCGGTTGAGGAAGCCAAAAACATTTATTCAAACCTATCCTAAGAGCGAATTAAAATTAATTAATCAAGACAGTTTTAAGGATTTTTTAAGGCTAAAATAAACTAATGTTAAAAAACAAGATCTTTATAATAGAAAAATTTATTTTATTTTTAACTAGTCTCCTGGTATTTTTTAGTCTTTCTTTTTTCTTGTTTCCCGGCTTTGTTCAAGCAAAGGATTATTCTTTTCCCCAAGTTAACTTTAATATAAGGATTCAGGAAGATGGTTCTTTTGAAGTTTTAGAAGAGAGAACCTATAATTTTTCCGGTTCTTTTTCCTGGGGAGATTATTTTATTCCTTTAAAAGAAGATTATGAAATTATGGATTTTAAGGTGGGGGATGAAAGTGGCTGGTATAACCGAGGGATTTTTGAAACCCCGGGTAATTATATTGTTACCACTACTAATAATAAGCTTTATGCCAAATGGTTTTATAAAGCCTTAAATGAAGAAAAAACCTTTACTATTTCCTATAAAGTTTTGAAAGGAATTAAAAAACATCAGGATATTGCTGAGTTTTACTGGCAGGTAATTGGTGATCAGTGGGATAAAGGAGTTAACAATGTTCAGGGGAAAATAACTTTGCCTGGAGATTCGGGGGATAATAAAATATATTGCTTTGGCCATGGTTATTTAAATGGAAAGCTTAAAATACCCAGTCAGTCAGAATGTTTATTTCAAGCCGACAATTTACCCCAAAAAACCTTTTTAGAAATTAGATTTCTTTTTGAAAAAAGTTTAGTTAGTGATGTTAATACTATTTTAGGGAAGAGCAGTTTAGCTAATATTTTAGCGGAAGAAGAAAAATTTGCCAAGCAGACGGAAACAACCAAAAAAAAGACCAGAATAATATTAATTTTTCTTATTGGTTCTAGCCTGGGTGCTTTTATATATTTTCTTAAAGGTGCTCTAGGGTATTTTAAAGACTGGTTAAAATATGGCAGAGATTTGCCCTTACCTTCAATAAACCTGGCTGATAAGCTTCATGAACCGCCCTCAGATTTAGCCCCGGCCATGGTAGAGGGGATAATAAAATTAAGTAAAAACTTGTCTTCAAAAGTCTTTTTGTCAACTATTTTATCTCTAGTTTTAAAAAAGCTTATTCGGATTAAATCTTTTAAAAAAATTAAAACCGGTCTTTTGGGTCAGATAACTGGTTATGACTATAGTTTAGAAAAAACTTTAGAATATGGGGGAAAATATAGTTCTTTATTGGATTTTGAGAAAGATCTTTTGGATTTTCTTTTTGACAAGGTGGGTAAAGGAAAAAATGAAATTGAGTTTAAACAAATCAAAATATATTCCCAGAGCCATCCGACAAGTTCATATAACTTTTTTCAGGATTTTCAAAAAAAAGCTTTTGCCAATATTATTGAATCAGGCTTTTTAGAAAAGGAAAGCCATGAAAAGACCTCTCAACTGAAAAGAAAAGAGATTTGGTTAGGGTGGGGAATTAATTTTGTTTTAATTTTTATTACTATTCCTTTAATGACTAGTAATCCAGCTATTTCTGCCGCCCTAATAGTTATTTTTCCCTTGGTTTTTATTGAATTAGGAATAATTGTGCTTTTATCAATTTTTGCTTCTTATGGGGAAAAAAGAAGTGAGTCGGGTAGAAAAGAGGCCGCCTCTTGGTTGGCTTTTAAAAGCTGGTTAAAAGACTATTCGATTACCAAAGCTTATCCGGTTGATTCGCTGGTTTTATGGGAAAAATATCTGGTTTATGGGACTTTACTGGGTATTTCTGTCAAAGCTTTGGCTAGTTTACCGATTAATTTTTCCGCTCCTGACCGCCAAATCTTTTTAGCTTATTATGGGGGAACGCCTTCAGGTCAGTTTGGGACTAATTTAAGTTCTTTTTCCGCTGGTTTAAGTAATTTATCCTCAGCGGCTTCTTCGCTGTCTTCAACTTTTTCTTCTTCTTATGGAGCCTCAGGAGTCGGTTCTTCGGGCGGGTTTTCCGGTGGCGGTGGAGGCGGAGGCGGTGGTGGAGGCGGGGGAGCGGGTTAAAATATTGACAAAACCCTAAGAATTTATTAAAATCTTTAAGGTTTAAAATAATCTAGTTTTGTTTTATTAATTTTTAAAGTTTTTTTTATGGAAAATTTACCAGAAGTGCCAATTTTTGATCAAAGTCAGCCTCATGAATTGGGAGAACAAGCGGGTGCTTTTGAAATAGCTGATCATTGTTTAAGTGGGGCTTTGTTAGATAGCATGGATTTTTCTAATTGGTTGAGTAATTTAGATGAAAAAGCTGTTCTTCAAGATTTAGAAGAAGCTGGAATTTTTTAAGCAAGCTTTTTATAGATTATCTTCTTTTTCTTATTTTTTTGAGTTTTTGGATAAACTTATTCCTAAAATTAAACTTAAAGTGAGGAGTCCCTGTTGAAGGGTGAAAAAATAGTGGTCAAATAGGCCTAAAAAAAGAATTAAGCCGAGGGGCAGATAAAGGGATTTTGTCTTTTTTAAATTTAAGGCTTTAAAAAAAAGAATTAAGCCGGCTAGGCCGGTTTCTGAAAGAATTAGAAGGAAAATATTATGAACTGGCTGTAAAAAGCGGTAGTTAGCTTCAATAATACCAAACTCTTCCATTCTAGGAATAAAATTATTTAAACCCACTCCTGTGATAGGAGAGCTGAGCCCCATCTTTAAGCCAATCTCAGTCAGTTTTAACCTTTTGCTGATTGAACTGGGATCAGAAAATTTAGAAAAAGAAAGATAAAGTAAAACTAAGAAAAGGAGGCTTAGCCCGGGATAAAACTTTTTCAACTTTAGTTTAAAGATTAAAAAAAGAAAGCTTAAAAAAGCTAAGTAAGCTGGTAAAGAAAAAGTTAAACTTAAGGCTATTATCCCTAAAAGTAAACTCAGTTTTTTTAAAAGACTTTTCTTTTGGAAAAGGATAATTAGGCTTAAACTGACGACTAAAAAACCTGCCAGCATATTAGGATGAGGGGTGGTTCCTAAGGGTGGCGCTTTTAGTTGACCCAAAAAGCTTATTTTTTTTATTCCTAAAGTACTTAAGTTATATGGCTGTTCTCCTAAAAAAAGATAAGAGAAAATTGAGCCTTGTTTTAACCATTGAGCTAAACTTAGTAGGGACTGGAAAATAATGGAAAAAGAAAGAGCTTTAGTAATGTTGTTGATATCCTTTTTTATAGAAGGATTATATTTGATATATAAGATAAAGAAAGTAAATTCAAATATTTTTAGGAGTTTATATAAAGCAACCGGGGGATTTAAAGCCTTAAAACAAGAATAAAAAAGGAGTAAAAAAGCAAGAAGATAAACCCAGTTGTTTTTAAAATTAATTTTTTTTAAAAATAGGCTGGGTTTTATATTGATAATTTTTGGCTTTAGTCTTAAAAGCCAAAATATAAGAAGGCTTAAAATTAAAATATCGGTTAAATAAAGGCTGGGAATTAAATAGTCAATTAATATGCCGTGAATATAAGACCATAATTGAGGCCAGTGTTTAGCTAAATTAGAGGGAATAAGAAAGATAAGAAGATAAAAAACATATTTTTCAATTCTTTTAATATTATTTTCTAGTTTAAACCTCATTTTTATTAATTATACCTTAAAAAATCTTTTTTAAAAATGATATTTTATAAATTTTTAAAAGCTGATTTAGGTTAATTTAGGCAACTTAATTAGCCTAATTAAGGCAAAACAGTTGATAAAATCATGATGGCTTTATATTATAAAATATCTTATAATATATTTAAATAAATATATGGCTTTAATAGAACAAGAAAGCAATATTAACCAGCCACCTGTTGAATTTATTACTCCGGCTTTTCAGGAACAATTGTCTGAGCCAAAAAGATTGCCAACGCTTCTTCGAAATTTAATCCCTCTTGATGCCTTAACTCAGGTTTTAATCGATAAAACTCCATTTTCCGGAGTAGAAGCAGCTGATTATTTAGGCAGATTAAATGTTCCCCTTGTTCAAGTTTTAGAAAAAAGAGCCCAAAACCTTAAAAATTCAGAAGATACTACCGGTTTTCAATTTAGTTTTATAAATCCTAGTAATGAAATTATCCAGGTAGCTGTTAAGATGCCTTTAACCCCTCATGGTAAAGTTCCTGAGAAGGTGAAGAAAACATTAAAAGCTCTTAGAGAATATCAACAACATCCCAAAAAAGATAGGCAGCAAAATATTGAAACTGCTTTTTTTAAAGCAAAAGAAGATCCTTATTCTTCCCAGTTTGATTTAAGAGTTTGGCATTCCAGCTTAAAAGAGCTTGAGCAAATTAAGAAATTAAAAGAGGAAATTAATAAAGATCCTAATTGGAAAGAGGCTAATCAAGCACTGGCGGGAATGTCCGTTCCTTGGCTGACTGCCTTTTTGGAAAAAAATCCTAAAATAAAAAAAATAACTAAGCTTGTTTTAGCTGGATTATTAGCTGCTTGTAGTCTAAGGATCTCAACTCCTGAAGCAGTGGTAACTATTCCACCAACCCAAGAACCAGCTTTTACTAGGCCACCTATTGTCCCAACAGAGACTTCTTTACCAAGGGTTAATCCTGTTCCTCAAGAATGGCTCTATCTTTATCCTTTTTTTCAAAGCAAGGGTGACCGTGCCTGTTCCGAATATTCTACTAATATAGCTGATAATGGGGCGGGAAAAGTTAATGAATATTGGGATCCAGAAGCTTTTGGAGTAAAGGATAACGAGAGAAAAATTTGTTATTTTGTTGCCTATCTTAAACTCTATGGTGTTCCAGAAGGGGCAGAGATTGATTTTACTCCGGATTGGTGCCCAAGCAAAGATTGTGGTGGTCTCCAGTCTGAATTTCGGAGTTTGGAAGGCACTCCAGGTTATGAAGAAGCCCCTTTTGCCATTGGCTACCCTTTGCCGGCTGAAGGCGGGGTTTTAAACATAAATGGCCGGGAATATCGCTTAAATTTAAAGTCTGGAGAAAATGTTGTTTCCCTTGCTCCCCCTGATCATCAAAAATTACTCCAAGCGAGAAACATCGATGTCAATAAACTCTGGTTTATTGGTCAAACTGTTGATGTTGAAACAAATAAGGTTCTGACAAAAGAAGATACTTTAATTTTTAAACCCCAGGCTGAAGCAATTGTGAATAAACTTCTTGGCGCCCTCAATGAAAATGTCTTATCAAGAAAAGGCCTTCTTTGGTGGACAGTCGGAACAGACTTAAATAATGAAGTAGTTCTTACGGGTCAATACTATGATCAAGAAGGTAGTCTCCAAGCGTTGTTCTACCCGGATGAGGAAAATGAATTACAACTTCTTTTATCTCCTGAAAAAGGAAGTAAACAAGTAGCGATGATTTATAGGAAAGGCAAGGTTTACGCTTTTATTGGTAATGAAGAAATAGTTAGAGAAAAAAATGAATGGCTGGCTGTTTCTAAGGCTATTGGTGGAGCTGAGAGTCCTGAAACTCCAAGTAAGGCAGAAAAGGATTCTGTTTTAGACCTGCCGCTTTATCTACCGGCCGTTAATGAACCAATAGAATATGTGGCTCAAAGATTTGGTCTGACTGTTTCAAAGATTACTCAAGTCAACCCGACCCTTGGTAAAGAAGTCGATCCTATTAATGGGCTTCGGCTGCCCATTCAGCCGGTTTCAGTAGAAGAATTAGACTTGATAACTATCCGAAATTATGGAGTGACCGCTTATAAAGTGCCAACCCCAGAAGAAATTTGGGCTTTTCTTAAGCAGGAAGGCTGGGAACCAACGGCTTTAACGGTTGACTTAATTCCTGTTACCTGGCTTCTTAGTGACAAGGTTGAGTCACTTCCTAAGGGTTGGAGTTTTCGTCAAGATCCGGATCATCACCGGATTATTGTCTATGTTTCTGAAAAAATGGATATCCATCATTTAGTTCACGAGCTTTGTCATGAAGCCAAAAATACTTCGGATGAAGATGAAACCTGGAAGTGTGTTTTTGAAAGTGTAGAAAAAGCCAAGAGTAGGGGGGAATAAAAGGAACCTTTCAAATTATGAATGAGGAAAATTTGTCAAGGAGAGATTTTTTAAGAGAAGCAAGTCGGGTCATAGTATTAAGTCTTGCTGCTGGTCTGACTGGTTCAACTCCCGAGTCTGGTCCAGAAATCCCTTTTGCTCCTGAAGAGTGGGTTTACTGTTCTTATCCTTTTTTTGAAATAAGGGGAAGTGAGTGTTACGAATATTCTACTAATATAGCTGATAATGGGGCGGGAAAAGTTAATGAATATTGGGATCCGAACTTTCAAGGATCCCAAGATCCCGATAAACGGATTTGTTTTTTGGTTGCCTCTATTCAACTCCATGGGGCTCCAGAAGATTCAGAGGTTGAGTTTACCCCGGATTGTTGCCCGACTAAAGGTTGTAGTGGCTTTCAGACTGAGTCTTGGAATTTAAAAGGCGCTCCAGGTTATGAAGAAGAACCTCCTATTATTATTATTTCTCCTTTACCAGCAACAAGGGATGGGGTTTTAACCATAAGCGGCCAGGAATATCGTTTAAGATTAATACCTGGAGAAAATGTTATTTTTCTTGCCCCTCCTAGTGATCATGAGGCGCTTACAGCCAGCGGGATTGACACTAAATTACAATCTATTACTCAAACTATTGATTCCAAAACAGATAATCTTCCTACCCATGTTTTTATTGGCGACAGGGAAATTGTTAAAGAAGAAGATGGCTGGCGGGAAGTTCAATAAAATCATTTACTTTCCTGATAAAATAATCCAAAACCCTTGAAAGTTAATAGTTTTTAGTCTTGGTGAAAATCTTAACAATTTTTTGTTGACAATCTTTATCGTAAATATTATATTTAGATTAGGATAATAAACTATTTTACGAAACCTACATAAAACTCTATTCATGGAGAATCAACTGCCAGCCTCAACTCAAACTCAAGGTATTTCACCAAAGCAAAAATTTCCCAAATATCTTCTTTTTCTTTTAATTTTTTTTTTAATAATTGTTGTTGGGGAAGGTGTTTATTACCTTTATCTTGGTGGCACCTTTAGTTTATCGACTGGAAAGAAAGAGAAAGAAACAGTAGTTTTAAAGGACGAGAAACCTGTTTTAGAAACTAGGAGATTTTTTGAAGGACTGCGTTATTATGAGGAAAACAATGGAATAAAACGCCTCTTGGCAATTGAAGGTATTATAGATGAAATCAACATGGGAGATAAAACTGTTAAACTTCAGGGGAATGGGGCGACGGAAGTTATTCAGTACACGGATTCTGATATTATCTACTTAATAACGTTTGATTCCAAGGGTCTTCCCAGCCAGAGAGAGGAATTACTTTCTGATTTACAAGTGACGGATATGGTTGCTTATAACCCTGCTGATGAAGCTTTAAATCGTCAGCAAGCAATTTGGAATATCCAGAAAAAGTGAGGGTGGTAATAAGGTAATAAATAATTAAGTGGCAAAAAAAATACTTACCAGAATCGCGTTTTTAATATTATTTTCTTTTTTGGTGGCTTTAGATTCTCCTGTCAAAGCAGCTTGTGATAGCTCTGGTTGTAATGAACAAGGGAGTGCTTTTAACTCATGTAGTGGAACGTGTTCAGATAGATGTTGGAATGATGTTACTCAATATATAGGAGGGGTAGTAGTTGATATCTCAGACTGCGATAGTATAGGTGGGTGTAGCGCTGGTAAGTGTTGTATTTTGTGGCAGCATTGGACACCGGAGTGTGGTGATTGTTGTTGGAGTGGCGGTGGTGGTGGTTGTGGTGATCCAGGTCAGCCTGAACCCCTTAGTTTTTCCAGCATTACTAGTACTAGTGTCAGAGTTAGTTGGCCGGCGGTAAATTGGGGATTTGAAAATGCTCACGGTTGTAGCGAACCGCCCGATGCTGGCATTGGTTGTGGGAGTGGTAACCGGGGGTATGTAGGCAAGATTTGTTCTGGGGATTATTGCAGCGATGGTGGAACTTTGGTTGACACTTTGTCTTGTACTACTAATAGATATTGGGATATTTCTGGTTTAAATTCAAGCACCAACTACTATGTTTATATCTGGTCAATTAATACATGTACTTGCGATACCAGAAAAAAAGATACTTTTGCCACTCTTGTTTGTCCAGCTGTTAGTTCACCCGCTAATCTTGCCTCTGTTTGTCCCGTGCCAGGCTCAAACGCCAGCCTTACTTGGAATGAGGTTGCTGGTGCCAGCTATTATCATCTTAGGGTCAATGATACTCAAAACAATTGGAATGGTTCTTGTTCTTCTCCTAACCCTGGTGATTTTTGCGCTGATGTTCAAAGCACGGCCTGTAGTGGAGGCAGCTGCACTTATTCTTTTACTTCTGACCTAGATCATGATTACACTTGGTGGCTTGATAGTCGTAATGATTGTGGCAGCTTGTCAGCCCTCACGGTGGGGTCTCCTTTTCACTGTCAGGCGATTGGTACCATTACGGGTAGTGTTTACGATAGCTGTTCTTGCACTGGAACAGAAAATTCTCCTCCTGGTTGGGGAGTTATGAGTGGATTTGAGGGAGGTGGTACTTGTGATGGTAGTGCTGGTTGCGATGCCCTTGCCTGTTGTGATATTCACGGCAATAATTACGTTTTTACCGAGGCGGAGTATGGCAATTACACTATTTTTATTACTCCTCCTTTGGGTTGGTATTCTATCTGTGGTCAAAGTCAAAATATTACCCTTGATAGTCCTTTAGCGCCAGTGGCTGATTTTTATTTTTGCAGAGAACCTGGTTCCTGGTGGCAGGCAGTTGGCGCTAGTGTTCACGCTGAAACATCAGTTTCCAGCCAAATTCCCAGTACCGCCGCTGATAAAAGCTTGATTTTAAATGGGCTTGATGGCTACCATGGGATTCTTTCTTATAGATCAGGAGTTTTGCCGGATTTAGGCACTGGTGGCGGCCAGGTAAGTGTGGGTGGGGAAGAAGCTGGTTCTTCATACTTAGATATTGATTATGATTATTCCTGGTGGTTAGAGCATTTAGAAGATGAACCTAAGGATTTAAGTTTTTCTGGTGGCAGCCTGCCTCACCCCGGCGGTGAAGCAATTTACAAGACAAGCGGCGGCCCTCTTAATATCAGTGGTAATGTTGGGGCTAACGAAAAACTTGTTATTCTTCATGATGGTAATATTAATATTAATAGTGATATTCAGGTGATTAATTCTGGCTTTCTTTTAGTAATTGCCAGCGGCCAGATTACTATTGATCCGTCAGTCGAGTTTGTTCAGGGAATTTTTATTGCTCAAAACATTAATGTTCCGACCGCTGGCTCAGAAGACGATCCAGTTTTATATTTTTCCGGCAGTTTAATTGCTTGGGGAGATATTAGTCTTGATAGGGATCGGGGCTTGGCTGGAGCGGTTAATCCGCCAATGACCTTTACTTTTAGACCTGATTTTATGGCTAATGCTCCTAATTTTATTAAAATGGTCTTTTATGATTGGCAGCAGATTTCTGGTTAAAGATTTTTAAGTAGTCAAAATATTTTTTCTTTTTTTTGGATTTTTATTATCCGCTAGCGATTGGTTGGCTTGACAAAAGATAATAAATCATCTTTAATACATCTAATTTTAAATGGAAGCTCTGATTGGGTCTTTATCAGCTCGAGGTTTATCTTCTGAAGCCCTGGCTCTTTATATTGTTCATCTAAATAATGTTTTTTCTTTAATGGAAGAGTTTGGAATTAAAGAAGAACCTGAGGTTTTAATTGTCCCTGAAGGTTTGGGTTTTTATGGCCGGCCGGAAGGGGTAGCTTTGCCGGTTTTTCCAGTTCAAGATGAGCCGGTTTCCAATGATGGTTATCGAAGAAACGTGATTACTTGTGCTTCTTTATTGGGGGTTTATCCGCCGGGGCTTTTCTCTAAAAAAAGAAGTCTTAAAACCCCGGACCGACGATGACAAAGGAGAGGAAATCAGGTTTAAAGATTGCTTGAGCGGTTTGATTAATGTCTTCTAAGGTAATTTGCTTCATTTTCTTAATTATTTGCTCCGGACTTTGGTCTTCTAGATTAAAAAAGACCCCTAGGGAATAAAACATCGCTTTTTCCAGGCTGTTGTCCAGTCTTTGAAGCAAGCTGTTTTGATAATAGGCTTTGGCTTGATTTAATTCTTCTTGGTTGATTGGGTTAGTAGTTATCAGTCGGGTTAATTCTTCCTGAAGGGCGGTTTTTAATTCTTCTTCTTTAGTGGCTGGAGCCACCGCCTGAATTAAAAACAGACCGGTATCAGAAAAGATTTTAATCCAGGGCTTAACAGAGGAAGTTAAGAGGTTTTTCTGTAAAATATTTAAGCGCTTATTATTCCTGCCTTCAGAAAGAATATTAATTAGTAAACTTTGATTAACTCTTTGATTTGAATTTCTGCCAAAACATAAAGAAGCATAACTTAAATAAGAGGCTTGACCAGGCTGGCTTTCTTTTTCCTGGACTGTTTGAATTTGATTAAAGTCAACCGGAGCAAATTCCTGTCTTGGCCCTTCAGGTAAAAAAGAAGCCACATTATTTAAACTGGCAAAGGAAAAGTTCTTTTTAGGACCCAGAATAGTTAGTAAACAGTTTTGGGAGACAAAATATTTGTTTTTAAACTCTTGTAAACTGTTAAGATCAATATTATTAAGGCTTTCTTGGGTTCCTAAGAGGTTAAAACCTAAGGAACTATTGGGAAAAACCCTTAAGAGGAGTTGATTTAAGGATTTAAATTGAGGGTTTCTCTGGGTAAACTCAACTTCAGCCAGATTAAGTTTTTTTTCTGCTTCTAAAGCCTCTTCGGTTAAACTGGGTTTTAAATAGAGTTTTAAGACTAGTTTTAAGGAAGGAACAAAGAGTTCTTCGGCGGAGGAAAAATAGGACATGGTGTATTCCGGACTAACCGTGGTTCTAAAAGATAAGCCTAGCTTATCAATGGCTTCGGCTAAAGCATTTTTGTCCGGGTATTCCTGGTTTCCCTGAAGACAGATATTAGTGTAAAATCTGGAAATTCCTTCCTTTTCCTGGGTTTCAAATCTAGTGCCGGCTCCATAAGTAAAAACAGCCGTATAAACTGAAGCAGAGGGAGCGGGGATATATAAAGCCGGCAGACCATTTTGGAAAATGTGAGTTTGAATTTTAGCCATCTTAGGATTTTATTCTAGCATAATTTAAAATCTTTGCCAAAAGACATAATTTCTTTTGACTAAAAAGCTGTTTTTTAGTAAACTAAGATGGTGATGAAAAAAGAAACTAAATTGTGGCTGGATTATGCCAAAGATGATCTTAAAAGTTTAAAAGTTATGTGGCGGGCTCATCGCTATGGTCCAACGGCATTTTACTGCCAGCAGGCAGTAGAAAAAGTTATTAAGGCGATTATTGTTGAAAAACAAAATCTAGTCCCAAGGAAAAGCCATGATCTAAAAAGGCTTTTAGAAGATAGCGGAATTAAAAAATTTCCGGAAAAATGGTTAAAATTAGCAGGGAGATTTTCAAATGGTTGCTAAAAAAGCTAGAAAAATAATTTCTGTCTATAAAAATTCCTTAGCCAAAAAAATCAAGATTGATAAACTGATTCTTTTTGGTTCCTGGGTTAAAGGAAAACAAACTAAAGAAAGCGACCTGGATTTGCTGGTAATTTCTTCTGACTTTAAAAAACTTTCGGATAAAAAACGCTTTTCTATTCTTTGGGATGCCAGAACTAATCCTTTAACCAAAAAAATAGATATGGATATTTTAGGTTTAACACCTCAAGAATTTGCCAAGGCTTCACCTTTAACCACCTTGGGGGAAATTAAAGAAACAGGGAAAGTAATTACTTAAATTTTTAAAATTCTTTAAAAAACAATTAGGGTTTTCTCCAAATATTTTTAGCCTTTTTTTGCTAAAAATAGACAAGGAGTTTGCTTATGGATTATAAGTCTGAATCTCAATTACCTCCAGTTGAATGGGATGAAGCTGACTTGTGTCAGTTGCCTCCTAGGGATTTGGAAGATGAATTGGGTTTATTGCTTCAAGAACAAGTTTTAAGTGAAGATTATTTAATTCCTACACATCGAGATTTAATTACTGGACCGGATGAAGTTTTGTTTCCAAGAAGGGTTGAAGTCTGTCTTTTTTTGGATTTGAGGACTAGAGAAGTGGTATTTAGGTCTGATTTAGCTGAACCTGGAGCTGAGCCAAGTGACTTTCTAGAACTTAGAATTAATGATTTAGGAGAAATTTTACAAATTTTAGATCCTGATAGTTTAGAGGTAGTGGAAACTGGGCCTTTGTCTTTAAAAGATTTGCATGGCCATCCAGTTGATATTAAGGAAAAGGAGAAAGAAAGAGGGGGAGATCCAAACTTTAAAATTCTAAAAAACTAGCGGCTTTCTTTTAAAAAGAAAGTAGTTTCGAAATCTATTTAAAAGCTTATAGGTACATTTTCAAAAGGGTTATCAATTCTCAAAATTCTAGAGATTTGAATTAGACTTTCAACCATATCTTGACTTATTTGAGTTGGAACGCCATCTTCACTAACTAAATAGAAATGGTTTCTGATTACTTCAAGTTGCCCAACTATGCTTTGAAATTTATTCCTGACTAAATTTGGATTTGAAACCCTTGTTTCCGGTTTAAAAATTTCTTGTAATGATTCGTCAAGTATATCTGGTAGTTGACCTGCCTTAATTTTTGTCAATGGATGGTTTTTATCTTGACAGATTCATATTTGTGCTGTATATTATTTCTTCCAAATTGCTAATTTTATTTAGGAGAATAAATGAGTGAAAATGGAAGTGGATCTTTAGATCAAAGACCGGTCACAGAAAGCCAAAGTTCTAGAGAAACATATGATAAACTTTTTGTTGTTAATCCGGAATTAGCTAATTATGATTTATACTCTAGAGAAGGGACTGGGCCTGAAGACATGACTGATTATTGTCCTCCGGGTTCTCATGGCGGTCCAGGTTTAGAAGTAGCAAGGGTTAATAACCAGTTAAAAGCGGTTGGTAAATGGGGAGATCAGGTAAGGGAAGTAAAGATAATTAAACCTGAAGATCCAAAATATGTCCCTGCTTTAGAAGTTGAAAAAACAGAAATAACTCCTTCTTTTATTTTTTTTGATCTTTTAAGAGAGGGATGGAATAATTTGAAAGAAGAATTTAGAAAATTACTGGGCGGCTCAAGTCCGGGGGAAGTTTAATTTTTTCTTCTTGTTAATCCTGCTTTCAGAGATTAAAATAGCTTCATGGATTTAAAACCTAAACTTAAAACCCTATCATCTGGTTTGTCTTTTTTAAAATTGCCTTTAGAGTCAAGCCAGTCAGTCACGGCCATGCTTTTGGTTAAAGTGGGTTCTCGTTATGAATCTAAGAGTATTTCTGGCTTATCCCATTTTTTAGAACACTTGGTTTTTAAGGGGACTGAAAAATACAATTCACCTTTAAAACTGGCTTCGGTGGTTGATAGTATTGGGGCAGAATTTAATGCTTTTACCTCTAAGGAGTACACCGGTTTTTATGTTAAGTCAGCCTCAGCTTATTTAGACCTTTCTTTAGATGTTTTATCCCAATTAGTTTTTCAACCTCTTTTAAAAGCCTCGGATATTAAAAGAGAAAAAGGGGTTATTTTAGAAGAGATTAATATGCGGGAAGATACGCCGATGTATAAAGTGGGCGAAGATTTAGAATCCTTAATGTATCAAGATACCTCTTTAGGGAGAAGGATTATTGGTTTTAAAGAAACTGTTTTAAAGATGCAGATTGAAGACTTTTTAAAGTACCGGCAGACTTGGTATCAACCCTCAAGAATGATTTTGGGTTTAGTGGGCGGTTTTGAAAAAGCTGACTCTTTGGTTAATAAATATTTTTCTTTAAACTTTAAGAAAGAGAAAAATCTTTTTAAGGATAAAAAGAAAAAAGTTAAAGATCTTAAAACCTTGTCTTTTTCTCAAATTAAACCGGAAGTTAACTTAGGTTTTAAAAAAACAGAGCAAGCTCATCTGGCCTTAGGTTTAAGAACCTTTCCCAGGGGTCATCAGGACCGCTATGTTTTAGCAGTTTTAAGTACTATTTTAGGAGGCAACATGAGTTCTCGGTTATTTACCGAGGTAAGAGAGAAAAGAGGTCTTGGTTATTACATTAAATCTGCCCCTGAGTCTTATTTTGATAACGGCTATTTAATGGTTCAAGCTGGAGTAGATTTAAAGAAGGTTAAAGAAACGGTTAAGGTAATTTTAAATGAGCTTCATAAAACTAGAGGCGGTAGGGGGGAAATTGAAGATTTGGAGCTTAAAAAGGCCAAACAATATTTAGAAGGCAAACTGGCTTTAAGTTTGGAAGATTCTAAAGACATTGCCTCCTTTTTTACGGAAGACTATCTTTTAGAGGGTCGAGTAAGAACTATAAAAGAGATTATTAAAGGAGTTAAAAAAGTCAGTTTAAGTGACCTTAAAAGAGTGGCTAAAATTATATTTACTCAAAAAAACCTTAATTTAGCTTTAATTGGACCATATAGGGATGAAGAGCAGTTTGAAAACCTCCTAAAACTGTAATTTTAATATATTTTTCAATAAATTAAATCTTATTTAATCTGTTAAACTTGACAAGTTATATAAACCTTATATAATGAATTTATGGTAACTCAATTAATAAATTTTACTATTTCTAAGTTGCTTCTAAAAGATATTGATTTTATGGCAAAAAAGAAAAGAGCTTCCAGAAGTGAACTGCTAAGACAAGCAGTGAGAGCATATTTGGAAGAGGAGGAAACAAGGGCTACCGCTTTTTCTCTAGTAGAAAAAACAGCCAAAAAAATCAATCTTTCCGAAGATAAAGCCATGAAGTTAGCTCAAGAAGCCCAAAAATGGGCCCGGAGACAAAATAAGTGAGAGTGGTTTTAGATGCCAATGTCTTTGTTGGTTTTTGTCTTGCTCATTCACTAATCCTGACTAAAATTTTAGAACTTTGGCAGAAAAAAAAGATTCTAGTCTATCTTTCCCCAGAAATAAAAGCAGAAATTTTACGAGTTTTTCTATACCCCAAGATAAAAAAATATTTTAATTATCAACACTTCAGGGTGGTAAAATATTTGCTAAATAAGCAGACAATGATGGTTTATCCTAAAAAAAAGATTGATATTTGTAAAGATTCTTTTGACAATATGTATTTGGAATGTAGTCAAGTCAGTCAAGCGGAGTTTCTTATTACTGGTGATAAAAAACATCTGCTATCTCTTGAAAATTTTGGTAAAACAAAAATTGTTTCTCCGGCTCAATTTGTAAAGGGACTTGAAAAATAGTTTAAGTTCTGAAAAAATAGTCTAAGGATATAAAAATTAAAAGTTAAAGGAGTGGTTATGGCAAAACTTCAAAAATCAGTAGTTCTCTTAAAACCTGATGCTTTACAAAGAGGTTTGGTGGGTGAGATTATTACCCGGTTTGAGAAAAAAGGTTTAAAACTAATGGGTTTAAAGATGATGAATTTGACTGATGAGCTTTTAGATGATTGGTACGCTCATCATAAGGAAAAGCCTTTTTTTGGGGATTTGAAAAAGTTTATGATGTCCGCACCCATTATTGCTATGCTCTGGGAGGGATTGGAAGCAGTTTCCACGGTGAGAAAGCTTTGCGGTGTTACTAAGGGCTATGAAGCAGAAGGTGGCTCTATTAGAGGTGATTTTTCTATTTCCGGCCAGCTTAATATTATTCATGCTTCAGATAGTATTGAAACTGCTTTAAAAGAAGAAGGCCTTATTTTTGATAAGGATGAAGTCTTTGATTATGATAAGGGGGAGTATCTTTGGGTTTATTCAGTTGAAGAAAGAGACTGAATTTTTAAGTAAAACTATCTGAAAATAGTTAAACCAAAAGAAATTAACTTAAAATTAAGGTTTAAGCTTCCTTCGTTTGATTTTAAAACCTGCTTTTTTGAGCCACAAACAAAGTAAGTTAAATTTTACTTTAAACTATAGGGGGTTTTTTCTTTAAACTGATTGGTTTTAACTCGTTTAACAATTTTTTCTACCTTTTTATACCCTTTTTTCTTAATTTCTTTCCCTTTTAGTTTTCTATTTAAGTATAAATATAAGACTGGATCAGCTTCTAAGTAAGTAAAACCAAGTTCTTTTTTGTCAGTCTGGCCTAGCCAAAGATCAGCGGAAGGTGGTTTATTGATGATGGGAGAAGGAATTTTAAGGTATTTGGCTAGTTTATAAACCTGGGTTTTGTATAAATGGATAATTGGCTCTAAGTCTGAGGCTTGGTCGCCAAAGCGGGTGTAGTAGCCTAAAACATGTTCAGATTTATTTTCTGTTCCGCAGACTAAGGCTTTTTCTTTTTTAGCCTGGTTATAAAGAAGAATCATTCTAATTCGAGCCATAAGATTAGCTTTTCTTAATTTGTTTTTGATTTTAAATTGATCGACTAAGGGCTTTATGTTAATGACTTTAATGTTTTTTATAGGAATGTTAGCTTGGGCTAAAACTAGCTTTCCTAAGTTAAGGTTTTTATTGCCATAAGGAAGGAGAAGAACATTGATGTTATTGGGTTTTAGAGTTTTTCTAAGAAGGATTAAGCAAGTAGAGGAATCAATTCCTCCGGAAAGTCCTAAAACAACTTTTTTAAAACCCTGATCTCTTAAAGTCTTTTTAATAAACTTAATTATTTTTTCAGTTTCAGTTTTAGGGTTTATTTTAAGCATATTTATATTCATAGGATATTTTCCCTTATTATTTATATAGTTGATGTTTTTCGATATATTCTTTTATCTTTTGAGGTAAAAGATGTGATATGGAAAGATTTTTTTTGATTCTCTTTCTTATATTAGTTGAAGAAATATTGCTGTGAATTAATAAGGGGCTTTTTAAAACCTTAATTTGATGGTTTTTTATATTTAAACCATATTTTTTTAAACTAAAGCCAAATCTGGGCCTAGGGAAAACCAGGATTTGATAATTTTGAATAAGTTTTTGGAAGTTACCCCATTTTTTTAAGCTTTTTAAATTGTCAGAGCCAATAATAAAGGAAAATTGATGATGAGGGTGTTTTTTTCTTAAAATCTCCATTAATTCAATTGTTTCGCCAGAAAGCTTGTTGGTAATTTCTTGATGGCAGTATTTAATTTTCCGGTTAGTTAGTAACTTGGTCATTTTAACCCGGTGGGAGACTGAGACTAAGTTTTTTAAAAAAGTATGTTTATAACAGGGGGTAAGCCAGACTTGATTGTTGTCAGTAAAGTCTAAGACTTGTTTAGCCACTGATAAGTGACCCAGATGAGGGGGATTAAAACTACCGCCTAATATAGCTATTTTCATAGTCGGGGTGGCGGGATTTGAACCCACGACCTCTGGCTCCCGATGCCAGCGCGCTTCCAGCTGCGCTACACCCCGATACTTGATTTTAACATAAAAATTGGGAAACTTTGATTAACTAGAAAAGAATGTTAAAATTATCCTATCTTGCCCTTATAGTTCAATGGATAGAACAAGGGTTTCCTAAACCCTAGATGAAGGTTCGATTCCTTCTGGGGGCACCACTTTTTATTTAAGATTTTTAGAGGGAAAATACCAGTTGATTATGAAAAATATCCGGAAGTTACCGAGCTTGAGTTTATAAGAATTAATTATGAGGAAGTTTTTTCTTGGGGGCCAGCGGCTTTTAGTACTGATGATTATTTTGGAACTGATAATTTAAATTCTGGTCAGCCTGGTCAAATAGTAAGAAATGCCTTAAGAAGACAGCTTATTTTGAAATTATGGCTTAAAAGGAAAATAACTTTTAATGACCTTGAGAGATTTTAAAATAAAAACTAATCTTTTTTATTACTTTAAATCAATCGCATAAAGATTTAGGGGTTGATCAGCTTCAGGGGTAAGAGTGGTCAGGATAGCCAGTTTGCTCCCGTCTGGCCAGGGGTAAACAAAAGAATTTTCAAATGGACCGGCATAAACAGTGGCAATATTTGTATTATCATATTCTAAAATGGTAATTTTATCCTTCATATTATAAACCAGGTGTTTAGAGGTAGGAAACCATTGGAGGGATTGAAAATATAGGGGGGAGTAGTGCCTTTGGATTTCTTTTATTCGTCTATTAATGATTGCTTTTTCATCTTCCTCTTTATCTAGTTTTGTTTCTTCTGCTGTCTCTTTTTCCGCTTCGGCAATAAAAAAGTTTTTATCTTCTTTTAGGTCATAAACATAAATCCGGCCTGCCTGAAGATTTCTTTCTTCTTCCTGAGTATTAGAAGCGGGTAAAGAAGGGATTAAGTCTTCTTTAATTAAAGCCGAGGCAGTGGCCGTATAAAGGAGTTTTTCTTCATCAGGGGAAAAATAGACATTTTTAGCTGACTGGGTGGCAATTTTCTGCATTTCCTCCGGTAATTTACTCAGTTGTTTTTGTCTTTTTTCCGCTAATTCTTTTTCCCACTCAGACAAGATCAAAGATAACCTTACTAAGACATCATTAATACTTTCCGGCTGATTTAAGCGGTCAGCATCTAAAAGGACAGTATCGCCGTTATTTTTAACTAAGATTTCTTGACTGTCAGGTGACCATAAAATATCGGCCTTTGAGAAATCAATTGAGCCAAATTCTTGGCTTATTTGTCTGGTTCCATATGAGGAAGAAAGGCTATTGCTGTTTAAATCCAAAACCCAAAGACCATTTTTCAGCTTAGCTGAAGCAGAAGCGACTGAAAAAGCAATTTTATAGCCGTCAGGTGAAGGAGTAAGGTTGGTGGCTCCAGATGATGTGAGGGCATTAAGGTCAGGAACAGCCGGGAATAAATGAGCATTAGTTTGCGTGACTAATTCTTCTTGAAGAAGGAGTTTTTTCTCCCAGGAGATAAAACCATCCTTAACAATCTTAATCTCATATTCTCCTGGAGGGAGGTTTAAAGTATCATCGGTGGCAGTTGTTAGTTTAGAATTGATGTAAACACTGGCCCCTTTAGGAAAAGAGTTGGTTACCAGTAAGCCGGTGCCATCAACCGTCTTATTTTTAAAGTTTAAACGGTAGCCTTTGGCAAAACGGATGGCTCCTAAAGTTCCAAAAATTAAAAAAACAGCAATGCTAAGAGTAATTAAAAGCTTTTTATTCATTATCTATTCCTATTATACCAAAAAGAAAGACTAGTGGAAGACGAAAAGAATTGATACAATCAGATATTGATACCATATTAGGATTATTATGTTTTCTAAAAAACTTGCTATTGATTTAGGAACAGCCAATTCTTTAGTTTACCTTGTAGGAGAGGGAATTGTTTTAAATGAGCCAACAGTAGTGGCTGTTTCTTTGAGGGATAAAAAAGTCTTGGCTGTTGGGAAAGAAGCCAAAGAAATGCTTGGTCGGACCCCGGGTAATATTGTCGCTTCTAAACCAATGAGAAGTGGGGTAATTGCTAATTATCAGGTAACTAAAGCCATGCTTAGGTTTTTTTTGCAAAGAGCCTGTGGCCGGTCTTTTCTTTTTAAACCAGTGGTGATGATTTCTGTTCCTGCCGGCTGTACTCAGGTAGAAAAAAGAGCGGTTGAGGGAGCGGCTTTGTCTGCTGGAGCCAGAAAAGTCTATTTAATTCATGAACCTTTGGCCGCCGCCATTGGGGCTGGGATTCCCATTTCTGAGTCTTCGGGCAACATGATTTTAGATATTGGTGGCGGTGCCGCTGAAGCAGCTGTCATTTCTTTGGGCTCAGTGGTGACCTCCAAGAGCTTGCGGGTAGGGGGAAGTCAGATGGATGATGGGGTAGGAAACTACATTAGAAAAAAGTATTCTTTAGTAGTGGGAGAAACAACCGCGGAAACAATTAAGATTAAAATCGGCTCCGCTTTAAAAGTTTCCAAAGAAGAAAACAAAAGAATGGAAATTAAAGGTCGAGATAGTGTTTCTGGATTGCCCCGGAAAATTGAGATCGCTAGAAACGAAGTGGTTGAAGCTTTAGAACCTAGCCTAAAGCAAATTTCCAGCATGGTTAAAAATGTTCTAAGCGAGGTTCCGCCCGAGCTGGCTTCTGACATTATTGATAAAGGAATTGTTATGTCTGGGGGGACTTCAATGCTTCTAAATTTTAACAAGTTTTTAACTAAGGAAACTAATGTTCCCTGCTACTTAGCGGAGGAGCCAATGCTGACAGTTATTAAAGGGACGGGAATAGCTTTAGAAAATTTAGCCCTTTACCAGCGCAATTTAGTCCAAATTTAGGCTATTTTCTAGTTGTTATTGATATAATTAGAGAAGGGATATAGTATTACATATTATACGAGTAAGTCTAAATTTGTTAAAAAGAGGCAAAATATAAAAAGGACAGGTATAACAGAAAAAGAGCCGGATAAAATAATTACTCAATTTTAATAAGGCCTTTACTCAGAGAGAACAATGGAATATCTTATAATGTATAATTTTAAGGATAAACGTAGAGACAATAATTTTAGGGCTAGACTTTCGGGTATAAAAAGAGTAAAAATGGCTCTTTTTTAACAAAGTTGGATAACAAAATTTAACCTAAAAGAAAACTAATGCTTGGCAAACAACCTTAATTTCTGCTAATTTAGTTTGATTAGGTATTTTTAACTGTAATATCAAGCAAATTTAAGGTGAATAAGAGGTAAAAAATTAATATTTTTATAAAAAGTAGCTAAAATAGGCCAAAACAATGACTAAAATATATAAAAAATCAATTAGTTATAGGACCTTCAATATTTTAGGAATTAAGGTAGATTTCATTAATTTACCTCAAGCTCTTTCTCAGGTAGAAGCTTGGATAGACAATAACAAACAATATCAAATTACCACACCTAACCCTGAACACATAGTAATGTCCCTGGATGATTATAGGTTTAAAGAAATCCTAAATAAATCAGCTTTAAGGATCTGTGACGGAGTTGGCTTAAGTTGGGCGGCAAAGTTCTTAAGCAGAAAGATTTCGAGAATTAGTAATAAAGCCGACAAAGATTCTTGTTATATAAAAACCGAGTTTGATAATTGTTTAAGTGGGGTTGATTTAATGCAAGCGCTTTGTGCTAAAGCCGCTAAAAAAAAGTGGCGGGTTTTTTTGCTCGGTGGTAAAAATGATGTGGTTCAAAAAGCCGCTTTTCAATTAAAAAAAAATTCCAAGGATTTAAAAGTAGAGTATGATAGTGGTTCTTTAAATATTGAAAATGAAAGTCCAAAAGAGCTTAGAAAAACAATTGAAAAAATTAATAAATTTAAACCCCAGCTTTTGTTTGTTGCTTTTGGAGCTCCCATCCAAGAAAAATGGATTTATAATAATTTAAAAAAATTAAAGGTTAAGGTAGCGATGGGAGTGGGCGGGTCTTTTGATTATTTAGCGGGAAAAGTGAAGCGAGCACCTAAGGTAATAAGAAATCATTCTTTAGAATGGCTTTGGCGTTTAATAATTGAGCCTTGGCGCTTTAAAAGACAATTACGTCTGTTAAAGTTTGTCTATTTGGTAATAAAAGAGGGGAAACATAGTTAAATTTAATTGATATATCAATCTTTTAAATATAATTATAAAAATATCTTTTATAAATCTTTGATAAATCTTCTATAAATATACTAATATTTTAGAGGCGTTTAAAAATTAAAGGAATGAAGGAATGAAGGAATGATAGAGATTTAATGATCCTATTTATTACTTTGCATTCCTAAAAGCCACAAGACGGCTTCTTTTTTGTATCTTCTGTCTCCGCGGGAATTAATCCTTATAGCCGGTAACTTACCGCGTTTACCCCAACGCTTAATGGTTAGGGGAGAAACTCTTAATAATTCAGCTACCTCTCTAACAGTTAAAAGATCAGGCAGGTTATCTAAGGAAACTTTAGCTGTTTTAGGGGTTGTTGATGGATTTTGATTATCAAAGCTAATCTTTGATATATTTTGATCATCCATAATTTAACCTCCTTTTCTCTTTCTTTTTAGTCCTATCTAAGACTAACTGATTTTTATCTACTCTCAAAATATCACAAGTAAGCAAATCATGTCAAGGGCTGGTTTAGATGTTTTGATATTAAATGTGACTTTAAATTGTTTTCTGGTCATTTTTAGGCCCTGTAATCAGGATTTAGGCTGGATATCAGCTTCTGAAGGGAAAAATCTTTTACTAGGGTTTAAAAACATTAAAACTTTTTTCAAAAAAGGTGAGTAAAATTAAGTTAATTTTTTAGTAAAAAAACCCTTAAAACTATAGGCTCTAGAATAGCAAGAGATGACCTTAAATAAAAATTTACTCGTTTTTTAAACTATATCTTATAAGTTATTTTTACACATGAACAAACTAATAGCTCAATTGTCCTTAAAACTTGGACATTCAGCCTTAAAGATTAGTTTAAATTGATTTGCCTATTGACAAGTTTTTCATGCTGCTATTATAGTAGTAATTACTATACTTAAAAACTAGTCATCTAAATAGACAAAAGTGTCCAAGTTTAAGATAAGAACATGCCTGCCAGCAACAACCAAGACAACAACAAAAAAATAAGCTTTTTAACCATCTCCCAGGCGGCTTCCTTTTTGGGTGTTTCCAGTAAAACTTTAAGGAGGTGGGATGCTAAGGGAATTTTAGTTGGTTTAAGAACTCCGGGCGGTCAAAGAAGATATCAGCCTGAGGCCTTAAAAGAATTTAAAGCCCGGACGGATTTAACCAAAGCTTTTGTTAAACAAGAGCCGGTTGTTTTTTCAAAACCAGCTATAGGATCTTTGTTAACAACCCCGGTCAGCCGGAAGCCAGCAGGCAAAAACATGCCGGCCGGTAGCAGCCAAAAAACAAGTTTTCTAAATATTTCCCAGGCGGCTTCCTTTTTGGGTGTTTCCAGTAAAACTTTAAGGCGCTGGGATGCTAAGGGAATTTTAACTAGTTTAAGAAGTCGGGGCGGTCAAAGAAGATATCAGCCGGAGATTTTAAAAAAATTTCAACTCCAGAAGAATTTGACCAAAGCTTTTGTTAGGCGGAAACCGGTTGTTTCTTCAAAGCCGGTTTTAGGACCTTTATTAAAATTGCCTGTTAGCCGGAAGCCAATTAGGTCAGTTGAGAAGTTGGTCAAAGATACAGACTCTAAAAATAACATCTATCATTTAGTCACCCTTTTTTTGATTCTTTTTCTTTTATTTTTGTCAGGTGAGGGTTTAATAGCCACCCCTTGGGGAAAAAGTTTAAGAAGAAGTTTTTTAGCCAGGCTGATAGGCCTGCCGTTTTCACCAGAAATTCCTTCAGGTCCTACAACTGAAGATAAGGAGGAAGAAAAAGAGGAGATAGTTCTCTTGGAACCGGATGAAGGTGATTATTACTTATCTTTAAATCTGCCTTTGGATTTTGATCTTTTGCCTTATCTTGACGATACTTATGATATTGGTTCTAGTGTTTTAGAGTGGCAAGATCTATATCTTGATGGAACCGCCTATATTGATATTCTTCAGGTTGATGAAGATGCTACGATTAATAACAATCTAACTGTATCAAACAATATAAAAGTAGGGTGGGTTGATTCAGATTTGATTCCAGCTGAAGATGGCAAGTATGATTTAGGCTCCAACACTAAAGAATGGCAGGATCTTTTTGTTGATGGGACAGCATTGATTGATTTATTGCAAATGGGCGGCAATATTATAATGCCTGATGACAGTTTTATTGGTTTAGGCGGGGTTAAAGGAAGATTAGTATTTGATGATCAAGGAACAGATGAGTTAAATATTATTGATGCTAATGTGGGAATTGGGACCAGTACTCCGGGAGCAACTTTAGATGTTAAAGGAAGTGTTATTGTAGATGGTGGTCTAACTGATATTGGTTTAGGAACCTATTCTTTGGCTAATGGAGATAATGATTTAGGCATAGCCGGAGATTTAGAAGTTGTCGGCAATATTGTTCTTAATGATGGAAGTAATAATTATACTGGTTTTATAGCTCAGGCAATGGCTGGCAATGTTATTTATACTCTTCCAGCGGCTGACGCGGTTGTTGGTAATCAAGTTTTAGCTTCAGATGCGGCAGGAAATCTTTCATGGATAAATGCTCCGGCTGCAGCCGGTGCTTTATGGACTGACGGCGGGACCTACCTTTATCCAAGTAATCAGGAGTCAATCCGCGTTTATGATGCGGGCAGTACTGATTATATTGATATTGCTCATGATGGGACTGATGTTAATATAACGACCGCTAATACTACTGCCCTTAATATTATTTCAACTCAAGTGGAGATTGGTAATGGAACTGACTATTTGCAAATATCAACTGTTGGCGATTTAGTTTTTGTTGATGCTGACGGAACAGCCAGCATTACTGGTTCAGTTGGAGGCGCTTTTACTGTTGCTGCCGGAGCAGGTCAAGCCTTGACCCTGACTGGTAATAATTCTTCTGTTTGGTCAACATCTGTTGGTGATTTAACCATTGACGCGGTTGCCGCTTCGCTTAATCTTATCTCTGGGGAAGATGCAGCGGATTCAATTGTTATCTCTTCTGATGCTGGGGGAATTGATATTATTACTGTTAGCACTGAGGACATTGATATTTCTGCCTCTGGGGGTCTTAATCTTTTCAGTTCAGAAGTAGCCGCGGATGCTCTTTATTTAGGGGCCACTGGTGGGACTACAGCGACTCTTCATTTAACTTCCAATGGAACTGGGACAGCCGCGATTGACATTGATGCTACTGGTATTGGTGGAGATATAGATATTGATGCCAATGACAACATTACTGTTGATGCTGGTTCAATTCAACTAACAGGAACTGATGCGGCGGTGACGGCCATTATTCTTAATACTTCAAATGCAGCCGGAGGGATTGATATTGATACCGGCACTGCCGGAATTGACATTGATCTTGCTGCTGGCGGACCATTGGCAATTGATGGAGACCTGGTAGTGATTGGGAATGCTGGCGCAGACGGTGATGTAGCTGTTGGTGCCAATGACCTTTTAGTTACCGGAGTTTTGGAAGTAGATACTGAATTAGAAGTAGATGGTTCTTTAGATGCTGATGGAGATGTCTATATTGCAGATACAAATATATCCTTTGATGGTGTTTCTACCACTTTTACTACTACCGGCGCTTTTACTCTTACCCCAGGAGGGGCAGTAACTTTAGGAGATGGAGGAGACACTTTGGCAATCAACTCTTCAGATTGGAATATTAATACTACTGGAGATATGACTAATATTGGCAGCATTACCATGGACGGAACCCTAGAACTAGATTTAGCTACCGGAGACCCAATTATTGTTTTTGACACCCAGTCAGCAGACAAGTTTACCTTAGGAGTAGATGATTCCTTGGCAGATATCTTTACCATTCAAACAGGGGGATCTCTTTCTTCTCTTACTCCTTCTTTTGTGATTGATAGTTCAGGAGAGGTGGGTATTGGCACCACTAATCCTTCCTACAACCTTGAAGTCCAAGGAACTCTTTTAGCCACCGACTATTTTTCTGGTGACGGCACTCAGGGAGCCACCACCACCACTGATGGTTTAACCTTTAAAGATGGTCTCTATACCTCCGGTTCAGTGACCGGTTTTGACAATTACTCAGGCTGGGTTTTAGATGGTGACACCGGTACCCCTGAGTTTATTGGCACCGGCAACACGGC
>PEZT01000028.1:89098-115503 GCA_002773945.1 Candidatus Beckwithbacteria bacterium CG10_big_fil_rev_8_21_14_0_10_34_10 | reverse complement strand
AGGCCCTTGATTATTTAACACCCAATGAGTACTATCAAAATTACTTAAAGAATCATGGAGGCAATGTGTCACTAAGGTAGTGAACGAGTACATAAGTTTGACAAACCAGATTTATTTTAATAAACTAGGCTTGCCTGCTTGATGCAGGTGTTGTTGTTTATAATCCTAATTATTAAACTTAAGATATTTAAAATCTAAAAATACTATAAATTTAAGATTGAGGGGAGGTGGGAAAATGGCAACTGTTGAAAAACCAAGATTAGCTCAAAACCTTTTGCTGGCTGCAGGGGCTGTTTTAATTGTAATGGCGGTTTATTCCTACTTTAAGTCTAAAAAAGAAGGAGATGTCCTTCCTTTAGCAGAAGAAATTATTGTTCAAGAAGAAGGGGTGGTTAGAAAAAGTGGGGAAGAATTTGAAGTTTTAACAGAAGAAGAAGTCTTAAAGATAAAAGAAGAGGTTGATGGTGTTTTGGAGAGTGCCGGTGAAAAAACAACCTTAGTTGATATGGCAGAAACTGGTGCTTTAGGAGAAGTTAGTCAAGCTTTTTCTGATGGGAAGTTTTATTTCCGGCTAAATGCTCAAGGCCTAATATCAATGGAAAAGGGCTACTATTATGAAGCTTGGCTTAAGAATGAAGATGTTCTTTCTATTGGTCGGGTTGAAGTTAGTTTAACTGGAGAGGGAGTTCTTTATTATACTGCCTCAATTGACCGTTCTGATTATACAGCGGTGATGGTTACTTTAGAACCAGAAGACGGAAACCCAGAACCAGCTAAAATTATTTTAGAGGCTGAGTTTTAAAAAAGAAGTTGTTTTCGAGATTATTTAAAGAGCCTTTAATTGATTTTCAGGCGTTGGAATGATAAAATTTAACTAATGCAATTTATTAAGAATATTGCTTTTTTAGGTTCTTCAGAGAGTAAGCGTGGGAGTAAATTATATAATCAGGCTTTTAAAGTAGCCAAGGTTTTAGCTTCTCGGGGTTATTCAATTGTTAATGGCGGCGGACCTGGGGTCATGGATGCTTCTACTCAAGGAGCCAAGTCCGCTAAGGGAGAAACCCTATCAATTACTTTTTATCCTCAGTCAGCCCCTGGCTTTGAGGGCCGCTATCCCAAAAACATTACTGATAAAGAAATTACCACCGGTAATTATATTGAAAGAACTTTTAAGCTTTTAGAACACGGTGATATTTATATTATTTTTAAAGGTGGGACCGGCACTTTTTCTGAGTTTGCCATGGCTTGGTGTTTAGCCAGATTATATTATGGCTGCCACAAGCCTTTTATTCTTTACGGCTCTTTTTGGAAAGAGATTATTAGTGTTTTTAAGAAACACATGTACGTTCGGGGAGAAGAAGACAAAATTTTTAAGATTGTTAAAAATGAAAATGAAGTTTTAAAAGCCATTGATTCTTTTGAAAAAGATTTTCAAATCCGGTTAAAAAAGTTTTTAGCCCCTAAGGGGGAAAGAGCTTTTATGGGAGGAGGCTTAGGCTATCGAGGGCCTGATTTTAGAACTGATAAAGCAAAGTAATTTTAAGGAGGATTATTATGATATTTGTTGCTAGTGATCACGGTGGTTTTAATTTAAAACAAGAATTAGTTAAGTGGCTTAAAAGTAGTAAAAATCCGGCTAAAGACTTGGGGCCTAAACTTTTAAAACAGGATGATGATTATCCTAATTTTGCCTTTGAGGTTTGCAAACAGGTTTTAAAAGGAAAGAATAATACCGGAATTTTAATTTGCCGCAATGGTGTAGGAATGAGTGTGGCGGCTAATAAAGTTAAAGGGATTAAGGCTGGGTTATGCAGTTATGTTGGTCAGGCCATTACGGCCAGGGCTCATGATAATTGTAATGTTTTAGTTTTACCAGCTGATTTTATTGATGAAGAAAGAGCTATAAAAGTATTAAAAACTTTTTTAAGTGCTAGTTTTTCTGCCGAAGAAAGACATGTTAGCCGGCTTAAAATAATTGAAGATTATGAAAGGAACAGAAAATGATTAATGTGGGTATTAATGGCTTTGGCCGTATTGGCCGATTAATTCTAAGAATAATTTTAAAAGAATATAAAGACAAAATTAAAGTTACTCTGATTAATACTTCTGGTAGAATTGATATTTCAGGCTGGGTCCATTTATTTAAATATGATACTGCCTATGGAAAATATGAGGGAAATGTAAACACTAGGGGAGATAATTTAATTGTTGATGGAGTAAGCATTCCTATAACTGGTATAAGAGAACCAGAAAACATTTCCTGGGATAAATATAAGACTCAAATAGTAATTGAATCAACCGGCGTTTTTAGAAAAGAAACTGATCTTAAAAAGCATTTTAAAAATGGGGTTAAAAGAGTCATTCTTTCGGCTCCGCCTAAAGAAGGCAATATTCCCATGTATGTTATAGGAGTTAATGAAAATAAAATGGGAAAAGAAAAAATCTTTTCCTGTGCTTCTTGTACCACTAATTGTGTCGCTCCAGTAACTAAAGTGATTGAAGAAAACTTTGGAATTGAAAAAGCTTTAATGAGTACAATTCACGCTTATACTTCTGACCAAAGATTATTAGATGGATCTCATAAAGATTTGAGAAGGAGCCGGTCAGCCGCTCAAAATATTATTCCTACTACTACCGGAGCCGCTAAAGCGACTGGTAAAGTTTACCCCCAAGTAGAAGGTATTTTTGATGGGATTGCTATTAGAGTGCCGGTTATAACCGGTTCTTTAACAGACTTTACTTTTTTAACTAAAAAGAAAACTTCAGCAGAAAAAGTAAACCAAGCTTTTCAAAAAGCGGCCCAAGGAAAACTAAAGGGAATTTTGGGAACAACAGAAGAACCAATCGTTTCTTCAGATATTATAGGGATGAATTATTCTGCTTTAGTGGATTTACCTTTAACTAAGGTTATAGGGGAAGATTTAGTTAAAGTCATTGCCTGGTATGATAATGAATGGGGCTATGCTAAAAGATTAGTTGAAGAAATACTATTGGCTATTTAAAAAGAGCTTAGTAATTTTATTTTTCCTTTCAGTTTTTATAGAATATAAAAGTGCCTGATTTAGTTCCTACTATTTTTACTACTGAAGTTTTAGAAGTAGAAAAGAGACTTAAAAAAGCTTTAGGTTTAGTTTCCTGGCTTCATTTAGATTTAATTGATGGTTTATATATTTCCCCCGCCTCAGTTTCTCCTTCTGATTTAGAGAAGATAAAATTATTAAGAGGGTTTAAATTAGGTTTTCATTTAATGGTGAAAGAACCTTTATCTTTTATAGAAAAGATTATGGTTTTAAATCCTAAAAGGATTATTTCTCAAATTGAAGCTATTGATAATCAAGAAGACTATGTTGAAGTTTTAAAAGACAAGAAAATAGAAGCTGGTTTAGCCCTGGATTTTGGAACAGGGATTAACTTAATAAAAAAAGAAGTATTTTCTAAGCTAGATTATATTTTAATTATGTTATACAAAGCTGGCTGGGGTGGAGGAAAACCTTCTAAAGAAAGAATGGATATGGTTAAAAGTTTAAAAGAATACCGGGATAAAAACAATTTTTCCTTTAAAATTATAGTAGACGGTGGGATTAATGAGAATAATATTAAAAGTTGTTTGGATTTTGGGGCAGATATTTTAGCTGTTGGCGACGCCATTTGGAAAAGTGATAATATAAAGGAGGGGATTTTTAAGTTAAGGTCTATAATTCATGAAAACTGACTACCGGAATTTGAGAAAGATAGCTTCTGATATTAGGATTAAAACCCTAGAACTTCTTTATGAGGCAGGGAGTGGTCATTTAGGTTCTTGCATGTCAGTTATTGAAACTTTGGTGAGTCTTTATTTTTCCGGGCTTTTTAAATATAATTCTCAAAAGCCTGAATCAGAAGACCGGGATTATTTTCTTCTCTCCAATGGCCATGCTTGCCCAGCCTTTTATGTTTTACTGGCAAAAGCCAGCTATTTTCCGGAAAGTAAGCTAGATAATAGTCTGTTTAAGTTAAATACTGGTTTAGAAGGCCATCCTGTTAGAGGAAGTTTACCGGGAATTGAAATTTCTTCTGGGTCTTTAGGGATGGGTCTTTCCGTGGGAGAGGGAATTGCCTTAGGCTTGAAGCTTAAGAAAAAAGAAAATAAAGTAGTGGTAATGATGAGCGATGGTGAACAGCAGGAAGGATCTACCTGGGAAGCAGTTATGGCCGCTTCCCATTATAAGCTTAATAATTTAATCGCTATTATTGACAGAAATGGAATTCAGATTGGGGGGAGGATTAAGGACAACATGAAAATTGAACCTTTAGCTAAAAAATATCAAAGTTTTGGTTGGAAAGTGATTAAGGTTAATGGTCATAATTTTAACAAATTAATCTTGAGCTTGAAAAAAGCTTTTAAAGCTAAAAAACCCACTCTTATAATTGCGAAAACTATTCCTGCCAAAGGAGTTTATAAGTTGGAGGGGAGAAAAGATACTCATCATCCTCATTTAAGTGAAGATATTTATAAAAAAAGTATTAAAAGATTGAAAAATGACTGATATCTTGTTAAAAGATTGGGATAAAACAGAACCAAAGTCTCTTCGCGATGGCTTTTCTAAGGCAATTTTAAAATTAGGGGAAAAATACCCTGACTTAGTGGCTTTATCAGCGGATTTAATTTCATCAACCGGGTTAAAGGAATTTGCCAAAAAATTTCCTAAAAGATTTTTTCAAGTGGGGGTAGCAGAACAAAATATGATAGGGATGGCCACTGGTCTAAGTTTGCAGGGTTTTATTCCTTTTGCTGCTTCATTTGCCACTTTTTGTCCGGGTCGTTGTTTAGATCAAATTAGAATTCAGGTTTGTTTGAATAAATTAGGAGTTAAAATAGTTGGTTCTCACGCTGGCTTATCTCATCCCTTGGATGGTCCAACTGCTCAGGCAACTGAAGATATTGTTATTATGAGATCATTACCGGGAATGACAGTAATCTATCCTAGTTGTTTTAACCAAATGCTTCAGGCAGCGGAAAAGATTTATCATTATCCAGGACCTGTTTATTTAAGAATGACCAGGGAGAAAACCCCGATTTTAACTAATCTTAAAGCAGATTTTAAAATCGGGCAAGCCTATGTTTTAAAGAAAGGCGAAGATATTACTCTTATTTCTGCTGGTCCTTTATTAAGTCAAGTGCTTTTAGCGGCTCAAAAAGCTTTAAAAATGGGAATAAGCTGTGAGGTGATTAATCTTTCTACTATTAAGCCAATTGATAAAAAAACGATTATTAATTCAGCTAAAAGAACCAAGCGAATTATTACTGTTGAAGACCATCAAGCAACTGGGGGGATTGGGTCAGCCATAGCGGAAGTCATTAGCCAAGAATATCCAGTTAAAATAAAAATGTTAGGTTTAAATGATCAATTTGGCCGAACTTCAAGATCTTATTTAAAGCTTTTAAAACAATATAGTTTAGACGCTGATAGTATTTTAGAAGCAATAAAATTAATGAAAAATAATGGCCATTCTTAAGAAAAACTTCAAAAAGGAAATTAGTTTAGAAAAAAAGAAGCCCTCCAAAATAGAAGTCAAAGGCAGCCGAAAAGCCATTGTTTGGCTTATTTTAATAAGCTTTTTATTATCTGCCCTATTTTATCTAAAAACCCAAAAAATAGACCTTTATTTTTTAAAGCCACAACCATTTATATATAAGATTGGCCAGAAAAAACAAGAAGAAAAATTAAGTCAAAGTTTGGGAATAAAAGTTAATCTTTCCAATCCAACTGGTTTGGAAAATTCCTTAAACTTTTTATTAAAAGACCTTCAAGGAGAGTATGGTTTTTATTATTTCAACTTTAATACTAAAGAAGAGTTAGGTATTAATGAAAATCAGGTCTTTCAAGCAGCCTCAGTTAATAAACTCCCGATTATGATTAGTTTTTATCAGGAAGTGGAAAAGGGGAATCTAAAAATTGACAGTCTTTATGTTTTAGATAAAGAGGATTTTCAAGACTATGGTTCAGGTGTTTTACATACCCAGGAACAAGGAATAAGGTATTCTTATGAGGAATTGGTTAAATTAATGGGAAAACATTCAGATAATACGGCGGCTTATGTGATGGCTAGAATTGTGGGGTATAAAAAGATTAGAGATTACTTAGACAAATATGAAATGAATAATACTACCTTGGATGATAATAATACTACTACTCCCAAAGAAATGGGAAATTATTTAAGGCTTTTTTATGAGAATGAGTTAATAGGGGTAGAAAACAAAGAAAAAATATTAGAGTTTTTAACTCAGACTGACTTTGAAGACCGTTTACCCCAGGGAGTGCCTTCTTATATTAGGGTGGCTCATAAAACTGGCAATTTAGCTGGGGTTTATAATGACTGTGGTTTTATTCTGAGTTCTAAACCCTACCTGGTTTGTGTTTTTTCTCAAGATACCCTAGAGCAGCAAGCCTTGGATGTAATTCCTAAAATTGCTGAAATTTTGTGGGAATACAATAAAACCTAAAATTAATTTATCTTTGGGTGGAAACTCCTTCTAAGAGTCTGTCTTTTTCTTCTTTTTCCTTTTTGTCTTTTTCTTCTCTGATTTTTTTCATCGCCTCACTACTACAGTGAAGTTTTGGTTCAGTTCCTGGAGTAAAATATTCTTCTTTAGTGGGGCAGTATTCACAAGGCAAAAGGCCATTCCAAGCACAGATTTTTACTTTAATTAAATTGTCCGGGAGTAAAAATTCATGGCCTTCTTGGTCTTTTAAAAGCTCAACCATAATATTATGCCAGATAGGTGAAGCCCCAGTAATACCTGAAGCGACCGCACTCATTGGTGAATTGTCATTATTCCCCACCCAAACAGCGGTTAAATAGTCTTTAGTATAGCCAATAGTCCAGTTATCTCTTTTATCGTTAGTAGTGCCTGTTTTAACCGCCGCTTGATGGCCGGGAATATTTAAATATGAACTAGGGCCAAAAGCAGGAGTTCTAGCTTGGTTATCAGCTAAAATATCAGTTAACAAAAAAGCCACCTCTTGACTTAAAACCTTAGTTTGGCTAGGAATTTTTTCTTCTAATAACTTTCCTTTTGAATCAGTTACTTTTAAAATTGGATTAAGATCTACTTTTTGACCCTGGTTAGCAAGAACAGAATAAGCGGTACTAAGATCAGTCATTTTTACTTCACCACCGCCTAAAGTTAGGGAAAGACCAAAGCGGGATGAATCTTCCCAAGTAGTGATTCCCATTTCTTTAGCCAATTTAATCATTTTATTAACTCCCAGTTGAGCTAAAGTTTTAACGGCCGGGACATTATATGAACTAGCTAAAGCAGTTCTTAAAGTGACATTGCCATGAAAGCGCTTATCATAATTAGTAGGTGAGTAAGGCGGAGAACCAGCACTTTTATAAGTGATTGGCGTATCAGAAATTATTGAAGAAGGGCTAAAGCCATTAGAAAGAGCTAAAGCATAAGTAATGATTTTAATGGCACTGCCTGGCTGGCGGAGGCTGGTGGTGACATTAACATTACCATCTTCATCTAGATTAAAATAATCTTTTGAGCCAACCATGGCCAAAATATCGCCATTTAAAGGGTTAGTTACTAAAGCCGCTCCATTACCAACTTGAAGGCGGCTTAGTTTTTCTACTTCCTCAGAAACTTTCTCCTGGGCCATATTTTGAATCCCTAAGTCCAGAGAAGTAGTTACTTGAAGTCCACCTTGTTCAGTTTTTAGACTGCCATATTTTTCCACTAAAAGGTCTTTAACATACATGACAAAGTGAGGGGCTTTAATATTAGATTCTTTTGAGGCTAAGATAATTTTTTCCTTTTTAGCTTTATTTGCTTCTTCGTTAGAAATGTATTTTTCTTCTACCATTCTATCTAAAACTTGATGTTGTCTTTTGATAGTTAATTGGGGATTAGCTCCCCAGGGAGAATATTTAGTTGGTGCCGCTGGCAGGCCAGCTAAAAAAGCCGCTTCTGAAAGGTTAATATTTTTTACACTTTTGCCAAAATAGCTTTGGCTGGCTTCTTCAATTCCATAAGCCGTTCCGCCATAGGGAACTTCATTTAAATACATCTGTAAGATTTCATCTTTAGAAAAAATTATTTCTGTTTCAATACTTAAAACAATTTCTTTTAGTTTTCTTTTAACTGTTTTTTCCGGTGTTAAAAGGGCATTTTTTATTAATTGTTGGGTAATAGTTGAACCGCCTTCCAGGGAAGAATTAGATAGGTTTCTAATAATGGCTCTTAAAATACCCTGAAGAGAAAAACCTGTATGTTGATAAAATTCTTTATCTTCAATCGAAATTGTGGCTTTAATAACATAATCCGGTATTTCTTCAAGCTTAATTAAAGTTCTTTTTTGATTGCCATTAAAAATAGTAAATAAAAGCTCACCCTGACGATCATAAATTTTAGTGGCAATGGCTGGTTCCCGGTTAATTAATCTATTTGGACCGGGTAAGTCTTTTAAAATAATGATATAAAAATACAAAACAAAGGGAAGTAATAATAATAAAGGTAAGAATAAACTTAAGCGGGGCCTAAAAAAATAAGTAGTTTTAAGAAAACTTTTTTTAAAACCAGAACCTAATTTTAACAAGGTTTTTTTTAAAATATTAGGCAAAAGCTTTTTAAAAAAAGCCTTAACAAAGGAGAAAATGGAAATAATTATAATTATAAAATATTTGATTAAGAAAAGAGGAAACTTGTAAACCAGTCTGCCTAAGCTTTGAAGAATAAATTGGATCCAATAAAAAAGGGAGAAAGATAATTTTTTTTGAGCCAGTAACTTTTTTCCTGTCCTTAATCTTACCATTTTTGTATTATAGGACTTTAACAGGGGTAGTACAAGGGGAATTTAAGAGTCTTTATTCTTTTCTTCTTCTTTAATAATAATGTTTAAGTTTTCATCAACTGAGACAACAATTGGTTTTTCTTCTTCGTGAGGGCAGGTTAGACAATAATCCTTAGAAAAGGGGTCATGCCCAACCAAATGTTCCTTTTCTTCTAAATTATCAGTTTTGTCTTCAATTGGAGGTCTTTGGGTCTCTTTATCAATAAAAATATTCTTTTTTTCTACCCAGCCAATTGATTGTTTTTTCTCTGTTCCTTTAATAAATAATTCTTCCCGACCATGGCATTCTTGGATTGAATTGGTTTCTTCAGTTTTATCTTCTTCCTTACTTTCTTTGTTTTCTACTCTTTCCCAGGTGCAGGTAGTGGCTTTGACAATATTTTCTGGCTGGTTCCAAAATTCAGGCTCTTGATCTTTTAAAACAAATTGAGTTATTTTATTCCAGATTGGTGCTGCCCCAGTAACTCCAGAAACAAGATAAGGATTCATGGGTGAATTATCATTATTACCAATCCAGCTTATTACTAAAAATGAGGGAGTGTAACCAATAGTCCAGTTGTCTCTTGGTCCGCTAGGGTGATCAGTAGTGCCGGTTTTGACTGCCACTTGATGATCGGGAATAACCAACTTAGAATAACTGCCAAACATAGGGGATCGAGCCTGATTGTCAGAGAGAATGTCGTTAATAAGATAAGCAACTGCTGGGGAGATAACTTCAGGTTTTTCAATTTCTTCTTTTTTAAACTCTTGGTATAAGTTACCTTTATAATCTTCCACTTTTAAAATAGGATGAAGATCAACTTTTTTACCAAGATTGGCAAAAACACCAAAAGCAACAGTCATTTCCGTCATCTTAACTTCACCGCCGCCTAAAGTTAAAGATAAACCATAAGCAGAAGAATCCTTGTCCCAAGTATTAATACCCATCAGTTTAGCGGTGGCCATCATTGATTCAATTCCATTTAAAGCCAGCATTTTAACAGCCGGAATATTGTAGGAATTAGCTAAGGCAGAGCGCATTTCTGCTGGGCCATGGAATTTATTGTCATAATTATGGGGGCAGTAAAGCTTGGGTTGGCCAGGGGCGGTAAAACAAGTAGGAATGTCTAAAAATAGAGTGGCGGGAGTATGGCCATTAATTAAGCCAGTGGCATAATTAATTGGTTTTATTGATGAACCAGGCTGGCGAAGACTAGTAGCGACATTAAAATTGCCGTCAATATCTTGACTAAAATAGTCTTTTGAGCCAACCATGCTTAAAATTTCCCCAGTTGAAGGATTAGTTACCATAACCGCTCCATTATTAACTTTCATTTTTTCCAATTTAGCTGTTTCTGAGGCAACGGTAGCTTCGGAAAATTCCTGGATTTTCCAATCAAGAGAGGTAGTAACTCTTAATCCGCCTTGTTCAACCAATTGCTCACCATATTTTTCTACCAGTAAATCTTTAACATACATCACAAAATGAGGGGCTTTAATATTATTTGTTTGAGGAGCATAATTAAGAGTAATCTCTTTTGCTTTATCCATTTCTTCTTTAGAAATATAACCATCCTCAACCATTCTTTTAAGAACTTGGACTTGTCTTTCTTTGGCCAAATGAGGCTTAGCTCCAAAAGGGGAATAACGAGTTGGGGCAGCTGGTAAACCAGCTAATAAAGCTGCTTCGGCTAAACTTAAATCTTGAGCCTTTTTATTAAAGTATCTTCGACTAGCTTCTTCAATTCCATAAGCCGTACCCCCATAAGGAACATGATTAAGATACATTTCCAAAATTTCATCCTTTTTATACAAGAGTTCAGTAAAAGAGGCTAAAATTGCTTCTCTAATTTTTCTTTTAATTGTTCTTTCTGGGGTTAAAAGGGTTGTTTTTACTAATTGTTGGGTAATGGTTGAACCTCCCTGAAGTTCTTTTTTAAAAACAGTTTTTAAAAAAGCCCGGCTAATTCCTCTGAAAGCTAGACCTCGGTGTTTATAAAAGTCTTTATCTTCAATGGCAATGGTGGCTTGTTTTAAGTAGTCAGGCATATCATCTAATTTTATTGGCGTTCTGTTTTGATCAGTATAGATTTCATAAAGAAGAACTCCATTTCGGTCATAAATTAAAGTTGAAGTCGGAAAAGAACCTTGGGAAAGTTTAGTTGGTGAAGGTAAGTCTTTAAAAATATAAAGGAAAAGAGTGGCAATTATTACCAGGAAAACAAACAAAAGGATTAAAACTGAAGTGGATAAGGATTTAAACCATTTTTTAGAAAATAGTTTATTTTTTTCACCCTTGTTTCTCTTTTTTTTAATTTCCTTTTTCTCTTTTTTTTTCTTGACCTTTTTTTCTAGTAGTTTAAAAGCCCAGTTTTTTTTCATATAATAAAATTGATGTTTTCAGATAAACCTTTTTTACAATACCTGAATTTTACTCAAAAAGCCTTAATAAAGCAAAGTTTTTACCTCTTAAAATGGGCTGAAAGTAATAAAGATAAATTGGCTGATTATTCCTTTTTAGTCATGCCGGCGGCTAAAGCTTATGAGGGTTTTTTAAAACAACTATTTTTTGATCTTAAGTTGATTTCCAAAGAAAATTTAAGTAATGATCATTTTCGAGTGGGAATGGCTTTAAATCCAGAACTAGAACAGGTAGAAAGATTAAGACATAAATGTTTATATAATGAAATTTGCCAAGAATGTGGAGAAGAAACAGCCCAAATGCTTTGGCAAACTTGGAAAAAATGTCGCAACCGCTTATTTCACTATTTTCCTCAGCTTCAGCAGGTTTTTACCTTAAAAGAAGCAGAGGAAAGACTTAGGGAAATAGTTAAAGCCATTGATTTAGCTTATCAAAGTTGTTTGAAATATTATTAATGAAAGAAGACCAATTTTATTTTATTTCCTGGAAAGATTTAGAAGAAATATGTTTTAAGCTATATAAAAAACTTTATCAAGAGAAATTGTTTTTTGACCGAATTGTTTGTATTTCTAGAGGCGGATTAGTTATTGCCAGAATATTTTCTGATTTTTTAGATTTACCTATTTCTAACTTTACCATTGTTTCTTATGTTAGTTTAGGTAAAACCGGTAAGCCTAGGATAGCGGAAAAATTAGGAGTAAAGATTAAAAATGAAAGGATACTTTTAATTGATGAAATTGTTGACCATGGGACGACTCTTAAAAAAGCCTATTCCTACCTTAAGAAATTTTCCCCTAAAAAGATTACTAGTTTAGTACCTATAATTAAGCCTTGGACTAAACTTAAGCCCGATTTTTGGGTGAAAGAGACTAATAAATGGATTATTTTTCCTTATGAAATAAAAGAAACAATTAAAGAATTGGGAGAGATTTGGAAAAAAGAAGACTTGTCAGAAAAAGAAATGAAAAATAAGTTGTCAAAAATTGGTTTCAAAAAAGCTCAGCTTGAATATTTTTTAAAAGAAAATAAGTAAAGAAAATAGGAAAGATAAAAGATCGACTTGTTTTTTTAAAAACTTAAGTTAGAATTATAAAATGACAACTTCGAAAAAACAGCCGCTAAATTTTAGAAATATTACTATTTCCGGATTACCTGGAGCTGGTTCGTCAACCTTGGGTAAAGCTTTAGCTGAGGTTTTAGATTGGGAATATTTTTCTGGAGGAGATTTTATGCGAGCCTATGCCATAGAAAGAGGTTTATTTGATGCTAATAATAAAGCTCATCATGATGCCACTGTTTACAGCCAGGATTTTGACAGACAAGTTGATTATGGGATGAGAGAGACATTAGAAAAAAAATCTGGCAAAATTTTAGAGTCTTGGCTATCTAGTTTTATGGCTCAGGGAATTTTGGGTAGTTTAAAAATCTTGGTTTTTTGTTCAGCTGATGATATCAGAGTAGACAGAATTATCAACCGGGATGATTTAACCGTCACCCAGGCTAAAAAACACATTTTTGAAAGAGAAATAAAAAACAACTCTAAGTGGGTAAAAGTCTATAAAAATGAGTGGAAAAAATGGGTTGTTGACAAGGGAATAGTAGCCAAAAGTAAACCCATCTGGTTTTGGTATCCTGAAATGTATGATTTAAAGATTGATACTTATAAAAGTAGCAAAGAACAAACTCTTGAGATTGTTTTAAATAGATTAGGCTACAAAGGTAAAGTGAATTATAAAAAGGTTTTTTAAAAAAAGCTATTCCAAGTTAAAAAATCAACCCCCTTCTTTTTTAAATTCTTGCTGTTTAATTTATTTGATATTTTTATCTGGGTGGAAATATTATTCTAATACTATTAAAATATAATTATGCTTAGACTATTAGAGTCAATTAAACTATATAAAGATGGTCATCAACCGCTTTATCGATTTAGTTTAGTAATTATATTTTTTACTTTAGCTGACGGAATTGTTTCTTTTGCTTTGCCGATTTTTATGGAAAAGACTTTGGTTAACCTATCTTTAGTTGGTTTGATTTTTGGTTCCTCTTCTGTTTTTGGTTTAATAACCGCTTTTTTTTTGGGAAGCGAGCAAAGAGGAAAGACTTATAAGCCGTATTTTTTTCAAACAATGGTTATTGCAGCCGTAACTTTTTTACTGGCTTTAAAGGTTAATTCCTGGCTTGGTTTTCTAATGGTGATGGCTCTTTGGGGAATTTATTATGAAACAATTAACTTTGGCATTATTGATTTTTTGAACAGATTTACTCAAAAATGGGAGCATTCTCAATCTTCAGGAGTAGTGCAAATGTTTAGTTCTTTAGGTTATCTTTTGGGACCAATAATTGCTGGGTATATGATTTTATTTAATCGAGAGGCAATGAAGGCCTCGCTATTTTTTCTTAGTTTAGCCGCCTTGGCTTTTATTTATTGGTTTGGAAGAAAAAAAGAAGCTCCTGAGCCACCAAAGAGAAAGTTAACCTTTAAAAAAGAATTAAGAATTTGGTTTAAAGTAATAAAAAGAGGCTTTTGGGTTTTAATAGGAATATTGTTGTTGACTGTATTTTGGGAAAGTTTAATTTGGAGTATGGGCCCAATTTTTTTGGTTTCTAGCTTAGGCGAAAAGGCCGCCTATATTATGGCCTGTTTTTTAATTCCCAAGGTATTTTTACAGGGTTATGCTGGTCATTGGGCAGACAAAAAGGGTAAAAAAAAGATTTTAGTTTTAGGTTTAATAATAGCTGGATTTTTTACTAGCCTTTTTGGTTTAAATGATAGCCTAATTTTTAAGGCTCTAATGGCTTTAGGGTCAGCTGTTGGGGCTTCTTTAGCTTGGCCAGCTGGTGACGGTTTGTTTATTGATATGATAGATGGTTATAAGGATGAAGAAGAAGAAGTCTCTGGAGTGAGGGGAATTGCGCATAATTTAGGCTATATTGTTGGTCCAATAACAGCAGGTATTTTAGCTAATTTTTTAGGCATGCCAAAAACTTTTTTAATTTTTGGTGTTAGTTTAATTAGCGGGGCAGTTTTAATGAATTTTTTTTGGAAGAAAAACACTTTTTAGATAGCTAAATATTTAAAGTAAGATAGGTTTTTAAAATATTGAAGAAGGGAGGTGAAAAAATGGAAATATTCCATTTACATAAAAAGCACTTTTTTATTATTTTTATTTCTCTGTTTTTTGGTTTAGGAATTGTTTTAATTTCTGCTATTCGGGTTGGCCAGGCTGAGGTTTTGGCTCAAACAGGGATGGAAAAAGAAGAAATAGTGGCTATTAATGAGGAAGAGAAAGAGGAAAGGGTAATAGGAGAGGAAGCTTCTGAAAATAATGAAGAGGAATTAGTTATTGCCTCTGAAAGTGGGGAAATAAAATCGGTTGTTGAAATTAAAACCGAAAAGGAAGTTGATTATTATTTAGCTTACCCCGGGATTTTACCAGACCATCCTTTGTATTGGTTAAAAATGATTAGAGATAAAATAATTCTTGGATTAACTAAAAAACCAATTAATCGGTTTGAAAGACTGATGCTTTATGCTGACAAGAGGGTTGGAGCAGCAGAAGCTTTAATTAATGGAGCTAAAGTTGAGTTGGGAGTAACCACAGCCACAAAAGCAGAAAAGTATTTAGAACAGGCTGTTTTGGAATTTGAATCTATGGCAGCCGACGAAAAGGCAACTCCGGAAATGCACCAAAGAATTGAAAGGGCAGTTTTAAAACATCAAGAAGTTTTGACAAAAACTTTAAGTAAGCTTTCTGACCAGCCAAAAGAAGCTCTAGAGAAAACCTTGGAAAAAACTCAGTCTAATTTGGAAAGAATAAAGATGCCGGTTTAGAGCCTAAATCTGTTTTATTGAATAATATTTTTATTCCAAAGTTAAATCACCTCCAAAAATATTGGGGGTGATTTATTCTAATAATTTCGTTCCTCCTTCTAGTTTTTAGGAAAAATTTGCTTTTGGTCTTGTTTTAGCCTGAAAACGAGATGGATGATACATTTTGATTCATTTATTACTGGTTGACAAAACAGGACTAGTGTTTCATTATTTGTAGGGACACTAGGAATAGTGTTTTTTAATTTAAAGAAAATTTTAATTAGTAATTAAAGATTAAGTAATAATTTTTAGAAAACTTTAAGGTAATTAAATGCTTTGTCCTTATTGCAGTAGTCAAGAAACATCAGTTTTAGAATCCCGAGACAGCGAGGATGGGACTGTAGTAAGACGTCGACGGGAATGCAATAAGTGCCGAAAAAGATTTACTACTTATGAACGGGTTGAAATTATTGACCTCAAGGTGGTTAAAAAAGAAGGTCATGTAGAAGATTTTGACCGGGAAAAAATTAGACAAGGAATTATTAAAGCCTGTGAAAAAAGACCTTGTGATGAGGAGGAAATTGAAAGTATTATTGATGATATTGAAATGAGGCTTTTAAACCGAAAATCAACGGAGATTTCTAGTTCAGATATTGGTCGTCTTGTTTTAACCAGGTTAAAAAAACTAGATCAAGTGGCTTATTTAAGATTTGCCAGTGTTTTTTTAGAGTTTGATGATGTTAAAGAGTTTAAAAAGATAATTAGGGAGATTGGGTAAACCATTATGCCTCGTCCTAAAATTAGAAGTTGTATTAGTAAGGTAATAAAAAGAGACGGTCGGATTGTTGTTTTTGATATTAAAAAAATTGAAAGAGCCATCTGGTTAGCGGCTAAAGCAGCCGGAGGTCAAGATAGAAAAAAGGCTAAATATTTAGCTGGTTTAGTTGCCAGAGAACTTGAAAAAAGGTTTAACCAAACAATTACTCCTAATGTGGAACAGATTCAGGGCTTAGTTGAGCAGATTTTATTGAAAAAAGGTCATGAAAAAACATACCAGGCTTGTGTTCTTTACCGCGATCTTCAGCAGAAATTTAGAGATATTACTTCTTTTATTGACTCAGATGAATTAATTCAAAAATATCTTGATAAAGCCAGTTGGTTAGTTAAGGAAAATGCTAACATGACTTATTCGCTGCAGGGTTTGAATAATCATGTGGCTTCAATTATTTCTTCAAATTTTTGGCTGAACAAAATTTACCCAAGGAGTATTAGAAAGGCTCATCTTCATGGTGATATTCATATTCATGATTTAGCTTCATTAAGTCCGTATTGTGCTGGTTGGGATTTAAAGGACTTTTTAATTAAGGGTTTTGGGGGGGTATTAGGAAAGGTTAACTCTAGTCCACCAAAGCATTTTAATACCGCCCTAGGTCAACTAGTAAACTTTTTTTACACCCTTCAAGGTGAAGTGGCCGGGGCAGTAGCCATTGCTAACTTCGATACTTACTTAGCTCCTTTTATTCGCTATGACAAACTTTCATATAAAAAGGTAAAGCAAGCCATGCAGGAATTTATTTATAATATGAATGTTCCTACTAGAGTGGGCTTTCAATGTGTTTCAGAAGATACGGAGATTTTAACTTCTGATGGGTGGAAAAACTATAAAGAAGTTAAAAAAGGAATGACAATAAAAACCCTTAATTTGAAAACTAAAGAGATTGAAGATCAAACAATTGATAATGTTTTTAAAAAACATTATCAGGGAAAGATGTATAACTTGAAAAACAGAATTCAGGATCAACTAGTTTCCCCTAAACATAGGGTGGTAAGGAAAAAATTTCAAAAAGATCAATATATATTAGAACCAATTGAAACAGTAAAAGAATTAAAGTCACCAATTATAGTTCCTATAGCGGGAAAGAATCAAAATAAAAAAGTTAAGGTTTCTAATGAACAAATAAAATTAATGGCTTGGATTATTAGTGAAGGAACAATTGAAAGACCAGGTAAACATCGTTGTTGTTATCGGGTGACTATATATCAATCAAGGATAAAAAAGAAAAAAAACTATTTAGAGATTAAAAGACTTTTAGATCATTTTAATTTTAAATATGACGAATATGAATCAGCTTCTTTAGGAGCTAAAGTGGCCAGGTTTAGATTAAATGCTAAATGTTCTAGAATGGTTCATCAATGGTTTAGGACAAAAGAGAATATTCACTTTTGTCCTAAGATGTTATTTAATCTTAATCTTGAGCAGTCCAGGCTGTTTTTAAAAACATATTTGAAAGCTGATGGGATGGAGGGAAGCAAAATAGTCACCACCCGCCCCGACTTACTAGCTGATTTACAAAGAATTGTAGTTAATTGTAGCTATGGGTTTACTGTTTTAGTTCGTCAGCCAACAATTGGTCAAAAAGAACTATTTATTTTAAGAATAATAAAACACCAAGAAACATATATTCAAAAAATTGAAGAGGTTGAATACAAAGGCTATATTTGGTCTGTTCATACCAAGAATGAGACTGTTATTGCTAGAAGAAAAGGCAGGGTTTTTATTACTGGCAATACTCCTTTTACTAATATTACTTTAGATTTACTGCCTCCTAAAAAAGTAGGTGAAGAAGCTGTTATTATTGGTGGTCAACCGGTTAAAGCTCAATATAAGAGTTTTCAAAAAGAAATGGATATGATTAACCGGGCCTTTGCTGAGGTAATGCTTAAAGGTGATGCTCAAGGAAGGGTTTTTACCTTTCCGATTCCCACTTATTCAATTACTAAAGATTTTGATTGGGAAAATAAAGTTTTAGCCCCAATTTTTGAAATGACTAGAAAGTATGGGATTCCTTATTGGGCCAATTATATTAATTCTGATATGAAGCCAGATGATGCTCGAAGTATGTGTTGCCGACTTAGACTGGACAATCGGGTTTTAAGGAAAAGGGGTGGTTTATTTGCGGCCAATCCTTTAACTGGGTCTTTGGGAGTAGTAACAATTAATCTACCCCGGATTGGCTATTTAGCCAAAGATAAAAAAGATTTTTTGCGGCGGTTGAGTAAATTGTTTAGAGCAGCCCGGGATTCTCTTTTAATTAAAAGAGAAAAAGTTGAGGAGTTTACTCAAAAAGGCCTTTATCCCTATTGTTCTTTTTATTTAGCTGATGTTAAAAAAAGAACTGGAAAATTTTGGTCTAATCATTTTAATACGATTGGAATTAATGGCATGAATGAAGCTTTGATTAATTTTCTAGGAAAAGATATTACCAGCAAGGAAGGTAAAGAATTTTCCTTAGAATTAATGGACTTTATGAGAAAAAGACTTTTGCAGTACCAAAGAAAGACTAAACAGCTTTTTAATCTTGAGGCTACTCCAGCTGAAGGAACTTCTTATCGTTTTGCCAGATTGGATAAACAGAAGTTTCCCGATATTATTGCTGCCAATGAAAAAGACTTAACTAAAAATGGTTTTGCTCCTTTTTATACCAATTCAACTCAATTGCCAGTTGATTATACTGATGATATTTTTACCGCCTTTGATCATCAGGATGATTTGCAAATTAAATACAACGGGGGAACTGTTCTCCATGGATTTTTAGGAGAAAGTCCTAGTGATAACAAAACAACTAGCCGGCTTATTAAAAAAATTGCTGAGAACTATCGCTTACCATATTTTACTTTAACACCAACTTTTTCAATTTGTCCTAAACATGGATATCTTAAAGGTGAGCATCAGTATTGTCCTAAGTGCGATCAAGAAATAGGATTTAAAGAGAGGAGGCAATAATGAGTCTGAAGATTAAACCTTTCCAAAAAAAGAAAAGAACCGTTTGTGAAATTTATTCCCGGATTGTTGGTTATTTGAGGCCTGTGAGCCAATGGAATCCGGGCAAGGAGGCAGAATTTACCAAAAGAAAAGAATACAGAATAAAGAAAAAAATAACTAAATGATTATTGCTGGGCTTCAAAAAAGCACTTTAATTGATTTTCCTGGTCGGATTGCCTGTACTGTTTTTACTTTAGGTTGTAATTTTCGTTGCCCCTTTTGTCATAATAAAGACCTTTTAAATCAAGAATTATTTAAGAAATCCAAAATAAAATCAATAGAAGAAAAAGACTTTTTTGACTTTTTAAATAAAAGAAAAAAAATTTTAGATGGAGTTTGTATTACTGGCGGGGAACCAAGTCTTAATAAAGACTTAAAGTCTTTTTGTGGGAAGATAAAGTCCTTGGGTCTAGAAATAAAACTTGATACTAATGGCACTAATCCTTTAGTTTTAAAAAATTTGATAAAAAAGAAACTGATTGACTTTGTGGCAATGGATATTAAAGCTAGTTTTAATAATTATTCCAGGGCAGCGGGAGTGAAATTTCCACTTAAAAAAATTAAAGAATCAATAAGAATTATTTTAAAATCAGGCTTAGAATATGAATTGAGAACGACGATTGTTCCGGGAATTCACAGTCAAAAAGAAGTAGTCAGAATGGCTCTTGATTTGAAAAAGATTACCCAGGAATTCAATAAAGACAAAAGCCTGGTTTATATTCTTCAGTCTTTTCAACCCCAAAACTGTTTTGACCCTCATTATTTAAAAATTAAGCCCAATTCTTTAAAAAAAGACAAAAAAATACTAAAATTAGTTAAACAAGTTTTACCTAAGACTAAATTAAGAAGAGATGATTAATGGAACTTAAAGAGATTACTAAAAAAACAATTGGGTTAACCAAAAAATTTCCTAAAAAATGGAATAAAGATATTAGATTTATTGACTTAATAGAGAAAATTTTGGAAAAAAGAATTGAAAAAGGAGAATTTAATTTTAACTAATGTTAATAGTTTTAGCTTCCAGCTCTCCTTATAGAAAAAAACTATTTTCCGAATTAGGTCTAAAATTTAAAGTAGTTCCCAGTAGCTTAGATGAAAACAAGATTAAAAAAAGGGTTAAAACACCAGAAGAACTAGTGGCTCAATTAAGCCTGGCAAAAACTAAGGTTGTTTTTAGTAAGCATAAAACCAAAAACTTAAAAGATTTTTTAATTATTGGGGCTGACAGTACGGCCGCTAAAAAAACAAATAAAGACTGGTTGTTTTTAGATAAACCCACAACTAGGAAAGAGGCCAGAAAAATGGCCCTTTTTTTAAGGGGGGAAAAACATCAGTTTTTAACCGGTCTAGCTTTTACTAATGACAAAGGAGTCAGTAAAAACACTGTTTCCACTTCCCAGGTTTATTTTAATAAATTTCCCCTAAAAAACTTAAAGAATATTTTAGATAAAAATGTTTGGAGGGGGAGAGCCGGGGGGTATGATTTAATTGAAAATAAGAACGATTTGATTAAAAGAGTTAAAGGCAGTTATACTAATATATTGGGTTTACCTTTAGAACAATTAATTCCAAGCTTAGAAGAGTTTGGAATTAAAATAGATAATAAAACTAAAGAAAGCCTTTTTAAAAAATATTCTTTTAAAAAGAAGGGGGGTGAGTGATTTGGCAGTAATTGGAAATAAAGCTGGTTTTGGATTGAGGTTTTTAGCTTCTTTAATTGATGGAGTAATAATGGGTGTGGTTGGGAGTCTTTTGGGTAGATTAGCATATAACTCTGGGGCTCCTCTATTAAACACTTTAGTCGGTGCCCTTTATTCAATCTTGCTTTGGGTTAATTGGAATGGTCAGACTGTGGGCAAAAAAGCTTTAGGTATAAAAGTGGTTAAAGAAGATGGTAGTTCTTTGGATTACCAAACAGCGGTAATAAGGTATCTTTGCTATTTTGTCTCTGCTATTCCTTTAGGCCTAGGTTATTTTTGGGTTATTTGGGATGAAAAGAAACAAGGTTGGCATGATAAGATTGCTAAGACCCTGGTGGTAAAAGAATAAGAAGGCTAAATTACTATTAAATAAATGTAATTAAAGGATATAACTTTAATGGGTTTTAGTGGCAAGCAAAAAAAATATATTAAAAAACATCTTAAAAAAGACTCTTTAGGAAAAATAGCCAATTATTTGGGTGTTTCTATTAAAGAAGTTGAAAACTATTTGCAAAAGAGATGGAAAAACAAAAAGGTAAAAAAACTTTTAATAAAAAAAGAAAAAACATCAACTTCAGGTTGGCAAAAAAGAGTTTTAAATTTTAATTTTAAGGTTTGGTTTAGGGAAAACAAAAAGTTTTTGGTTTTTTTAAGCCTGTTTGTATTTGCAGTTTATATTAACTCTTTAGATAACGAATTTGTTTCTGATGATGTAGCTGGAGTTTTAAAAAGAACAAATTTAGGAGACCCTGCTTATATTTTTTCTGCCCTACCGCTTTTTACTCGCCAATTAGCCTTTTTTATAATTTTCAAAATTTTTGGCAAAGTTCCATTTTTTTATCGAAGCCTTAATGTTTTAACTCACTTAGGAGTAGTTTTTGGAGTCTATTTTTTAATTAGCTTTCTTAATAATAAAAGGACAGCTTTTTTATCAAGCTTACTCATGGCGGTTCACCCCATTAATATTGAAGCGATTACTTGGATTTCTGGTGGTGGTTATTCAAATTCTAGTTTTCTTTTAATCCTTGCCTTTATCTATTTTATTTTTTCGTATAAAGCCAGAAAATATTATAAACTGATGATCATTTTCTTTTTATTGTCTTTAGCGACGGCTGAAAAGACAATGGTTTTTCCTTTAATCTTACTAGTTTTTTTATTGGTTAATAAAAGTTTAAAAAAAGACTGGAAAAAATTAATCTCTCCTTTTATTATTAGTGGTGTTTGGGTTTTAATTTATTTTTCTAGGGTTTCTACCAGAGTGGCTGAGTTGCAGACCGGCTCAATTCCAGTCCAAAGAACCATGAACCCTTTGTTTCAAATTCCGATTGCTATTATTTCTTATTTTAAGCTTATTTTTTGGCCTAAAGATTTAACTCTTTATCACTCAGAGATGAAGTTTACCAGCAACCAGTATATTTTATACCTTTTCTTATTAATTCTTTTTATTGGGGTGATTATTTATAGTTTTAAAAGAAATAAACAAATATTTTTCTGGCTTTTGTTTTTTATTATTAGTCTTTTACCAACTTTAACTCCTTTTGGGATTTCTTGGATTGTGGCAGAAAGATATGTTTATTTAGGGGCGATTGGAGTATTTGTTAGTTTAGGAATATTAATTGAAAGATTATTAAAAAATGAAAAATACAAAACCCCAATTTATATTGTTTTCAGCTTAATTATTTTAACCCTTTCCGTCAGGACAATTAGAAGAAACATTGACTGGAAAAACCAGGATAATTTATGGCTGGCTGCCTCCAAAACCTCTCCCAATTCTTCTCAGAATCATAATAACTTAGGTGATTATTATGGCCGTCAGGGAGACTTTGAAGGGGCAGTAAAACATTTTAAAAAAGCGATTGAGCTTCGACCTGGCTATGCTGATGCTTATCATAATTTAGCTAATGCTTATCAACAAATGAGTGAGTTAGATTTAGCGATTGAGAACTATCAAAAGGCCTTAGAATTTAATCCTGGTCTTTGGCAAACTCACCAAGCTTTAGGCAGTATCTATTTTAGCCAGAACAATACCTTTAAGGCAAAAGAACATTCAATTAAAGCCATTGAAATTAATCCCCAAGAAGCAAATTTATATATCAATTTAGGAATTATATATTTACAAGAGCAGGATCTTTTAAATGCCCAAAAAGAAATTCAAAAAGCTTTATCAATTGATCCGGAAAACAAAAGGGCTTTAGCAGTAATAATGGAAATAGAAAAGGTTTTAAATCCTTAAATAGTTTTTTTAATTTTTATTGTTTTAACTTTAGAGAAAAATAACCAATAATAAAAGCTATTCCAAAGGTAAGATGAGTTAGGAATATAGCTGGAAGCAGAAATAAAGGAATAAGAATATTTTTTGATTTAAATAAAACTTTGATAAAAGTTAATAATAAAAGGAAACAATATAAGAATAAGGGAAATAAAAACACCAAATAAAAGGTATTTAAATCAATGGATTTAATTAATAAAATGAGAGTAATTAAATAAAGAGCAAAAATTGAGGGAATAAGATAGCGGAGCCTAAAAGAAGTTTGAGGAAGAATTCTGGCAAAATGACCTCGGTGAGTTCCAAAGCGACTGATTTGTTTAAGGTGGGGAATAAAGATGGGGCGGCGCTGATGATAAACAAAGACTCTAGGATCATAAACAATTTTTTTATTTTGTTGGTAAACTAAATAATGGCAAAGCTTAGTGTCTTCTCCAGGCCAGAAATGGGTTTTAAAACCACCCGCTTTTAAAAAATCTTTTTTTTTAACAATTAAATTAAAGCTGGGATAATCATCTAAAAATCTCTTTTTTTCCTTTTGGCTCCGGTAAGTACCAGCTCCGCCAGCTCCTAATTTACTTTGCCAAACAAAATCAGATACTTTACTTTTCCAATTATTATTAGATGGTAATAAGCCAGGACCGCAGACCGCTCCAATTTTAGGGTTTTTAAAGTAGGTTAAGGCATTTTTTAACCAATTTTTATCAGGATAGGCATCATCATCGATAAAAGCAATAATATCCCCCCTCGCTTTTTTGACTCCTAAATCTCTTTTTAGGGCGGGACCTTTTTTCAACAATTTATCAGTGATAATAATTAATTCAAAATTTTTAAAGGTTTGTTTTTTTAAAGCTGGAATAAGACTCTTTTTTATATTTTTATTAATATTTTTAACCGGGACAATAATGGAGACAAATGGTTTTTTTAAGCTATCTTTTCTTTTTATCATAATATTTTAAGATTCTTAGTGATGATATTTATAAAGATCTTTAACAATTGTTTTTTTTGCTTATGGGCAGTGATAATACTTGAAAGGAGTTTATTCTTTTCTAATTTCATTTAAAGCATTTTTAACAAAAAACACACTTAAAAGCAAACCAAAAGATAAACTAATAATAGAGTTATTGATAATACTTTTTAGATTTTGGTGATTAAAAACAATTAAAGCCGATTGGCTTAAGGCAGTTAGAGCTGTGATATAAGCCGCTTGTTTTTTTTCCAAAGCCAGCAAAAATTGAATAAATAAATTTAAGAAAGCATAAAGAATTATAAATACAGAAAAAGAAAATAAGTATGAGCTGGCTCCTAGATATTTTTGCCCATATAAAAGTTTGACAATAAATTGGGGAAAGAATTTATATACTAGAATTCCTCCAAGGGAAATAAAAGAGATAAATAAAACCGAAAGCCTGAAGCTTAATTTAAGTTTAGCTAAATTATTTTTGTATTTAACAAAAAGAGGGTAAGCAACCAGTAAAATTGAAGTAGCGGCGAAAAAGATAATTTTTCCCAAAACTGAAACGGCGGCGTATAAACCAGCGGCATCACTTGAAAAAAAGAAACGGGTTAAAACAACATCAGTTGAATAAAGGGAGGTAAGAAATAAGTTAGTCATAAGACTTAAGATTGAAAATTGAAAAAGGTTGGCCTGTTTTTCTATTTTTTCCGAGAAAGAAGCCTTTATCTTTATTGTCCTCGGCCAATATTTTTTAATTAAAATCCAGCCTAAAAGAGTGCTTAAAATAATTGAAAGATTATTGGCCTGTAAGGCTCCCATTAATTGCCAGCCTAGAAAAATAAAGAGCCAAGCTAAAATAGTTTTGCTAAAACTTATTAATATTCCTAAAAGGGAGAAAGAAATGAATTTTAACTGACTTCTTAATAAAGAAAGATAATGAGCATAAGGGAAAATAAATAGAACTGGAATCATAAAGACAAAGTAAGGGGTAAAACTTTGAAGATGAAGGAGTTTTTTAATCAATGGAAAAAGAAGAAGAAAGACAAGCCAAAACCCCAAAGAAAGTTTTAAAGAAATCTTTTCTAAATCAAATATTTCTTTTTTTAATTGATTCCCTTTTAAGCCAGCTGTTCTGTTGATGACTACAAAAGAAAATGAGTTAACAAAAACACCAGTAAAATAACTTAAGGCAATTAGGCTTTGGAGGAGTCCGTATTGGGAAAGGTTTAATAATCTTCCGGTAATAAGATGAAAAAGATAAGTTCCAAAACTGGCAATAATATTGGCGGTTAAAACAATAAAACTTCCCCTAAATATTTGGTTTTTAACCAACTCTTTTTTGTTTAGCATCAAAGGATAGAGAGGGACTAGGTTTTACTAAAGAATTCCAAACAAAAATGCCCAAGGGTAAGAAAAATATGTTGCTAATTAAGTTGGGTTTTAAAAATGGCAGACCAGCCACATAACAAGCAATTAATCCTTTAAAAGTTGGAGGATAAAGATTCCAGGGCTCAGTTAAGAAAAAACCAAGATTGGTCCATAAGAAAAACCAGAGACTGGCTCCGGCGCCGAAAAAAGAAGAAAAAAGAATTTGTTTAAAAATTGGTTTATTAAGAAATTTTGTTTTTTTTAGTAAAGGAAGAAAAGCTAAGCTTTCTAAAACAAAGGCTGACCAGGTAAAAATCATGATGTTGGTATTTTTTAAATTAAGATCAGTTAAACTTAAGATAATTAAAGGCACAATAATAACTGATTTCCTTCTAAATATTATGGCTGATAATATAGTTGTTAGAGTGATTAATTCCACATTAGGCCCAAGATTAAACCAAAGTCTTTCAGCAATAGCTAATAAGGATAATAAAATAATAAAAAAGATTTTTTTATTATTTGGGTTTAATATTTCTTTTTTCATTTTTTTTCCTGATAAGATTATACAATAAATAAAAAAGACTTGTTAAAAAAGTAAGGCCACTAATTATAAGACCAATAAAATAAGTTTTTTGGGGAGCAAATTCAACTATTAGACTATAATTATCTTGCCCGATTTTTTCAGAATCAAGATACCAAGAATTAGAAAATCCATTTATTAGCCGGTGGCTGTCAGCAGAGATTAGTTTTTTTTCTTGATAGAGTTGCCATTGGGAATGAAAACTTTCCGAAAAAATCAGCCAATATGGTTTATCTGACTTAGAAATATTAACAATATATTTACTCGGGCTAATTTTCTCAAAGCTTATTTTTGGGATTTCTAAATTATTAGTGTTTTGAATCATTATTAAAGGTTCAGTCTGGTTTTCTAGTTTAATTGTTTTAAAGCTTAAGTTTGGGGTCTGACTATCATTTGTTTCAATAAAAAGATATAGTTTGGCTTCTGAGGCTCCAGGACTGGTTTGAATTGAATATTCAACTTCATTTAATTGATTAGGTTTATTAGTTGGTAAAGCTTGTTTAATTAAGGGTTGGGGACTGTTGTTTTCCACTACTACGAAACCAGGATTTCCTTGAGAAGATAAATAAGAGAGATTAAGTTTTAGAGTTTCTCCCGGTGGGTAATTATTTATTTGGCAAATGATTATTAAGGAGTTGTTGGGCTCTGGTTGACAGCTATT
>PEZT01000028.1:0-89073 GCA_002773945.1 Candidatus Beckwithbacteria bacterium CG10_big_fil_rev_8_21_14_0_10_34_10 | reverse complement strand
TAAAGATAAATATCATATAAGGATTTTTTTTGGATATTAAATTGATATTCAATTTGATTATTTTCGTAATTAATCTGTGTTTTTATTTGATTAAGATAAATACCCGATTCTAGTTGGTAGTCAGGATGAGTAATTATTTTAGCTAAAGCCGTTTCATCACCATTGGTATAAACAATTTTTTTAGGGATATAAAAATGAGGGAGAAAATCTTTATTTTCATAAATATCAACTGTTTGAAAATTTGTTTCTAAAAGTTTAATATCTGGTTGAGTTTTTAAATTATTATCAATAATTTTTTTGTAATCTGTTTCTCCAGGAATAAAATTATAGTTGGATCCAAAATTTTCATAATGGGGAAATAAGAGGAATTTAAGATTAGCCAAACCTAACAATTTACTAAGGAGAGGAGAAGCTTTAGGGGAGTAAAGCTCGGTAATAATTGCTTTAGCTAAGGGTGGATGAATGTTTTCCAAAAAAGTTGGCTTAGCATAATAGCCAAAGTTCCAGGTGTAAGAAAGATTAGAAAAACCCGGCCAGGAAACAAAGTATGGTGGCAAAAAACTGATTCTAAAATCTTCTTTAAGATTAGTAAAATAGTCAAAAACTTCTTTTTCTTCTGGATGAACCTGATTAAGTTTTAATGATAAAGGTTGAGAGCCTTTTTTATATAGGGGTTTAGTTAAGGATTGAAAAAACCAGGGATAAAAAAAGATAATCAAACAAAAAAGAGCAACAATTTTAAAAGACTTTTTTCTAAAAGATTTTAAATTTGTTTCAATTTTTTCTAAAACAAGAGGCAAGAGAATTGTCAGAGGTAAAAACAACAAGGGTAAAAATCTTAAAGGATTAACAAAACCAGCCAGGATAGTTGGAGAAAGTTTTAATAAGAGGTGGTAAAGAAATTTGCCAATAAATGTTTTTGTTCCTAAAGACAGAATTATACTTAAGCAAAAAATTAGATCCAAAAACCAAACCTTCCGGCTTTTTTTAAAAACAAAGAGACTGCTGAAACCTAAACCAAAAACTAAAAGAGTAATTATAATATGGAAAGGTTTTAAAACTTGAGGTAGAGGAAAAACAAATTCAGTATAAAGATTATTAGGAATATTAAGAGTAAAAAGATTAATTAGAGGTTGGCTGACTTTATTTAAATAATCAAATCTTTGATTTAAACTTTCTTGACTAGCAACATCTTCCCAGGCTTTAAGGGAAACTGTTTGTTTATTTAAAACAGAATAGGTTAATGGAAAAGACAAATAGGAAATAACTAGAAAAAATCCAAAGCTAAGGAGAAAAAAAAGTGAAAGAACAATTTTTCTATTTTTATTTACAATGAGGGCATAAATAAAAAAAAGACAAAAAATTAAAGCACTAATAATAGCCATGTGATGAACGCTAGTTAAAAAGGGTAACAAAAGAATAAGGAGAAAAAAAGAAGGAAGATTGGTTTTAAATTCTTTAAAATTTGCTATTTTGACTAATTTGAATAAACAGTGACAAAAAAGAGGCAAGAGGCTGTAAACAATTAAAAAAGGTAAATGGCCAGCAATAAGACGACTGTAAAAAAAAGGTGAAAAACCGTAAAAACAAGCGCCAATACCAGCCCAAAAAAATGAGAGCTTAAAAGTTTTTCTTAATAATAAGAACATAGTTAGTAAAGCCAGCCAAAGAATAAAGACAACAGTGAGTTTAGCCACTCCCTTACCCCCCAAAAAACTAAAAGGCAAGGTCATTAGCCAGTAGGGGTACTCGGTTTTTAGCTGGATAAATGTACCGCCTAAGGCAGTATTATTCCAGATGGATAAGTTAGTTAAGGCTCTAATTTTATATTGTTTGGGAAAAGCAGGAATACTCCAGTCCCAAGTATGACCTAAAATACCCGGCTTAAACAAAATACTTTTTAAGGAAAAAATAGTTAAGATTAAAAAGAACAAGCCAGTTAACCAGGGTTTTTTCTGTTTCATAATTTAACCGCCTTAATAATTAAGGTTCTGCCTAAAGTTGGGAAAAAATAAGGTATTAAGGTAGTATTTATTTTTCCATTAGGAGTTAAATGAATAAGATCTGAGGAAAAATGGATCACCTTAAATTTATAGTTTGAAAGTAATTCAAATAAGTTTTTTTTAACAAAATAACGAATATGGCCAGCACTATACTTATTTAGTCTGGTTTCAGTTGAGGGATTTAAGCCTAAAAACAATTGAATTCTCCTGGTTAAAGAGGCTAAATTAGGGGTAGTGATAATCAGCTCACCATTTAACTTCAGCTTCTTTCTAATTTTTTGAAAAACCTTGTCTGGATCGAAAAGATGTTCAATTATGTCAGTCATAATAATAAGATCAAAGTAATTATTTTTAAAAGGCAGGGCTTGGGTTTCCGGATTAATTCTTTTAGCAATTAAACCGTTGTTATTAGCTTCAATAACTGCCTTTTTGGAAATATCTATGCCATAAACTTTGTTTTTATTTTTTAAAATATACTTTCCAACTAGACCAGTGTCACAGCCAATATCTAAAATTATCTTATTTTTACCTGAAAGGTCAACAATTTTTTTAACCCTAATTTTTTCCGCCGGACCCAGACTTCTTAAGCGGTATTTTTTTTCATAAAAATCTATAATTTGATTATTCATTTAAATAATAAAACTTGGATAATAAAGAAATTATTCAATTTTTTGTCATTTTATTAGTTATATATTTTTTCCAAAGCTTTTTCAAAAATATTGTTCCAACTTAAGTGTTTGACTAGTTTAAAAGCATTTTTTCTTGCCTGCCAATAAAATTGGTCATTGGTTAAAAGTTTTCCAACTGCTTTAACCAATTCTTTTTCATTATATTTAATTAGGACGCCAGCTTTTTTTTCTTGAATATTTTTAGCCACTTGAGGAACAGGAGTAATAATTACTGGTAGCTGGCAGGCTAAATAGTCAATTACTCTAGCTGGCCAAGCATAATAAGAAAAGTTATTTTTTTGAGGGTGATAAGGAGCTAGGGCAATTCCAAATTGAGGTAAAAAAGATAATATTTTTTGATGAGGAAGAATTCCCTTAATGATTACTTTTCTACCCATGGAAGAAAATATTTTTTCGTAATTTTTTATTTGTTTTATTTTAGGAGTGCTGCCAATAACAACTAATTTTAACTGAGGAAATTTTTTCCAAAGCAAAGGTAGAGCTTTAATTACTAAATCAACTCCTTTAGATGGATGAAGAGCTCCAAGTAAAACTAGGGTTTTTCTTTTAATTTTATTTTTTTTAACCTTTTTTATTTCCTTAAAATTAATTCCATTGGGGACAAAAATGTTTTTAGAAGAAGGAAGGTTTTGTTTTTTTCTGATTTTAACAATTGATTGAGAAAGATTCCAAACAGAGTCGGAATGGTTAATTGAAAATTTATCAACTTTATAGTAAAGCCAATTAAAAAAAGGATTGTTAAACCTTTGAGGCATCCAGTCGATTGTATAAAAAACAACTTTTTTAACTAAACCTAATTTTTTAAAAATAATTCCTACTCCGGCATGAAGGCAGTTAACACCAATATATAAATCAAATTTCTGTTTAAATTTTAAGGCGTAATAAAAAGTTAATATAAGATCAGTAAAATATTTAAGAAATTCAGGCAGGGCTAAAGATGGAGAAGCAATTTTTTTTATTAGTTCACTTTTAGAAAAGAAATTGACTTTTGATTTTTTATCATGGCAGTAAAAAAAAGGATGGTAAATAGTTAAAAGAGTTTTAGAATTCTTAAGAAGAAAGTCAGCCAGACCTTCAGTTGGACCACTATGATCAGTAATGTTACTAACTAGAATAATTTTTTTTTGGTTAAGCTTCATGGATTAAAATATTTTTTCAATAATGTTTAATTTCTAATATTATTTATAATGCATTATTAAAAATCCTTATTTCTTGGCTAACTATTTTTGTCCAAGGATAATCTTTTTTACGCTTGGCTACCTCTTTTTTCTTTTTTTTATAAAAGGCTTTTTTATTTAAATGGGTCAAAATCATTTTAGCAAAGGCTTTTTTATTACCTATAGGGATAAGAGTGACTTCTTTAAAAGACTTTTTAGAAATAATTGGCAAATTATAGCTAATTACGGGTAAGCTGGCGGCTAAAGCCTCCCGAATAATAATACCCCAGCCTTCCTCATAAGAAGGATTAAGGTAAATTTTTGAAGACTTCATTAGTTGATAGAGTTTTAATTGATCAAGGTAACCAGTTAAAATAATATTTTTATTAAGACCCATTTTTTTTATCTTAGTTTTCAGTTTATTAGCAACATCAGCTGAACCTTGGCCAACTATAGCCAGTTTCGCCTGAGGGAGATAGTTAATTACTTGTTGCCAAATATCGATTAAATCAAAGATTCCTTTACTAGCTCTAAAACCGCCAATGAATAAACCGTCATATACTAATTTTTGTTGAGAGATAGAGTTAATCATTTTAAAATTCACCCCATTAACAACTTTCTTAAAAAGCAGTTTTTTAAAAGAAGTTTTTTGGATAATTCTAATTATATTTTTGGCTTGAGGAGAGTTATAAACAAGGATTTTATCTGCTTTTAGGCCAATAATAAAAAAACTTAAACGTTGAGAGACAAAAGAAATACTGTTAAGAAGAAAGTTGCCTTTTCTTTTCCAGGGAGGGGGGCAGAGATGGTGGCTGATGACAATCCATTTCGATTTATTTATAAGCTTATATATAAAACCCGGAATAATATCACAAAAAAGATCAGAAGGAGAGTAAACAATACCTGCGTAAGCGAGATTAGGAATAAGAAAAAGAGAATGAAGGGTAGAAATAATATAACCAAGCATTCTGTCTAGGCGGTTCTTTTCTTTTTTAAAAAGAGTTTTTACTAGGACAAAGTTGTAAGGCCGCTTGATTTTTTCATTTTCAAACAAAAGTTTGTCGCCTTTAGTGCCGACAATGGTTATTTGAATTGAAATTGGTAATCTTTTAATAATTTCTACTATTCTAGTCCCACCACCACATTTAACTGGTGAAACACCAGAGCCATTACAAAAATATAAGATTTTTAAACTTTTAAGAGCCATTGGTTTAAATTTTTACCTATTTTCCCCCAAGAGAGTTTTGATTTAGGCAGCTTCCAGGCATTATCAGCCAATTTATTGCCTAGGCGGGGATTATTGAGTATTTTAATTATTCCTGAGGCCAATGATTTTTCCGTTGATTTAGTGATATAGCCAGCCTGATATTTTTCAAGGTAATATTTAATTTCTCCAATGGCATTGGAAACAATTGGTCTTTTGGAACAAAGATAATCACCAAAGCGAATCGGGAAGCGAGCTTTTTCGATTAAGTTATTTTCCATGGGTAAAACTAAAATGTCAGCCGCTCCAAGGTATAAAGGGATTTTTTGATAGGGTTTTACTCCCGTGACAATTACTTTTCCCACCAAGGGAGATACTAACTTATTAGGGATTTTAGCTGAGCCAACTAAAATTAGGCTTAAATTAGATTCTTTCAAAAGAATCTTTTTAAAAGCATTAATTAAAATTTTAAGACTAGTAGTGTAAGTGTTGCCAATAGAGACAAGATATCTTTCTTTTTTATTTAGCTTTAGGACTTTTTTGGCCCTTTGTTTGTTAATCGGTTTAATTTTTTTAACATTAGCCCCATTGGGAACAAGCTGGCTTTTTTCAATTAAGCCTAATTTTTCGATTCTTTTGCCAATAAGTTTAGAAACATAAGTGATTTTATCAGCCAAAAGGAGAGTTTTTTCTTCAAAAAAACCCAAAATAGAGTTTATCAGTTTGCCGTGAACTAAACCAAAACCGCCTCCCCAAAGATCATCCCAGTCAATCACTAGTTTTTTATTCCTGATAATTTTACTAAGGATTGCTGGAATAGCAATTTGCGGCTGAGCCACAGTAAAAGCATAAATAAAATCATATTTTAAAATTAAAACTAAAAAACTGGTTAATGGCAGGCGAAGTAGACCTTGACCGGTAAAATATCTATGCCAGCAGATTCTAGGAAGGGTGAGAAGGAAAAAATTATCATTTATCTTTTTTTTTCTAATTGAAAGATCAAATTTTTTCCCTGAAGCGCAAATCATGATAATTTGATGTTTTAGATGAGATAATTCTTTGCCAAAATTAAAACATCTAAAGTAAGTCCCTAAGTTTTCTTGGTTGTGATTTAAAATAAGAATTTTCATTTACTTTTTTAATTTTTTTTTAAGACAAACATGGCTAAACCAAATTCACTTCCTTTAACTTTAAAAGCTTTGTTTTTATTGTCAATTATCCAGGATCGGCCATTAAAATAGCGGTATTCTAAGTTTAACAGTTTTCCTAAAGAAAATATTTTTTCTAATTGTTTTTTTCCAAAACAAAGCTCCTGATTAAAAATATGAGTTTTATTACTCGTATTAGTGGTGATGATTAAATGACCCTGGGGTTTTAAAATTCTTAACATTTCCATAATTGCTTTAAGATAGCTGTTTTGAGAAGCCTTGGGATCTTTATATTTCCCCATGCCAATATGTTCAATAACAGAAATAGAGGTGACAGCATTAAAAGTATTTGACCTTAATTTGAGTTTTAAAAGATTGTCTTGGTGAAAAAAAATATTAGAAGGAAATTTATAGTCAGGCTTTTTTTGGTCTAAGCAATGAGTTTTATAACCTAGGGCGGCTAATTTAAAGGGAAATAAACTATTGGTGGTTCCAACATCAATTACTTTTGCCGGCGGTTTGGGCAAGTGTTTTAAAGCAAACTGCCATTCAAAAAACCGAGGATTATTTAAACCATTAATTAATGGAAGAAGTTGATAAGCAAAGTTTAAAATATCAAATCTAAAATTCCCAAGTTTTGGATGGTTGATTTTAGACCAAGCTATTTCAACTATTTTTAGGGCTTTTTTTTTGATCAATTGACTTATTTTTTGATTTTAACTTGTTTTAGAGCTTTTAGAAAAACTTGTTTCCATGATGAATTACGGCTGTAGTTTAAGGCTTTTTTACTCATCTTTTTATATTTGTCAGGGTTAGATAGGAGAAAGCTGACTTTTTCAGTAATGTTTTTAACACTATTATTCACTTTTAAACCCAGTGATTTATTTTCAACTTCCTCAGTAATTGTAAATCCTTGACTACAAATAACTGGTAGACCGGCGGCTAAAAAAGCTTTAATTTCTTCTGGATCTCTAAACTGGGCGGGATCCTTAAGGGAAACTTGAAATAACCCTAGGCCAATGCCATATTTATTATAAGAGGAAAAGATTTTTTGGTGAGGAATATTTTCCAAAAACTCAATTTTGTCTAAAACTTTTAATCTTTTACTTAAAGAGGTAAGTTCTTTCTTGTTGGCGTTGCCTAGAACAATTTTTAAACTAATTTCAGGATATTTTTTCCTAAGTCGAGAAAAAGAGATAATGGCTAATTTAGTTAGTTTTTCTTTTGAAAGAAAAGCATCAATTACTAAAACTGCCTTTTCTTCTTTACTTTTAGACCCTCTTTTTTTAGCCAAGACATTTAAGGGGATGCCAGAGCGAACTAAAACATTTTTTTTATCAGGGACACCTTGCTTTTTTCTTAAGTCAAAAACTTGGGGAGTAGAGCTCCAAACAAAATCAGCTTGCTTGGCATTTAAGCGATCAATTAAGTGGAATAGAATATTTAATAACGGATTTTTAAACCGTTGAGGAGCATAATCAATCGCATAATAAATTAATTTGAACTTAAAACCAATTTTTTTCAGGATTAAACCACTTAAAGCATTAATTGGATTAATCCCAATAAAAAGCTTTATTTGCTTATGAAAAGGGAAAAACCATTTGAAGTTGAGAAAAATATCCTTAAAAGCATTTAGAAGGTTATTATTAGTTTTAGCTAAAAGGTGTTCTGCATAAACCAGCTTTTTAGTTCTAGAGCTTAAGTAGTGGCGCAAAGCTTGAACTGGTCCATAAGCTTTAGTAACATGACCAGCCAAAAATATATTTTCTTTAGTATTTTTATTATTTTTAAAAAAACTTAAAGTTGAAGTTTTACTAGTAGCAGAAGCAAAATATCCAGAAAGGCAAATGTCTTCAATTATTTGGTCAATGTTGTATTGATAATTCCATTGAGGGTAGTCTTTTTTAAACTTTGAAACATTTGATATATACCAAAGGTGATCTCCTTTGCGGGGACTCTGACGGTATTCAATATTAGCTTTTTTTCCTAAAATAGTTTCAACTTTTTTTATTGCTTCTAATATGGAAATATTAGAATAGCGGGAACCGCCAATATTATAAACAGCCGCCACTTTTGGCTTTAAATAAAAATGGTAAAACGCATTTACTAAATCATATGAATGAATATTGTCTCTAACTTGTTTGCCTTGATAGCCAAAAATAGTATATTTTCTGCCAGTAGCAATGGATTTAATCAAATAAGCTAAAAAACCATGAAGCTGGGCTCCAGAATGAACTGGGCCGGTTAAACAGCCGCCCCTAAATATTCCTGTTTTTAAATTAAAATACTGACCAAATTCCTGAACCATAATATCAGCCGCCACTTTTGAGGCTCCAAAAACGCTGTGGATTGACTGATCTAAAGACATAGTTTCTTCAATTCCCTTAAAGAGAGGATGCTTTTTGGGTAAGTCAAAGCGGGTTTTGTATTCTACTAAAGGCAATTTATTAGGATTATCGCCATAAACCTTGGAAGTAGAAGTAAAAATAAAAACGGCCTGAGGACAGTAGTTTCTAAAGTTTTCCAGCAAGATCATTGTTCCTAAAGCGTTGACAGTAAAGTCAGTTAGCGGTTGTTTGATTGACCAATCATGAGAAGGCTGAGCGGCGGTATGAATAATAAGGTCAAATTTATTATTTTTAAATATTTTTTCAACCTTTTTTTTGTTTCTAATATCAATGTTAAAATGATGGTAATCTTTGACTTCTTGTTTTAATCTTTCTAAATTCCATTTAGTACTGGCTTCTTTGCCAAAAAAATAAGCCCGAATATCATTATCAATTCCATAAATTTGAAAACCTTTCTGGGTCAAGAATTTAACCGCTTGGGAACCAATGAGACCGGCTGCTCCTGTGACTAAGGCTTTTTTCTTCATTTTAGTTTATTCACTAAATTATTTAACCTGACTCATTTTATAAAAATACACTCATAATTTAAAGTCAGGCTTTTCTCTTTATCCAGAGAATCTAATAGAAATAAAACAAAACTTAGGAGAAAAAGGGGGAGGGTAAAGACTAGGTAAAATATAAAAATAAAGAATTTATTGTTAGTTAAACGAAGGAATAAAACTTGAAGTTCTTTAGCCAAAACTATAAATCTTCCTCCTTGAGGAGTTATTCTTCTAACCTTAAAACCACTGATTTTAGCTAAGTGTTTTAAGCCATAGCGGGTAAAGCGAAAGTAATCTTTAGGAGCCATGTGTTCTTCAAAAGCCATATGGGTGGTTAAAAAAAGCTGACCATCCTTTTTAAGAATTCTAAAGCATTCTTTAAAAACCAAATTAGGTTCAGGAGTATGTTCTAGAACTTGAGTGGACAAAATATAATCAAAAGTATTGTTTTTAACTGGAATAGCTTCAGCTGGACAAACATAATTAATGTTTTTTTGAGAGTTATTTTTAATATCCTGGGAATAATACTTAGCTTTTTTAAAAAAACTTTTATAAGGGCATTCTCCCGCACCAATGTCAATAATTTCCTTTCCTTTTTTATCAGTTTTTTTAACCACTAAACCAACAAATTGCTTTATTTTAAAAGTGTGATTATTTATAATTTCTTCAGGAAAAAGCTTATAAAATATATTGATTAGTTTTTTGTTTTTTATTTCCATAAGGCGGCGATGCCCGATTTTTTTATTTTATTTGATAAGTTTTGATTAATAAAAATCTCCATCAGATTTTTTCCCAATTTAAAGATATAAAGTAAATCTCCTAAAGATTTTACCTTATTTAAGTATAAAAGTGGTCTTTTGAAGCGGCTTTTCATAAATTGATTAAAGGCCTTAGCTTGAATATTAGTAAGTTCTTGATGAGAAAAATGCTTTGTTTTGCATCCCCTAATAATGACTTTGTTTCTAGGTAATAAATTCTCTTTTAAAAAATCCTCATACATTTTTGTTCCTGGAAAAGGATTAGCAATATAAAAAACAGCCATGTTTAAATCAGTAGAAATGGCAAAATTAATTGTTTCTTCAATTTGTTTTTTAGTTTCATAAGGAAAACCAATAATAAATGTGGCGGCTGTCCAAAGCCCGATTTCTGACGCAAAACTAATCATTTCCTTAGCCTTATTATAGTTATAGTATTTACCAATATAATTATTAAGAACGTCTTTGTTGCCAGATTCCAATCCAAATGTTAATCGGTAACAGCCGGCTTTTTTCATTTTAACTAAAAGCCTTTTGTCTAAAAGCCAGATGGCAATGCCATTGGGGGTGGTCCATTTAATTTTTAGTCTTCTTTTAATAATTTCATTACAGATTTCAAGCAAGCGTTTTTTATTAACAGAAATACTGTCATCCATAAAATGAATTTCATCACACTTATAGTTTTTTATTAAACTGGCAATTTCATCAACCACATTTTCAGCTGATCTAGCCCGCCAAACTCTTCCCCAGATGGTTTTAATACTGCAATAAGAGCAATTTCCCGGACAACCGCGAGAAGTAATAACACTCATTACTCTTTTCCCTATAGTGTAGTTTTTATGCTTTAAAGATTCTTTAAAATAAATATCCATGGGCAGGAGATCCCGTGTGGGAAAAGGGAGAGAGTTAAGGTTTTTAATAAAAGGCCTTAAAGGATTATTAATAATATTTTTTCCTTGTTTATAAGAAGTCCCTAAAATATTTTGAGGAACTTTGGCATTTTTAAATTTTTTAATAATTTGCCAAAAGGTAATTTCTCCTTCACCTCTAACAGTCAGGTCAACTTGACTATTTTTTAGGACTTTTTCTGGTTCCACAGTGGGGTGGATGCCGCCCATGGCTACTAAGATTTTTGGATTGGCTTTTTTAACCAGGCTGGCGGTTTTTAAAGCTTCTGAAGCATGAAGAGTAGAAGTACAGGTAATTCCCACCACCCGGGGATTATATTTTTTAATCTTTTTAACAATTTGTTTGTCGTTTAGTCCAATTCGAACTTTATTACCTATTTTTTTAATCTGGTTTACTCCCTTAGCACTTATATCTAAGATAGCGACCTTAACTTTTCTTTTTCTAAGATAAGCCGCTAAATAAGCCAAAGAAAGAGGCGGACTAATACCACTAGGATCATCAGCCTGGACAGTTAAAAAGGGATTAATTAGTAAAACTTCTACTTTTTCCATTACCAAAAAGCTAAAACTGTTTTATTGCCAGCGGTTTTTAATCTGACCATTAATAAGGTATTTTAAGCCATCAATAGTACCCTGCCAATGGGGGGCAAGAAATTTGTAGTTTTTATAGGCAATAATTTTATAACTAATATATAGAGTAAAAATTGGGAAAAATATAACCATAAAAATTATAAAGTTTATTTTTGAAGCGTGCTTTTTCATAAAAATAACTCTGTTTCTGGCAAAATAATAAGCCCTTAAAGGAGCATTAAAACCTAACTCTCTAATAGTTTGAGTATTTTCCTTTTGGTTTAAGCGATGCCAAAGTTTAGCTTGGGGACAAAACATAACTTTAAAGCCCATTTTTTTAGCTCTTAAACCATAATCAGTATCACCATAAGTCATAAAAAGACTTTGGTTATGACTTTTAAGCTGGTTAACTGCCTTAAGGCTGACTAAATAGGCAGTGGGGGCAAATTGAGTTGGACAAACAAAATCATATTGACCAGTATCTTTTTGATTACAGCCGTGGTTTTTGGTCCGGCTGGTTAATAAATTAATTGAAGCTCCAGCATACCAAACGACATTTTTAGGATGTTCATAATACATTTTTGGACAAACAATCCCAATATTTTTATCTGATTCAGCCAGCTTGACTAGGTGTTTTATAATATTTTTATTAACTAAAGTGTCGGAGTCTAAAAAAAATATATATTTTCCTTTAGCTTTTTTTTGACCGGCGTTTTTGCCCGTATTTAAACCTAGGTTTTTTTCCAAAGCCACAATTTTAACCCGGGGGAACTGGTTTCTAACAATTTTAATAGTGTTGTCTCTAGAGCCGTTGTCAACCAAAATAACTTCAATATTGGGGTAATCTATTTTATGGACAGACTTAAGACAAGCCAAAGCCTTTTTTTCCCGGTTATAAGTGACAATTATTATAGAAACTAGTTTTTTAGATGTTTTTTCAGCCATAATTCAAAAATTAAAAGAGTCCAAATTTGTTGCGGGTTGTCTTGGATTAAGACTTGGTTGACAGCCCTACTGTTTAAAATACCTTCTTTTTTGATTTTTTTTTGGCTTAATTCTTTTAACACGAAAGGTCTTAAAGAATTATCCAGCCATTTTGATAAAGGGAAACCAAAGCCTTTTTTAGATCTGAAGACAATTTCTTTTGGTAAATAATCAAGACTAATATTTTTTAAAAGGGATTTAGTTTTAAAGCCTTCTAATTTTAAGTTAAAAGGAATTTGGGCACAAAATTTAAAAAGCTTTTTATCTAAAAAAGGATTAGCCATTTTTAATTTAGTGGCCTGACTAACAACTTGAGTTTTAACCATATAAAGATAGGGGAGGGTAAATTGCTGGTCTAAATAAAAAGCCTCATCTAATGGATTTTTGCCTTTAAAAGTTTGATGAAGCTTTTCCAACTCAGAAAAGTCAGGCTTGATTCCCAAAAGCTTCTCCACTTCTTTTGGGGAAAAGGGGTTAATCCAGAGTTGATTTCTAAGATAAAGAGGATAAGAAGAATACTGAAGGAATTTTTTTATTTTTCCTGAAAAAAAATTACTCAAAATGAAAAGCGGTAGTTTTTTTAAATGAGTTTTTTCCAGGAAAAAATGAGCCAAGTATTTTGGATAACCCGCCAGAGCTTCATCACCAGCATCGCCTAAAAAAACAGTTTTAACCCTTTTTTTAGCCAGAGAGAAAGCCAGGTAGGTGGGAATAATTGAGGGGTCAGCCATTGGTTCATCTAAAAAATAAGCCACTTTTTTAACTAGATTTAAAGTTTCTTTTTCAGAAAATATTTTAAGATAGTGCTTAACTTTAAAATGATTAGCTACTTTTTTGGCATAACAAGATTCATCAAAGGGTTTTTCCCTAAAGCCAATGGTAAAGGCTTTTATTTGGGAAGCGGGAAGAAATTGAGCCATAAAAGCAAGTGTTAAACTAGAATCTATTCCTCCGCTTAGCAAAATCCCAACTGGCTTGTTTTTATTATTAAGATTATTTTGAACTGCTTTTTTCAGAAGCCTGACGATCTCTGATTTTATTTCTTCTTTACTCCAATTAGTTAGTTTTTTGGAATAATCAAGTTGATAATCTTTAAAGATAGGTTTTTTTATGTTTTTAAAAATAGTGGCTGGGGCAGGAATAAATCCATATAAAAGATATTTAGCTAAGGAGGTTTGATCAATTTCTTTTTTAGTTGACATCTCTTTTTTAAAGAATGATATCTTTATTAATAGCTTTAAACCAACCAGGGGCTAAGTTAAAGATTGTTTTTATGTCAAAAATACTGGCGGGATTGTTTGCTAGAACCTGCCAATCTGATGACTTTCTTATTTTGGCATTATTTATTCGTGCTTGATAATATTTTCCGGAAAGCAGTTTTTCTAAAAATAAATAAATTCCTTCAATTTTTAAAAATGTAATTTTAGGATTGATAAATAGATAAATTATGGCCATTAGAAACCTTGTTATTAAAAGAGTGGGGAATATAATTAATAGACCAAATGACGATAGATTTTTAAAGTAAGTAGCTAGTAAGTTAGTTTCGGTTATTTTTAAAACTTTAGGGATAATTTTTTTGTTTCTTTTGGCGTAGTGACTATAGTGAAACATTATTGCTTTAGGATTACAGATAATTTTGCCGCCGTTTAATAGAACCCGCCAGCAAAAATCAAATTCCTCACAGAACATAAAATAATCTTCATCAAAATAACCTACTTTTTTAAAAGCACTGGCTTTTATTAACATGCCGGTGATAATACTAAAAAAAACTGGATAGGGATGTTTTTTATATTTTAAACAAATACTAGCGATAGGTTTGGTGCCAAGAAAACCACCGATAATGCCGCTTAAAAAATTTATTAATCTTCCGCCAGCATTATCAACAATATTACCCTGCCAATTTAAAGTGAGGCCATTTGCCACTTTAAAGTTAGCATTTTGATTAAGGGTTTTAACTAATTGAAGAAGCCAGTTCTTATCTACTTTAATATCTGAATTAAATAAACCAATATAATCATAATTATTGATGATTTTCTTTATAACAGGATTAAAACCTTTACCAATACCAACATTTTCTTGGTTGACTATTAAAGTAACTTGAGGATAATGTTTTTTAACATAAGCCCTACTGCCATCAGTAGAGTTGTTATCAATAAAAAAGATCCTTCTATTTTTATAAGTTTGCGATAAGAGAGATTTAAGACAATATTTGATTAGCGGTTGGCAATTATAGTTTAAAATTAATAAGGCAACTTTTTTTGATTTTTTATTGGCTTTCATTTTATTTTTTTTGCTTTGGCTAAAAATTGTAAAGAAAAAACGGTTGGTAATAGCTTCCCTAAAATTTTTAAAAAGAAGAATCGAGGCCGAACCAAGTTATAACCCCTTAAGGAAATAATTTTTAAATTGGCCTGTTTTAAAAGTTTAATAAGTCCCAGGCGGGTGAATAAACGAAGATGGGCTTCATCTAATAAACCACCTTTAAGGTTATATTCAAACATTCCAAAAAGCAAAGATATTCTTACAGAAATAAAGGCAATATTAGGGACAGAGATAAGTAGACAACCACTGCTGTTAAGATAGGGAGTGATTGCTTTTAGAGTGAATAATGGATTTTTTAAATGTTCTAATATGTCAGATAAGACAATTAAGTCAAAAAAATCCTTTTTAAAGGGCAAATTATTCAGTTGGTCAAGATTAGTAATGATAACTTTGTCATAAAAACGGCTAGCCTTTTTAGCCATTTTTTTATCTTTTTCAATCCCGACTAGGAATTTTGGAGATTTATGGGCTTTGAGAGTTTTTCCCAACAGGCCGGTAGCACAACCAACATCTAAAGTTCTTGCTCCTTTAGGGATCTGATTATAAATATAAGGATTAAAAGTATTGTATTTAAATTTCATCGTTAATTTTCTAGCAAAAGTTTTCTTCTTCTAATAATTTTGTGAACTAGTAAAAAGACTGGCTTTAAAAGTTTAGAAAAAAACCTAGTCATTAAAAATGTGGTTATTTCTTCTATCCCAATAGAATTAGCTAATTTTAAAATAATCTTGGGTCGCAAATAAAATTTTAACAGAGCCTTTTTTTGGATTTTTTCCAACTCTTTAGAAGAAATTTTTGGAACAGAAATGACGGCGCTAGAGCAATCATGCTTATTCCAGTCAATTTTGTTAAAATCCTTATTTTTTAGCCAATTTGAAAAAGCAGCTGAACCAGGATAGGGAGTAAAAATATTAAACCAAGCCCGATCAAAAGGGTTTTTTAGGGCAAAATTTATAGTTTCCTCGATTCTTTTCCTGCTATCGCCGGGTAAGCCTAAGATAAAAAAACCATAAGATTCAATGCCTACCTTATTAAGATTTTTCAAAACCTTGGGGACAATTTTTAAATTAAGGTGTTTATTATTTTTGTCTAAAACTTTTTGATTTCCAGATTCAATCCCTAAGCCTAGAGCATAACAGCCTGCCTTTTTCATTAAACGAAGTAAAGATAGAGGAAGACGGTCAATTCTAACTCCATTAGGGCATTGCCAAGGTAAATTAATTTTTTCACTAATCATCATTTGGCAGATTTTTTTAGCTCGTTTTATATCCATAGTAAAATTATCATCACAAAAATGAATTTCTTTAACCCCAAACCTTTTTTTTAAAAGTTTTATTTCTCTCAAAACATTTTCAGGACTTCGAAATCTAATTTGTCTTTTCCAGGTTATATTGGAAGCACAAAATGAACAGTTAAAAGGACAGCCGCGGCTAGTAAGAATAGGAGCAATAGGAAAATCTTTGGCTGGTTGAAGAATTGGGACAATTCTATATTTTTTAGGATGAATTAAGTTCCAAGCAGGGAAAGGAAGGGAATCTAAATCTTTTATCAATGGCCGGGGTGGAGTAATGACTATTTTTCCCGAGGAATCTTTAAATCCCAAACCGGGAACTTTTGAAAAATTATTTTTATTCTTTTCGAGTTTAGCCGCTAATTCCAAAAAGGTAACTTCACCTTCGCCAATAATAACAAAATCTGCTGCCCAACTTTGGAGTATTTTTTTTGGGAGGGCCGTGATTTGAGTTCCGCCAAGAACAAGGGGGAGTTTTTTGTACCTTTGTTTTAAAGCTTTAGTTATTTTTTTAGCTTGTTTATGACCACGAGATAAAACAGAAATTCCTACTAAATCCGCTTTGAATTTTGAAATTGCCGTCAAAAAGTCATTTAAGGAAGCGTTTTTCAAAGTCCCATCAAAAATTAATACCTGATGATGGCCCTTAGTTTTCAAAAAGGAAGCTAAGTAGCCTAATCCTAATGGCGGATGGACAATATGAGCGTCATAATTTGGTTGTAATAGAAGGATTCTCATTTTTGTTTACAAATTGTTTAAAATTGATTATAAAACCTGTTTTTTTTGATAAATTGCATTTAATTGTAAGCCTTTCGGGTTAAGGTTAATATCTTTTTTTTCCCACTGCCACCATTGTTTTCCTTTTAAGAGGTGAAGTTTTTCCAAAAGAAGTTGAACCAACTTAATTAAATGACCGTTATAAAAATATTTTATCAATTTACAACCCCTTTTTTCCATTATTTTGTTTAGATTTTTAAGAGAGTAATGTCTTTGATGACCCATCCTAAAATCACCGAGCCAATAAAAAGGCCATAAGAAAGGCCAGATATTTTTGTAGGCATTAGGAACACAAATATAGAGGTAGCTTTTTTTATTAAGCACCCGAACAGCATCATTTACTAATTTTTTATCATTAGCCAAATGTTCTAGAACAGAAACAGCTGATATGTAATCAAAAATATTGTTTTTAAAAGGTAAATGTTCAGCTGAACAAACAAGAAAGGCAGTTTTATCATCTAGCCCCTTTTTTCTAGCCAAAAGCTTGGCTTTAATGACCGCTTCTAAAGAGATATCAACTCCAAAAGACAGCCAGTTATTTCTTTTAACCGCCTCAATAGTGGTGTAACAAATAGCTCCGCAGCCAATATCTAAATAAGTTTTAATATTCCTTTTAAAGGAATGATTAAAAATTCTTTTTAACATACTTTGTTGCCAGTATTCTAAATTATATGTAAGAGGATATTGACGATAGTAGTAGTCAAATTTTTCTTGTTGCTTAATTTCTTGTTTATTTAACTTATTTTTTTTTAGTAAAATGGGTACTCCTTTAATGATAGGAAAGATATTTTTGCAACTAGAGCAATTAAGTTGTTGGCTTCTAAGAAGTAATTTTTTATGACAGTAAGGACAGACAATAAATTTTAGAATATTTTTGATAGTCATTAGTTTTTTTTAAGTTTAATTTTCTTACTGGTTTTTAGATTATTTATAATAAAAACTAGGCCAGTAAGAAAGCGAAGCCAGATAATACCAGCAAATAAAAAAGGATACTTAACTATTTTTATCCACTTGTTTTTTTCAATAAAAACCAAAAGACCACGGTATAAAGGGTTAAACTGTTTTTTTATATCAGGATCATTTTTATCCCATTTTTTAATATATTTACTAAAGCTTTTAAGATAATATTGTTTTTTATTTAAATAGTTTAATAAATTAAATTCTTCATGGTGAAATATTTTTCCTTTTTTTTCAGCCAAAAGACCAAGTTTTCCAATTTTTTTAATTCTTTTATTTAAATCCCAGTCTTCAGGGCCAGTTAAGCTTTCATCAAACCCTTTAGTTTTTCTAAATATGTTAGATTTAATTATTCTGACGGCGTCAATACTGGTAGCATTATAAAAACTTCTTTCAAAATTACGGACCTTTGACCAAAAAGAATTGCCAACTATAATTTCTGGAATATATAAGGCCTTAAGATTGTCCCTATTATTTTCCAATTTGTAAATGGCATTTTTGATTAAATGGGTTGATAAGCTCATATCTGCATCTAAATAAACAAGATATTCACCCTTAGATTTTTTTAGCATCCCCAGATTTCTTTGAGCGGATCTTTCCGGGCCTAAATTGTAAACCTTTTTAGTAAATTTTCTGGCGATGTTTTTTGTCTTATCAACTGAATTATTATCAACTACAATGATTTCAATATTTTTATAACTTTGTTTTTTAATACTTTGCAAACACCTTTTGATATTTTTTTCTTCATTTTTAGTAGTAATAGTAATGGAAACTAAAGGTAAGTTCATTAAATTTTAAAATCCTTAAGTTTACTAAAATATTTAAAAGAGAATCTTAAGTAGTATTTAAAAACATCAAAATTTAATAAAGCTTCTTTTGTTTTTCTTAAAACAAACTGAAGAGAAAAAATGCTTTTGTAAAAATTCTTAATCATGGATTTTATTTCTTTTTCTCTAATTTTGGTGGTTAAAACTGCTTGTTTCATATCATATTTATTCCAGTTTAAAGTTTTTAATAATTTTTTTCTTTTTGCTTCTTTAAAAAGAGGCGTGCCAGGATAGGGAATAATAATGGTGGCTTGTAAACTGTCAATGAACCCCTTTTTAAATAATAATTTACTATAATTTAAAGTGTTTTTAATATCTTTTTTTGTTTCCCAGGGATAGCCAAGCATAACCGTCAAATGAGGATTAAGACCTGCTTTTTTAGCCCACTTTAAAACTGGTTCTATTTGATCAATTTTAAGGTTTTTATTAAGTTTATCTAAAGTTTTCTGGTTACTAGACTCTAAACCAAAAAGCAAAAACCTAAAACCAGCCTTTTTCATTAAAAGATAGTCTTTTTGTGAAAGATCAGCATTAAAGCGCATATTAATATTAATTTTTATTTTTTTATGAAAGCCTTTTTTAATCATTCCTTGGCAAAAATCTTTTAACCATTTTCCGACTGGAAAAGTTCCAGAATCATCCATAATTTCTTTTATTTGATAGTTGTTAATTAAGTGATCTACTTCTGTTAAGGCTTTTTTAACGGGGATAGCTCGGTAGCATTTGCCTGGATAAAGAGTCGTCCAGGAACAAAAAGTGCATTTTCCCCACCAGCAATCCCGGGAAAACATGGTGTAAGTACCGGGCAAACGCATGTAGTTTGAGTTTTTATAGGCATATAACTGCCATTTGGTTAAATCTCTGTCAAGCAAAGGAAGTTTGGAAAGATTATGGTTTAATTTGAATTTACCTGTAGAAAAAATCCTTTTTCCATGGCGGTAATATATGCCTGGCTCTAGTTTTTCTTTTTTAGTTAAATGATTGACAAGATTAAGACTTAAAAAATCATAATCTCCACCAGTTAAAACATAATCAACTAAAGAATTTTTAAAAGACTCAAAGGGAAGAGCAGTAACATGATCACCAACTAAAACAACCACAATTTTTTTAGATATTTTTTTAATATCGGAAATTATTAACCAGTGTTTTTTTACAACCGGAGTTTTAGTTTCTAAAATAATCATATCAGGAGAAATTTGCTGGAGTTTTTTAAGCCAGGTTTTATATTTTAAGCCTTCATTTATTCCGTCAAGCCAAAAAACTTGATGGCCAGCTTTTTGAAGCATAGTCGCTGTATAAGCCGGGACAATTGGGTATGCTGTCCAGGGAGAGTCAGCCCATTGAAACTGACGGTTTTGACCTAACAAAGGAATTCCTTTATTAGATTCCAAAGGAGGATAAGAAATAGCAATTTTCATCTATGTATTATATTCTACCAGGCAGGAGAAAATATAGAAGCTTAATTAATATACCAGTCTCCAGGGTCAGCGTTTTTATAGGTTTCTTGCTTTTTAACTATTACCAGAATTGGTTCATGAGAATGACAGCTATATTTTAAACCACATAAAACAAATTTGCTAAAATAGGCTTTGTAGTCCGGGTCATTCCCAAAGGAAGGACTCCTAGCATAAATATAATACTTGCCTGCCTCAACTTTCAATATATAACCAAGGCCATAAGTATATTTTGAATCTTTTATAAAATCAGCGGTGCAAGATAAATCTTGAGTTACTATATTTTGAGCACAAATTACAAGATCCGTTGGGAAACCTTCACTGGGGTAAGATAAAGAACCTTCAATAAAACCATTTTCTTGCTCCGCTAGATCATCTTCGTCTAATAATTCATTATTAGCGTTCGTTTTTTGAGGCTCTTCGAGTAAATAGTTTTCTGGTTCAAAAGTCTTCTTTTCTAAAGGTGAAGTTTTTTTAGTAAAAAACAATTTATAAGCAAAAAAGATTAAAATAAAAATGAAACTTAAAAGAATTAGAATTAAAATTAGCAATGAAGTCTTTTTTTTCATTTCCTAAATTAAAACCTTTTTTTTGTTTTTTGTCAATTTAAAAGAGGCTATTTTTAGAAGATTGCTATTTTCCCTGCCTAAAGTTTATGATATGATTTTTTTGTATGACAAATAATCGCCTGCCCATGGATGATCAGACAGCCTCTTTTCCGGGAGATACAGATCAGACAAAGCAGGTTCAAAAAGATAGTAATCAAGACCCAGATCAGCTTAGTGCTTCAGCAGTAAGTGGTCAGTCTGGTTCCCCACATGATGATCAAGCAACAAGTTATCAAAATGTAAGCCTTAAGCCCGAGGAAAAAGAAGCCATTGGTTCTTTATATAAAGAGGGTGAGCCAGCGGTGATTGAAAGAAAAGAATTTAAAATTCCCAAAGAAATAAAAGAATACGTTGAAGAAGAAAAAAAGGAAGAAGCAATTCAATTACCTCAGCCGATTAAAGATGAATATGGTGAAATTCTAATGCAATCAGCCCGACCGCAGAAACCAAGGATAGTTTTACCTTTAAATAAAAAAGAGATTAAAACAAATGTTGGTAAAAAAGTTAGTGACTCTATCAAATGGTTAGCCATATGGTGTAAAAGATTATTAAAAATGTTTCCTAAAAGGGTAAGTTATGGCGGAAGCGTTAAGTAGCCCAATAAATAGTCCCAATAACATAAGTAATTTGACTAGTTTATTAAATTACTTTTTAGTCCTTCTAGTGGTAGCTGGTTTTAGTTTGGGGGGGATTGGTGGCTTAGTTTATCTTTTAGTCCTTTGGTTAAAACATAACAAAAGAGAGGAAGAATCCTTGAATTTTTCCCTTCTTCAAGTAGCTATTCCTCGGGGAAACGAGATTAAAATTGATGCCGCTGAACAAATGTTTGCCTCTCTTTACTCAATAAAAAAAACTCGCTTTCGAGACAAACTTAAATCTGAGGATCATTTGAGTTTTGAAATTGTGGCTAAAAGAGAGGATATTCGTTTTTATGTGGCTGTTCCTAATCATTTAAGAGATATGGTAGAAAAGCAGATTCATGGTGCTTATCCAGGAGCAGAAGTTAAAGAAGTTGATGAATATAATATTTTTTCTAAGGAAGGTAAGGTCGCGTTTGCCAGTTTAAGACTAAAATCTAACAGTCTTTATCCAATTAAAGTTTATAAAGATTTACCTACAGATCCCTTAAGCTCTTTAACTTCATCTTTAGCCAAAATGCAAGATAATGAAGGAGTGGTAATTCAAGTTTTAATTTCTCCAGCTAATAGTAAATGGCAACAGGCGGGCAAATCATATATTTCTAAAACTAAGAAATCTGAAGCGGATCCGGAAAAAGCCAAATATAATGTTGATCCTAAACAATATGAACAAATTGAGAGTAAATGTTCTAAACCTGGATTTAACACGATTATAAGAATAGTTGTTACTGCCGGAGATAAGGAAAAGGCTAGAAGCTATTTAGCTAATATTGTTGGTTCATTTTCTCAATTTACTTCAGGCTTAAATGGTTTTACTAAAAAGAAATATACTTGGTTTAAAAAAGCCTTTATGATTAATTTTATTTACCGTTATCTTCCAATTTTGCATAAAAAAAGCGTTTTGAATAGTGAAGAATTGGCTAGTATTTTTCACTTTCCCAATAAATCAGTCGAAACGCCCCATATTCATTGGTTAGCGGCTAAATCAGCCCCCGCTCCAGCCTTGATTCCCCAAAAAGGTTTGTATTTAGGTAAAAGTGTTTATCGAGGGGTGACTAGGCCGGTTTTTATTTCCGATGAAGATAGAAGAAAGCATGTTTATATTATTGGAAAAACCGGGGTGGGTAAATCTGAATTTATGACTGATATGATTTTACAGGATATCCGTCAGGGCAAAGGGGTTTGTTTCATTGATCCTCATGATACAGTGGAAAAAATACTAGAATTAATTCCTCCGGAAAGAGCGGAAGATGTTATTTATTTTAATCCTTCAGATACTGATAGGCCAATGGGTCTTAATATGTTAGAGGCCAGAGGGGAAGAAGAACAGCATTTTATTGCTAACTCAATTATTGGTTTAATGTATAAACTTTATGATCCTCATAAGACCGGAATCATTGGTCCAAGGTTTGAACATGCTATTAGGAATGCAATGTTAACAGTTATGAGTGAGCCGGGCAGTACCTTTGTAGAAATAGTTAGAGTTTTAACCGATTCTAAATATGTTCAGGAATTATTGCCTAAAGTTAAAGATCCAATGGTGAGAAGATATTGGACTGATCAAATTGCTCAAACGAACGAATTTCATAAAAGTGAAGTTTTAGACTATATTGTTTCCAAATTTGGCCGTTTTGTTACCAATAAAATGATGAGAAATATTATTGGTCAGTCTAAATCAGCCTTTGATTTTAGAAAAGTAATGGATGAAGGTAAAATTCTTTTAATCAATTTAGCTAAAGGCAGGATTGGAGAAGAGAATTCTAACTTTTTAGGGTTAGTATTGGTACCTAAAATTTTAATTGCCGCTATGAGTCGACAGGATATACCTGAGGAAAAAAGACGAGATTTTTATCTTTATGTTGATGAGTTCCAAAACTTCGCCACTCCTGATTTTGCCCAAATTCTTTCTGAGGCGAGAAAATATAAACTGAATTTAACTGTTGCTAACCAATTTATCGGCCAGGTAGATGAAGAGGTTAAAAACGCTGTTTTTGGTAATGTTGGTTCTCTAGTTTCTTTTAGAGTTGGGGTGACTGATGCTAACTATCTTCAACATGAATTTCAACCAACTTTTTCTGAAACAGACCTTATTAATGTTGAAAAATATAATGTTTTTATTAAAACCATAGTTAACAATGAACCAGTCCCAGCTTTTTCCATGGATCTTTCTAAAGATATGACCCAGATTAAAAAACTTAGAAGTACTAAAGTAGCTGAAATGATTAAGCAACTATCTAGATTAAAATTTGGTAAAGACAAAGAAATTATTGAAGCAGAAATAGGCCAAAGATCTAAACTATAACTTCATAAAAAACTAAAAATTTAGTATAATAGGATTGTTTTTTCAGGGGCCAGTAGCTCAGCGGCTAGAGCACTATCCTTATAAGATAGGGGTCGACGGTTCGAATCCATCCTGGCCCACAATTTATAATTCTTCTAATTTAAACTTTTCCACTGAAGATTTTTTAATCAAGTCAAGATATTTTTCAGTAGTAGAAAGCCTTTTATGGCCGGTTATCTTGGAAACTAAAGTTAGGGGAGTGCCCGCTCTTAATTGATGAGCAATAAAGGTGTGTCTTAAGTCATTAACCTTAACTTTTTCAATACCAGCTAGTTTAAAATATCTTGATAAAGTGCTTCTAATATTTCTAATTAAAAAAGGTTTACCGCTTTTAGTAATAAAAAGGTATTTTGATTTACTTTTTGGTCTGATTGACAAATAGTTTTCCGAAGATAATTTAGCGGCTCTATTTAAAGGGATCTGGCGGCTGGGATGAGATTCATGGGCTCTAATAATCAAGGAATTCTTTTTAATATCTTCTAGTTGAAGATAGGCTAATTCGCCAATTCTTATGCCAGTTTGCAAAAAAAGCTCGATAATAGCAAAAATTCTTCGGTCATTTCGGCAAACATCTCTTAGGGCCCGATATTCCATTTTTGATAGAACTCGAGGTGGTTTAACTTCATATTTAGGATGAGTTAAGGCAATAGACGGATTATCAGAAATATGTTTTTGAACATGAAGGTATTTAAAAAATGTTTTAATAGAGTTAATTTTTCGAGAAATAGATTTAGCTGTATAATCCTCCTTTTTCAAAAAATTCTTAAAAGCCTCAAGGTCGGAGTTGGTAATTTCGTCAACCCGGCTTCTTTTAAGCTGAAGGCAAAAATCAATTAATTGTTGGAGGTCTGAACCATATGCTAAAATGGTAGCTGAAGCCCGACCCTTTTCTTTCAAAAAATCTAAAAAATCGCTATGGGCTGATTTTAAACCGAGAATAGTTTTGGCCATTTAAATTCTAAAAGATAAAAAAAGACTTTTAATTTAACTTATAAATAAATATTATATTTATTTTATAGTTAATGATAATATCAATAAAAGGGATAGATGTCAATTAATAAAAGACTGAGTTTACTAGTTTTTTTTCTAAGTTTTATTTTAATTATCAATCTTTCTCGGGATGTTTGGCGGCTTTATAATTCTGAAGAGAGAATTACTAAATCCCAAGAAAATTTAGCTAAATTAAAAGAAGAAAACAGAGAACTAGAAGAATTAAATAAACACTATCAGAGTGATGAATTTTTAGAAGAACAGATTAGAAATAAGTTACAGATGGCCAAAAAAGGAGAAACCATTATTATTCTTCCTGAAGAAATTAGTCAGGGTAGAATTTCTACTTCATACGAAGGGATTAAAAAAGACACTTTTGAAGGAAAAGAGGAAAACAAGCAGAATTGGCAAAAGTGGCTGGAACTTTTCAAATAATTGAATTTTTCTCTAAATCTGATAAGATATAAGGGTAGTTTAAGATAGCGGGTGGGGGGTAAGTATCCCGTGAGGCTCATAACCTCACTTAACCAAAGAGCGTTACTTTGGACCCGCTACAAAATGAGGCAGGGTAGCTCAGTTGGTTAGAGCGTCGGAATCATAACCCGGAGGTCGTGGGTTCGACCCCCACCCCTGCTACAAATATTATTTATTAAAATATGAAAGGGAGTTATGGGAAGATTACATTCTAAAAGAAGATCAATGTCTATTAGAACTAAAAATAAAAGACAGTTAAAACTGGCTAAACTAAGAGAAAAGTATCAGAAGACCTCTTCAGGAACAGAAATAGAGAAGATATTAGCTAAAGTTAAAAAAATTGCTCCTGCTTTAACTAAAGAAGAGTTTTTAAAGCACTTAAAGCCTATTAAAGAGGAAAAAGAAGAATAATTTTTGTTGACAACGGCTTAATTTTAAGCTAATATAAGGATATTAAAAGCGTTTGACCAAGCATGGTTGGAGCTTGGAAGCTTTTCGGAGGAAATGCCGAAACGGGTAAGCCCGTTACAGCAGTAATAAGAAAAAATAAAGGTGGTACCGCGAACTTTTCGGCCTTAAGAAAAGAGCGGTATTTTTTGTTATATAAGGAGTAAAAAATGAAAAAAGACTATTCTATTTTAACGGGTATTACCCCATCTGGTAGCGGGGAAGTTCATATTGGTAACTATTTTGGCGTCGTCGTGCCATTTTTTAAGATGGCTAAAAATGCCAAAAAGGTCTATTTTTTTATTGCTGACCTTCATGCCTTAACAACTATTAAAAGTAAAGAGGAGATGCAAAAGAACGTGGAAAATCTTATTTTATCTTATCTTTCTTTTGGAATTGATACTGAAAAAGTAGTTTTTTACCGCCAGTCAGACATTAATTCCCATTCAGAATTACAAACAATTTTAAATAATGTTACTCCTTTAGGTTTAATTAAGCGTTGTCATGCTTATAAAGATAAACTTCAAAAAGGCTTAAAAGAAGATAATGTTAATATGGGGCTTTTTTCCTATCCGGTTTTAATGGCAGCTGATATTCTTTTATATGATCCTGATTATATTCCGGTTGGGCAGGATCAGAAACAACATGTTGAAGTTACCAGAGATATAGCTGATTTTTTTAATAAAAACTATGGACAGACTTTTAAACTGCCAGAGTTTTATACCATTAAAGAAACAGCTCGTTTAATTGGGACTGATGGAAAAAGAAAAATGAGCAAAAGTCTAGGAAATTATATTTCCATTTTTGAAAATGAAAAAAAAATAAGAAACCAAATAATGAATTGTTTTACTGATTCCAAAAGAATTCACCCTACCGATAAAGGCAGGGTTAAAGAAAACCCAATTTTTATTTACCATGACCTTATTAATGAAAATAAAAAAGAAGTAGACGATTTAAAAGAAAGATATAAACAGGGAAAAGTTGGGGATGTAGAAGTTAAAGAGAAACTACTAAAAGCTTTACTAAAAAAGTTTAGCCAACAAAGGCAAAGATATCAGGAATTAAAAAAAGACCCAGTCATAATTAAAAATATTTTAGAAAAAGGGACTAAAAAGGCTCAAATCCAGGCTCAAAAGAAGATGATAATAGTAAGAGAAAAAATTGGGATTACTAATAAATATTCTTTACAAATATAAGATGAAGAACTTAAATTTAATTAATCAGATTATTTGGTGGACAAGATCATTCTGGTGAAGCAGATTTGATTTTGTTTGTTATGCCTCTGTTTCACTAAAAAACAGGGGCTTTTTTATTGAAATTATTTATTATGAAAAAATAAAAAAGGAGAAAATATGGAAAATACAAAATTTTTATTAAATGAGAAACAGATACCGGAATATTTTTTAAATATTAATTATTATTTTAAAAAATATTTAGGTAAATTACCGGATCCGGCTTTGCATCCGTTGACCAAAAAGCCGATTACAGCTAGAGATTTAGAGCCAATTTTTCCAAAAGAATTAATCAGACAGGAAGTGACTTTGGAAAAAAATGTTAAAATTCCTAACGAGGTGAGGGAAATTTATAAACTTTATCGGCCGACTCCGCTTTTTAGAGCTCGGGGTTTGGAGAAGTTTTTAGATACTCCTGCTCATATTTATTATAAATATGAAGGAGCTAGTCCAGCTGGTAGTCATAAGCTTAATACTGCTCTCGTCCAAGCTTTTTATAACCAAAAAGAGGGCGTTAAAATGCTGGTGACAGAAACTGGAGCTGGTCAGTGGGGTTCTGCCTTAAGTATGGCTTGTAATTTTTTTAAATTAAAATGCTTGGTTTTTATGGTCAAAATTTCCTATGAGCAAAAGCCGTATCGGAAAATAGTGATGGAAATTTTTAAGAGTCGGGTTATTTCTAGTCCATCAACTAAAACCAGGATTGGCAGAGTTTTTATTAAAAAATTTCCTAAAACTCATGGTAGTTTAGGCATGGCCATTGCTGAAGCAATTGAAGTGGCGGCTTCCAAAAAAGAGGCGAAATATTCCTTAGGAAGTGTTTTAAACCATGTTTTATTACACTAAACAGTGATTGGTTTGGAGGTTAAAAAACAAATGGAAAAAGCTGGAGAATATCCTGATGTTTTAATTGGCTGTTGCGGCGGAGGGAGTAACTTTGCTGGTTTTGCTTTTCCTTTTTTGGCCGATAAACTGGCCGGCAAAAAAAAGAACCTTGAATTTATTGGGGTGGAGCCAGAAAACTGTGCCTCTTTATGCCGGGGTAAATATGCTTATGATTTTGGTGATAGTGGTAAGCAAACCCCACTTTTAAAAATGAAAACTTTGGGTTGTGATTTTGTTCCACCGCCAATTCATGCTGGTGGTTTACGTTATCATGGAATTGCTCCCAGTCTGGCTTTTTTGCATCATGGGGGTTTGATGAAAGCCAAAAGTTATTCTCAACTGGAGGTTTTTAAGGCGGCCATTGATTTTAGTCGGACTGAAGGAATTATTCCGGCTCCAGAAACAGCCCATGCTGTTAAAGCCGCCATTGATGAGGCTCTTAAAGCCAAAAAGGAAGGGAGGAAAAAAGTTATTGTTTTTAATTTTTCAGGGCATGGACTGCTTGATTTAAAAGGCTATGATGATTATTTATATCAAAGACTAAAATGAAAAAATTGAAAATCAAGTTGGTTGATATCAATAAACTTAATACTCATGAGGCTGTAGTTAAGGATAGAGTTAATCAGGTTTTTGAGAGTATTAAGTTAAGCGGTTTATTAATAAATCCGGTGGTGGTCGATCAAAAAACATTAATTGTTTTAGATGGCCATCACCGCCTGGCCGCGCTTAAGAAAATGAAAGCTAAAAAAATTCCGGTTCTATTGGTTGATTATAAAAGTAAAAATATTAAAGTTTATTTGAGAAGAAAAGAACTAATGATAAATGTCATTAAAGAAGCGGTTATAAAAAAGGGACTATCAAATCAACACTTTCCTCCTAAAACTACTAAACACAACCTTTCTTTTAAGTTAAAAAATATCAAGTTAAATGTTAACCAACTTCTATAGAAAGACCTCTTTTTAAATATTCACTTTTGTGTTAAAATTTTAGAGTATTTTACCCGAGTAATATTACTATCTTTTTAAGGATTGTTAACTTTATGGATAAAGAAAAAAACTCAATTCAAACCAAAAAAAATAAGGCCGATAAGAAAAAGGTTGAAAAAAACGACAAATTTTTTAAAGGAAAGTCACCAAATGGAATGGCTAAAAAATTTGAAGTTAAGTTTAAATTCAACTTAAGGAATTTTTTTACTTGGCTTTTAGTCGGTTTTTTAATCCTTTCTTTTTTCTTCTCTTTAAAGGGACCAATTCCTCAGGGAGAGAAAAACCTGGCCCAGGTTTTAAATGATATTAAAGAGGAGAAGGTTGAAGAGGTTGGAATTGAAGGTGAGACTTTATTAATTAAATATAAAGATGGTGGTTTATATAACTCCAGAAAAGAACCCCAGGTTTCTTTTGACGAAATATTAAGGAATGCGGAGATTAATCCTTTGGATGTTAATTTTGAAGTTAAGGATCAATCAATGCTTAAAGCTTGGGGAAGTATTTTAGAAATATTACTTCCGGTTGTTCTAACCGGTATTATTTTTCTCTGGATTTTTAGACAAGCCAGGGGGGCTCAGGACTCTATATTTTCATTTGGCAAAAGTAAAGCCAAACTTTTTTCTAAAGGTAAACAGAAAGTTAAGTTTACTGATGTTGGTGGAGTTGATGAAGCTAAAAAAGAGTTAGAAGAAGTGGTGGATTTTTTAAAGCATCCTAAAAAATATCAGGCTTTAGGAGCCAGAACTCCCAAGGGAGTTTTGTTAGTTGGTCCTTCGGGAACTGGAAAGACCCTTTTAGCCCAGGCAGTGGCTGGTGAAGCTAATGTGCCTTTTTTCTCTATGGCTGGTTCAGAGTTTATGGAAATGTTGGTTGGAGTTGGTGCTAGTCGGGTTCGTGATCTTTTTTCTACGGCCAAAAAAGCCGGTAGCTCAATCATATTTATTGATGAAATTGATGCTATTGGTCGAGCCCGTGGTTTGGGTGCTTCTGGCGGTCATGATGAAAGAGAACAAACTTTAAATCAGATCCTTGTGGAAATGGATGGTTTTTCTCCTAATGATAATGTCATTATTGTGGCTGCTACCAATCGGGCAGATCTTTTGGATTCGGCCTTAATGCGACCTGGAAGATTTGATAGACTAGTGGTTTTGGACTTGCCGGATATTGAGGGCAGAAAGAAAATAGTTGAGATTCACCGTCGGGGTAAACCATTTGATAAAAGTGTTAGTTGGGAAAAAGCGGCTAGAAGAACAGTCGGTTTTTCCGGAGCTGATTTGGAAAATATGCTTAATGAAGCGGCAATTAAAGCGGCTCGGGAAAATAAAAAAGCGATTTCCTGGGATGATATTGAAGAGGCGGCCACTAAAGTCAAATTAGGTCCGGAGAAAAAAAGACTTCAGACAGATTTGGATCGTTTGATGACCGCTTACCATGAAGCTGGTCATGCCGTGGTCACCTATAATTTATCCAAGATGGACACAGTTCACCGAGTAAGTATTGTATCTCGGGGGATGGCTTTAGGCTACACTTTAATTCCTCCCAAAAGAGATAGAATTCACGAAACTCAATCTCATCTTTTAGAAACAATTGTTTCTCTTCTAGGCGGTCGGGCAGCTGAAGAAATAAAATTTAATGAGTTTACTTCCGGGGCTTCCAGTGATATTGCTCAAGCTACCAGAATTGCCCGGAAAATGGTGATTGAATATGGCATGAGTGAATTAGGTCCAATCAATTTGGGCCCTCAAATAGATGTATCTGATTGGGGTAAAAGTTATTTTGAGCCTAGCAAGGCCTCACCAGAAATGAGTGCTCAGATTGACAAAGAAATTAAAAAGATTATTGATGAGGCTTATATTAAAGCTATAAAAATCCTTAAAGAGAAAAGAAAAAAAATGGATTTATTAGCGAGAGAACTAGTTAAAAAAGAAACAATAGAAGATGAAGAATTTGAAGCTTTAATGAAAAAATAAAAAAAGGTTTGACTTCATGGAGAGATTGCTTTTAATTGACGCTCACGCTATCCTTCACCGGGCCTATCACGCTTTTCCTAAAACCCTTAAGACAAAAAAAGGAGAATTAACTAATGCGGTTTATGGTTTTACCAGTATAATTTTAACTGGTTTTAAACAATTAAAACCCAAATATGCGGCCATTGCTTTTGATTTACCCAAGCCTACTTTTAGGCATAGAAAATTCAAGGGCTATAAAGCAAAAAGACCCAAAACAGACGAAGAATTAATTAACCAGATTCCTAGAGCTTATGAAATAATAAAAGTTTTAAATATTCCCTTTTTTGTTAAAGAAGGCTATGAAGCTGATGATATTATTGGTACTTTAGCCAAAAAAGCCGGCCAAAATAAAAAAATTGAAGTTGTTATTCTTACTGGTGATCGGGATGCCCTCCAATTAATTGATAACAAAATAAAAGTTTTTCTTCCTGGTAGGGGTAAAAGACCAAGTTTGATGTTTGATAAAAAAGCTTTTTTAAACCAATATTTGTTTGAGCCCAGGCGCTTGATTGATTACAAAGCTTTAGCTGGTGATTCATCTGATAATATTCCCGGAGTTAGAGGAGTGGGGCCAAAAACAGCTACTAATCTAATTACCAAGTACGGCAGTTTAAAAGAAATCTATAATAATTTAGAGAGAATTGAAGAAAAAGTAAGAATCAAATTAATAAAAGAAAAAAAGATTGCTTTTTTATCTTATGATTTAGCCGAAATTCAAATTAACCTTAATTTAAAATTGGATTTCAAAAAAAGCATTTTAAAGGATTATAATCAAACTAAGACTATTAGTTTGTTTGAAGAATTAGAGTTTAAAAGTTTGATTTATAGACTGCCAGGTTATATAAAGCAAGAAAAGGAAATAATTAATATTAAAAAAGATCCAAACAAACAAATGGGGTTATTTTAATGAAAATTGCCCTGGTTCATGATTATCTTTATACTTATGGCGGTGCCGAAAGAGTTTTAGAAGCTTTTCATGAAATTTGGCCCCAAGCACCAATTTACACTGCTTGGGTTGATTGGAATTGGTTAAAGAAAAAAAAGCCAGAGTGGCAAAATTGGAAAATAGTCCCTTCATGGTTTGATAAAATTCCTTTTAAAAAAAATATCTGTTCACCCTTAAGGTTTCTAGCTCCTAAGATTTGGAGAAGTTTTAATTTTAATAATTTTGATTTAGTAATTTCTTCTTCGGCTTGGTATATGGCTAAAGGAGTGTCTTTAAAAAAGGGAAAAGAGATTCATGTATGTTATTGTCACACTCCACCCAGATATCTTTATGGTTACCCAACGGCTTTAAATTTTAAGCGCTTTTGGTGGGGTAGACTATATGCTAATTTAGTTAATCCTTTTTTAAGAATCTATGACTATAAAAGTAGTCAAACAATTGACCATTTTATCTGTAATAGCAGGGAAGTTCAAAAAAGAATTAAAAAGTTTTATAAAAGAAAAGCTAAAATAATTTATCCGCCGGTTTTTAATAAAGAAAAGCCATTAAAAGAAGAAAATAAAATAAAAAAAGTTAATGATAAATACTTTTTAATGGTTAACCGTTTAGTGAGGCATAAAAATGTTGATTTAGCTATTAAGGCCTGTAAAAAATTAAGAATTAATTTAAAAATTGTGGGTCAAGGTCCAGAAGAAAAAAGGTTAAAAAAGTTGACCGGAAGCAGTCAATATATTAAATTTCTTGACTTTGTTGATGATAAAAAGTTAAGCTTTTTATACAGAAACTGCCAGGCAGCTATATATTTGGCGGAAAAAGAAGATTTTGGAATGATTCCTATAGAAGCGATGAGTTTTGGAAAACCAGTAATTGCTTTAAGGTCTGGCGGAATTCCTGAATCAATTATTGAGAATAAAACAGGAACTTTTATTAATAAAGTAAACTTAGAAGAATTAGTTAACATTTTAAAATTATTTAACCCTAAGACTTTTAAAAAAGAAGATTGTTTTAAGCAAGCCAGAAAGTTTTCTAAAGAAGGATTTAAAAAAGAAGTAATAGAATTTATTCAAAAAAATCTTTAGGAACTTTTAAATTAATTCTAATTTTGTTTTTTATTCTTCGAACATAAAGAAAAATATTTAAGCCCGCTAAGATAGAAAAGGCCACTAAAAGCATTAGGGTAAAAGGATAACTTTCAACATTTTTGATATAGGGCTTAACTGCATAAATTAAAACAATAATCATCAGCCATAAACTTCCAAAGAAAAATTTTAATTCTAACCACCTTCTTTTATAAACACTAAGGCCTAAAACCGAAGCTAAGCCTATAAAACATCCATTTAAGATGATAATTAAAAAACTGCTTTCTTTAGGATAAGGAGAAAAGTGGTTTAATTCTAAAAGAGCAAAGCAGGTGGCGGTTACTACTCCGCCAATAAAAGTAAGATTATGACTAAAATTCATATGAAAATATTCATTAACCTTAAAGACTAAAGAATCCCTGTCTTTTTTTTCAAAATATGAAGAGACAGTTTTAGCCACTCCGTGGATAGCTAACCCGCCATAAGTATATAGAATAGATAGCAAAAGAAGACTAATTAAAATTTTATCTTTGATAAAGACATAATCATTTAAAGGTCTGTCTAAAACATCTAAAAGATAAGAAAAAATAATGGTATATAAAAGACCGGGAATAAGAATTAAATAAAAAATTTGAAGAAAGGAAATATAACCAATTTTTTTATTATGAAAGAATTTTGACTTGTAGGCTAAAAAAGAGCCAAAAATCAAAACAGCCGCAATACTAATCAGTTCAATATTTTCCATACTACTTATTATATAATAATAAGGGAATTTTAATATATAAAAATAATTAATTGGATAAATAGTAATTTATGCCAGAACTTCCAGAAGTAGAAACAATTAAAAACAGTTTAGAAAAAAAGATAAAAGGAAACATAATTTCTTCCATAGAGGTTTTAAAGAAAAAGAGCTTTAGAGGTAATCAGAATAAAGTTTGGGGATTAGAAATCCTCTCTTTGGGGCGCCGGGGCAAAAACCTTTATTTCAAACTGGAAAAAGAAAACAATCTTTTAATCCACTTAAAAATGACCGGTCAATTAATTTATCAAACTAAAAATAAAATAGAAGATTTAAAACATCAAAGAGTTGTTATTAACTTTAATGATAAAAGTAGATTAGTATTTAATGATTTGAGAATATTTGGTTGGATTAAGCTTTTTAATAATAAAGATTTAGAAAAAGAATTTACCATCCTTGGTCCGGAGCCTTTTTTCAAAGAATTTAATGATGGCTATCTTAAAAAAATATTAACTAGATCTAGAAGGGCTATTAAATTAAGTTTATTGGATCAAAAGAAAATTAGCGGGATTGGCAATATTTATGCTAATGAAGCTTTGTATCAAGCTAAAATTCTACCTATAAGACCAAGCAATAGTTTAACTGATAAGGAAATTAAAAAATTGAGACTAGGGATAATAAAGGTTTTAAGAAAAGGAATAAAATATAAAGGTTCAACAGCGGCTGATGAAAACTACCGTTTACCTGATGGTAGTAAAGGCCAATACCAAACTCATTTTAAAGTTTACCAAAAAAATGGTAAAAAGTGTCATCAATGTAAAAAGCTAATTAAGAAAATAAAACTGGGTGGCCGAGGAACTTTTTACTGCCCGGTTTGTCAAAAATAAAATGATTTTAAAATTAATTCAATTAGAAAACTTTCGTTCCTTTAAAAAAAGAGAATTTAAGTTTTCTTTTAAGACTTGTTTTTTACTAGGTCCCAACACAGCTGGCAAAACTAATGTTTTAGAAGCAATTTACTTACTGGCTTCTGGCAAAAGCTTTCGGGCCAGCCAAGATACAGAAATGATTAAATATGAGTCTGAATTTAGTAGAGTAAAAGGAAAAATAGAAAAAGATGAATTAGAAATAATTTTAACTCGTGGGGAAATTAACGGTAAAAGAACCAACAAAAAACTATATAAAATTAATAATACTCCCAAAAGACTGCCGGATTTTTTAGGAAGCTTAAGAGCGGTTCTTTTTAAACCAGAAGATATTAATCTAGTTTTAGGCTCACCCTCAATTAGAAGAGATTATTTAAACCTTATTTTAGAACAGCTTGATTGGCAGTATCGAACTTGTCTTTCGGCTTACAATAAAGGTTTAAGACAGAGAAATAAAGTTCTTTCTAAAATTAGGGAAGGAGAGGCTAAAGAATCTCAATTGACCTTTTGGAATCAGTTGTTAATAAAAAACGGTCAGATCATTAATCAAACAAGAGAAATAATGATTATTTTTTATAATAAACAATTTAAAGACACAGAGATTATTTATGACAAAAGTCCAATTACTCTCCAAAGACTGGAAAAATACAAACAGGCAGAACTAGCCTTAGGGATGACTTTAGTTGGGCCCCACAGAGATGATTTTAAGTTTTTAAAACATAAGGCTAATGGTCGGAAAGATTTATCTTTATATGGTAGTCGGGGAGAACAGCGTTTAGCTGTTCTTTATCTAAAGCTGGCAGAATTAAAATTTGTTATTCAAAAAACAAACCAAAAACCAATTCTTCTTCTTGATGATATTTTTTCAGAATTAGATAAAAAAAATAGAAAACTAGTTATAAAAATTATTAATGATTACCAGACAATTATTACTAATACTGGAGAAGAAATAGATAAAGATATTAAAAAAGAGATAAAAGATAGCCTGTTTATTAAACTTAATATTGACAATTAGCCTGTTGTAATCTTATAGTGGTATAAGTGATGGAAAACACAAAAAGGCCAAACATAAGATGGTCCCACCTTCCTTATTTTTCTTCAACCCTTTTGGGGGCTTTAGCTCTATTTATCTTTTTTGGTTTAGCTATATTTAGTAAAAAAGGCTTAATAGAAAGACAACCAGAAGCTTTTCTCAGTGAAACTCAAGAGGAAAAAATTATATTTAGTTCTAATAGAGATGGCGATGATGAAATTTATATGATGAACCTTGATGGTAGTGATGTAAAACAATTGACGGATAACAGTCTAGCTGATAAAGAAGCACATTTGTCACCTGATGGAGAAACAATTGTTTTTAATAGGCAGAATAGTCAAAATAGTTGGGATTTATGGATAATGGATATTAACGGAAGCAATGAGGAAAAACTAATAGACTTAAATTTTAGCAATAGTTTAAAGGCTGATTTTTCACCAGATGGTAATAAAATAGTTTATACGAGTGCTCAAGGCGAACTTTCTATACTTGATCTTAATAATACAACCAATTCTGTATTATTAACTAAGCTTCAAGCAACTGATTCTCATTGGTCAAGTGATAATAAAATATATTTTACTTCATATAAATCTGTAAGTTCTGGAAATGATATTTGGCGAATTGATCCTAATGATCCAGGAGATGAATCAACCCTAGAATGGATTGGAGGAACAGATGGTGATGATTATAATGCCTTTGTTTGCGGAAATTATGTTTTATTTACTCCTTTTGACGAAAACAATGGTGTTTATACAATGAATAAAAATGATGGTAGCGGTTTGGTAAATATATCTGGCAATAGGGGTTACGCTGGAGCTTGCTCTACAGATGAAAGTAAAATTATTTTTACTAAACTTATTAGCCCAAACTATGAAATTTTTACAATGGACATTAATGGTAATAATCAGATTAATGTGAGTAATAATTCTGCTAGTGAGTGGATATCTGATGTTGGGATGGTAAAAATAGTTGAATCTATGCCGGGATCTTGCGAAACTAGTAATGATTGTGGATCTAGTGCGACTTGCGAGAATAACCTTTGTGTTTGTGATTCTCTTCAGGGAAATTGTAATAATGATTGGACAGATGGTTGTGAGACTAATACATATTGGAGTGAAGAACATTGTGGAGTTTGCGGCAATGTTTGTGATGTTTCATCCGGAGAAGAATGTGTTCAAGGGGTTTGTCAATCTGGATCTTCTACTCCAGAAGAAGTTTGTATAGCTGAGGGTGGAACCTGGAGAATGATGTCAAATTCTTGTCTTGATAGCTGTTATTATGCGGCTGATCCAAGCCAAAATTGTTCTTCAGCCATGACTTATGGTTGTGATTGTGGTTCTAGTAAGTGTTGGGATGGTTCAACTTGTGTTGATAATCCACCATTAACTCCATCGCCTAGCCCTTCACCAAGCCCCTTGGTAAGTCCTTCTCCATCTCCTTCGGCAGATCAATCAGCTTGTGAAGCTGATCCTAATGGCACCTGGACAGGTTTTAATAATAGTTGTGGTGATAGTTGTGAGCTTGTTTGGCCCAGCCTTATTGCCATTGCCTGCCCTGTAGGAGATGTTTTTGATTGTGATTGTGGAGAAACTAAATGTTGGAATAAAGATACTTTAAAATGTGCTAATAATTATTATACTGGTGTGAGAACTTTAGATCTTAAGGTTAACTTTGATGGGGTGCCAGCCAATAACAACATTATAAATTTACCTGAGGATAATAGGCAAAAAAAGATTTTAGTGACAATTGAGAGAGCCTCAGATGGAGAAACAGCTTTTTCAGACTACATTGATTTTATTTATGATGAAGCTGGAAATATTTGGAAAGCAAATTTTGAATGGTGAATAAAATGAAGATAAACATAAAAAATACCCACCTGCCATTTTATAGTGCTTTAATACTAGGTACCTTAAGCCTTCTATTTTTTATAGGTGGTATTATTACTTTAGAAAGTAAAACAGTTAAACAGGCCGAAATATATTCTCAATCAGCATCTTCGTCTAAAAGTCCTAAAGGATTTTTAGATGGGGCTGATTGTAATAAGATAGCTGGTTGGGCTTGTGATAAGACTGGTTATAAAAAAACAATTGATGTTGAAATTTATGCTGGGAATCAATTAATAGCTACAGTTAAAGCAGATAAAACAAGAGAACAGGGGGTTTGTGATTCTTGCGGGGGGAACTGCAATCATGGTTTTAGTATTCAGACACCCGAAAGTTTAAAAGATGGAGGAACTTATCAGATTACTGCTATTGGAGTAAATATTGGCCAAGGTAATGATACCCAGTTAACTAATACTAAAACTCTTGGACCATGCGGGGTTAACTCCAGCCCTTCTCCTTCTCCGTCTTCAGCTCCAGTTAGTCCTAATCCCTCAGGTTTAGTTAAAGTAGGAAGGTGTTATCGGGGAGGAGCAAATCCCCAAAAAGACCATTTTATTACTACTCAGGGAGATTGCGAAGGTTTAGAAGGCTATAATTGGGAAGGAACCTTATTTTATGCTTCTATCAGCCAGCAAACAGGAACAGTTCCTTTATATAGATGTTATGCTGGTGGTCAGGTCCAAGACCATTTTTCCAAAACTGGTGATAGTTGCCCTTCACCTTATCAAATGGAAGACTTTGTTGTTTATATATATCCTAATCAAATTGAAGGAACTGTACCCTTGCGTCGCTGTTATGCTGGTGGCCAGGTTTATGATCATTTCAATATCCCTGGAGATAATAGTTGTCCCTCACCTTACAATATAGAAGGAACATTGGGTTATGTTTATACAAGTTCTTCTCCACCACCTGTTTTAACTGATGGCACTTATATTGTTAAACTTAAAGGACCTTCTCACCGTCAGATTATATTTTGTGTTGATAATCAAGGAAAAGAAACCACTTGTCCTAGGGGAACAGGGATTGATATAGATTTAGACAATTTTCAATTTGATTTTAGCAACCGGCCTTTAGAATTTGGGGATATTGATCAGAATGGAAGTGTGGGAGTAACCGACTATTCAGTTATTAAATCCTGCGTAGAAGCTAATGCTAAAATGGGAGATCAGCTTTATGATGATACCTGTCATTGGGCTGATGCTAATTTTGACAGTGTGACAGACAGTACTGATATTGATCTTTTATACAAAACTTTGTCAGAAAGACCAGATGATGAATAAAGGAGAAAAATGAAGAAATATGTTCCTTTAGTCTCTATTTTTTTAATGTTAGGACTAGCTTTATTCGGCTATTTTATTTTCCGTCAGTGGACAGAAAAGGAAATTTCCAGGTTAGATAAAGAAATAGAGACAATTACTAAGGAAGTTGAACCTTCACCAAGAGAATTTGATTTAGGAGAAATTAAGGCTGAAAATAATCTTACCCTTTTCCTTAAAACCAATAAAAAAAGTTACGATCAGGGAGAGACTTTTGAGCTGCAAGTTTTAGTTGATGGTCAAGGAGAAGAAGTTGATGGAGTTGAGTTTGTTTTAGGTTTTGATTCCAAAATTATTGAAATAAAAGAAATCAAAGAAAACAGTTATTTTAAACTTTATCCCCAAAAAAAGATTGATTTAGATAAGGAAGAGGTAAGAGTAATTGCCTTACAAGATGTTAATAAAAATGAAAAATTAAATCAGGAAATAGTGGTTAGTTTATCAGTGATGGCCAAAGAAAAAGGTTCGGCTGAGTTTATTTTTGATGAAGATAAAACTCATATTGCTGGATATGGTGGTCAAGATTTATTAAAGGAAGCGGCTCCTTTGACTATTAAAATAAACTAAGTTATATTAAATATATGAAAAAAACCTGCCTTATTTTTTTATTACTTTCTTTTTTTCTTTTTGTTCCTAAAAAGGCCTTGGCAGCTGATCCTCACTTAGAACTTTCGCCGGCTTCTGGGATAATAAGTGGAGCTGGAACGAGTGTTGGAGTTAATATTGATACTGGCGGCCAAGCGGCTAAAAGCGCTAAAGCAGTCATTAATTATGATGCCAGCCTTTTAGAGGTATCAACGGTAGCTGAAGGAGACTTTTTTGATGATGTTTCCTACAATATTTATAATTCGAATGGCCAAGTAGTTATTAATGCTAATCTTTCTTTAGGTTCGATGCTGGAGAGCAAAACCGGAACCGGTACTTTAGCGACCTTAACAGTTAAATCCAAAGCTACTTCAGGAACAGCCACCATGACTTTTGACTGTACTGAAGGTAGTAGTACAGACTCTAATATTAATGATCCGACTCCATTAGATATTATTGTTTGTACTTCAAATATTAATGGCAGTTATACTTTATCAGCCACTGATGTTAGTCCAAGCCCAAGTGCTAGCTCTAGTCCAAATCCAAGTTCAAGTCCTGGAGTAGGGGGAACTGATGGATCACCGCCAATTCCAGTGACTGGAGTTTCCTATCCCACTATTATTCTTTTGGTTTTAGGTTTAGTTTTTCTTCTTTCTCCTGTTTTTAAGAAAATAGTGTAAAATATTCTTTATGAAAACAATTGGCCCGGAAATTATTTCAAAACTTTTTTTGCCACCCAAAAATTCTCATAAGGGTCAGAATGGTAAATTAACCCTTATTGGCGGTTCCAGTCTTTTTCATGGAGCCTCTTTATGGGCTTTAAAAACAGCCTCTAGGATAGTAGATATGGTTTTTTATGCCACTATTAAAGAAAATCAAGCTTTAACTAAAAAATTAAATTCTAATCTTTATGATTTTATCTGTATTCCTGAAGGGAAAATAGATGATTATATTAAAGAATCTGATGTGGTTTTAATTGGCTCAGGCTTAATGAGAGAGTTGGAAACAAACATAATCACCAAAAAGCTTTTAAATAAATACCCTCACAAAAAATGGGTGATTGATGCTGGTTCTTTGCAAATGATTAAAGCCCAAGACCTTAAAGATTTGACTCAAGTTATTATTACTCCTCATAAAAAAGAGTTTATTAACCTTTTTAATTTAAAAGAAACTAACCCAGCTTTTGTGATTCAGGAAAAAGCCAGTCAATATACTTGTACAATTGTTCTTAAGGGGGAAGTTGATTTGGTTTGTTCTGAAAAAGAGTGTGTTTTAAACAAAACTGGCAATGAAGGAATGACTAAGGGAGGAACAGGTGATGTTTTAGCTGGTTTAATTGCCGCCCTGGCTTGTAAAAATGACTTGTTTTTAGCCGCTGCCGCTGGAATTTATCTTAATGGTTTGGCTGGAGATAAGTTATATAAAAAAGTAGGGCCATTTTTTAATGCTTCTGATTTATGTGATCAACTACCAAAGACTATCTGGTCCTTAATTGAACAAAACAAGAGATAGGAAAAAAGACAGCAAAATGAGCTTACAAGAATGGAAAAAAAGACAAAAAACCTATTAGTCTTAGTTTATTTTTTCTACCTTTTTTCAATCTGGGGGATATACCGGTACTTAAGCAATTTAAGCGAGCCTTGGGACGAGCTTATTTTTAAACCGATTCTTTGGCTTTTACCAATATTTTTAATTGTTAAGAGAATTGAAAAAAAACAATTAAAAAGCCTAGGAATAGTATTTTTAAAGTTTTGGAAAAATATTCTAATAGGTTTAGGAATAAGTATTTTCATTCTCTTTGAATATCTTCTCTCCTTGGTAATTAAAGGTAAGCCTATCAGTTTTAATCCTTTAAATTTAGGTTTAATCGCTTTTCTTATATATAGCCTAAGCGCTTTTTTTACCGCTGTTTCCGAAGAAATTGTTTTTAGGGGTTTTTTAATGACCCGGATTAATAAAGTCATTAATTCAAAATTAGGATCAAATATTATTGTCGGGATATTGTTTTTTGTTATTCATCTTCCGATTCTTATTTTTGACCAAAGCCAAACATTTTTAGGTTTAGGAAAGCATCTAAGTTTGGCCATAGGATTAGGTTTAATTGATGGCTACGTTTTTTGGAAAACTAAAGGAATTATAGCGCCTATAGTGGCTCATGCCTCCCTTAATATTTTCAGTCTATTAATAGGTTAATTTTTGTTAAAAAATATAAATATTTTCATCCCTTTACATTTTCCGCATATTTTGCAATAATTAAATAAAGTGTATCAACCTCAATTTACTATTAGCAACAAGATTTTAAAAAACATCAGTTTAATTGAGGCGGCTAAAGAAGTGATTAATAATGCGCCTTTAATCCCAGTTTGGGAAGCTGAGTTTAGAAAAGAAGCCACTGCTAGAATAGTTCATTATGGAACTCATTTAGAAGGCAATCAACTTTCTTTTAACCAGGCCAAAAAAGTCATTGAAGGAGAAAAAGTTTTAGCTCGGGATAGAGATATTCAGGAAGTAATAAATTATCGCAATGTTTTAAAGTATTTAGATAAACTTGATAAAAAAAGTAAAAAAGAGTTTATTTATAAGCAAAGCCTGCTTAAAATAATTCATCAGTTAGTGACCGCAAGAGTATTAGATGAAGGTCAGGTTGGCAAGTATAGAAAAAGTAAGGTAGTTATTAAAGAGGCAAAAACTAACAAAATTATTTTTTCTCCACCACCAGCTTTAGAAGTTACTTTTCAATTAGATGACTTTTTTTCCTGGCTTAATTCAAAAAACGGAAAAGAAATCCATTCAGTTTTAAGAGCCGGTATTTCCCATTTTGAATTAGTCAGAATTCATCCTTTTACTGATGGTAATGGCCGGGCTACCAGAGCTTTTGCCACCCTAATTTTGTTTATTGAGGGTTATGATATAAAAAAGCTTTTTTCTCTAGAAGAGCATTTTGATAAAAATGCTCTGGGTTATTACAAGGCTCTTCAATCAGTTGAGGAAAGCCATGGCGATTTAACTGCTTGGTTAGAATATTTTACCAGGTGTTTATCAGTAGAATTGGAGCAGATTAAAGAAATAGTCAAGAAAATCTCTCTTGACGATAAACTTAAAGATAAATTGGGGAGGCAGATTGCTTTATCAGAAAGACAAATAAAGCTGGTAGAATATTTAAAAAACAATGAAAAACTAATTATGAGAGAAGCTAAAAAAATAACTCCCAAGGTTTCTGAAGACACAATTTTAAGAGATTTAAAGAATTTAATGAAAAAGAAAATTATTAGGAAAAAAGGAAAAACTAAAGCCGCTTACTATATTTTAGCTAACTAAAATGAAGTTTAAAACCCTAGCCAAATTTTTAAACAAAATAGAAAATACCCCTTCCAGATTGGAAATGACAGCTGTTCTAGCTGATCTTTTTAAGCAGTCTCAAAAAGATGAAATTGATAAGGTTTGTTATCTTAGCTTAGGAAGATTGGCTCCAAAATATGAAGGGATTGAGTTTAATTTAGCGGAAAAAATGATGGTTAGAATAATTGCCCGATCAACCAAATTTGAGGAGAAAGAAGTTCTAGCGGCTTTTAAAGAAATTGGAGATTTAGGGGATGTAATTAAAAGATTTAAAAAAACAAAAGATGACTTTAATTTAAGTGTAAGTGATGTTTTTGAAATGCTTTTTAAAATCGCTCAAGATAGTGGGACGGGTAGCCAGGAAAGAAAAATAAAAAAAATGGCTGAACTTCTAGAAAAACTTGATTCTTTAAGCGCCAAATATATTGCCAGAATTCCGGTTAATCGATTAAGATTGGGCTTTTCAGATATGACTGTTTTAGATGCTTTATCCTGGATGGAAAACCAAGATAAATCATTAAGGCCGGAACTGGAAAGAGCTTTCAATGTTTTGGCTGATGTAGGTAAAATTGCTTTTGTTTTTAAAACCAAAGGGATAAAGGGAATTAAAAAAATTAAAAGTGAAGTGGGAATTCCGATTAGGGCGGCTTTAGCGGAAAGATTAAAAAAACCGGAGGAAATCTTAGAAAAAATGGATGGTCAATGTGCTTTGGAGCCAAAAATGGATGGCTTTCGCTGTCAAATTCACTTTGATAGATCAAAAAAATTTAAGCTAAAAGATGAAACTAATCTTAGTTTATTTGAGAATAAGGAAAAGTATTTTGTTAGGATTTTTTCCCGTAATTTAGATAATACTACCCATATGTTTCCAGAAATTATTAAGGCAGTTCAAAAATTAAAAGTTGATAACGCTATTCTTGATGGTGAAGCAATTGCTTTTGATCCCCAGACAAAAAAATTCCTTTCTTTTCAAGAAACTGTCCAGCGAAAAAGAAAACATGGGATTTTAGAAAAAGCGATAGAAGTACCTTTAAAAGTTTTTGTTTTTGATATTTTATATTTAAATAATAAACCTTTATTAAATATGACTTTTAAACAAAGAAGAACTCTTTTAGAAAAAATATTGAATAAAAGTAAGGGGGAAGAAAAAGCAATTATTTTAACAAGACAAATAATTGTCAAAAAGCCGAATGAATTTAATCAGTTTTTTGAAAAGGTAGTGTCTGAGGAGTTGGAAGGACTAATGGCTAAAAAATTAGATGCAGTTTATCAAGCAGGAAATCGGAACTTTAATTGGGTAAAGTATAAGGTTGGGATGCAGTCAGACCTGGCCGATACAATTGACTGTGTGGTAATGGGATATTATAAAGGCAAAGGCAAGAGAACGAATTTTGGGATTGGCGCTTTTCTTGTCGGAATAGTTGATAAAAATAAATTCTTAACGGTTTCTAAAATAGGGATTGGTTTGACGGATAAACAATGGAGAGAAATACATAAAAGGTGTCAAAAACTTAAAACATATAAAAAACCAAAAGAATATCAGGTTAATAAAAATATAAATCCCGATGTCTGGTGTAAGCCAGGTTTAATAGTAGAAATAGAAGCCGATACAATTACCAGATCTCCAATTCATACAGCAAAACTAGCCTTGAGGTTTCCCAGGCTTAAAAGATTTCGGGATGATAAAAGTCTTAATGAGACAACCAAGAAAAATGAATTAGAGCGACTACTAAAGAGCTAGTTTTTTATTAATCTCTTCTCATTGTTAGTAAGATTCTATTTTGTTACTATTAATTTATGGATAAATCTCAGGGTTTAACCTTTCAAGAAGCTAAAACAAGACTAAATAAACATGGTTTTAATGAAATTGAGAGAAAAAAGCAATTATCTTTATTGAAGCTTTTATTAGATCAATTTAAGTCTCCTTTAATTTATATTCTTTTTTTTGCCGGCCTAATTACTCTATTTTTGAAAGAATGGACTGATTCAGTGGTGATTTTTTTAGCGGTTGGAGTTAACACTATTTTGGGTTTTATTCAGGAATTTAAGGCAGAAAAATCTTTAGTAGCTTTAAGAAAAATGATTGTTATACATACCAAAGTAATTAGAGACGGCAAAGAGGAGTTAATTGAAGCCAAAAATATTGTTCCCGGGGACTTAGTGGTTTTAAGTACCGGTGATAAGGTTCCGGCTGATGGTTTGATAATCAAAGAGGTTGACCTTCATATAAGTGAGGCTATTTTGACTGGTGAGAGTATTCCGGTGGAAAAAAGACAACTCCAAAATTTAAAGGAAGAAAGGGATGAAATAAAGCCTCAATTTAAAGCTTTTATGGGAACAGTGGTGGTTAGCGGCCGGGGAAGGATGCTTGTTACAGCTACAGGAATGAAAGCAAAAATGGGTCAACTGGCTGGTAAGTTAAAAGAGACAATTGATGAAGAAACACCTTTAAAAAAACAAATTACTAAACTATCCAGGTTTTTAGCCATTATTTTTGCCTTAATTTGTTTGATCATTTTTTTTGAAGGAATACTAAGACAGCGTCCTTGGTTGGAAATGTTTACTCTAAGCGTAGCCGTGGCTGTAGCCGCTATTCCCGAAGGCCTAGTGATTGCTTTAACAGTTATTTTAACTTTGGGAATGCAAAAGATTTTAAAGAGAAAAGGTTTAGTTAGAAAGCTATTGGCGGCTGAAACCTTAGGTTCAGTTGATGTTATTTGTGCTGATAAAACCGGCACTTTAACTGAAGGGAAAATGAAGGTTGTTGGAGCTGATTTTATTAATCTTCATCAGGGAAAAAAAGCCGCGGTTCTTTGCAATAACCTGATTAACCCTTTGGAAATTGCAATGATGGATTGGGTTTCAAAAGAGAATAAAAACACTGGCCAATTGATTAAAGAAAACCCCCGGATAGCAGAAATCCCTTTTTCTTCAGAAAAAAAGTTTATTGCTGTTTTAACTAGTTTAAACAATTCTAAAGATAGAGACAGGGGGGAGATTTTTCTTTCCGGCGCTCCGGAAATGGTGATGGAAATGGTTCCCTTTTCTTCAAGAGAAAAACTAAAATGGATGAAAAAACTAGATGAATATACTAAAAAAGGCTTGAGAGTAGTGGCTTTTGCTTCTCGGGCCGGTGATCTAGAAAGACTTAAACTTCACTTTAATCGTTTAAAAAAAGACTTTAAAAAATATGATGGTCATGTTGATGGTAACTGGCACAGTTTAAAACTAGAATGGCTGGGGTTACTTCTTTTTGAAGATCCGGTTAGATTAGAAGTGAAGAAGTCTTTGGCTGAATGTCAGAGAGCCGGAATTAAAGTTAAAATCATTACCGGAGACTATAAGAATACAGCTTTAGCTGTTTTGAGAAAATTGGGACTGGCTGATGGTAGTTTAAAAGAGGACCAAGCAATGGAAGGCTGGCAACTGGAAAAAATATCTAGTGAAGAGCTTTTAAAGAAAATTGATAAGGTTCTTCTTTTTAGCCGAACTACGCCGGAGCAGAAAATTAGAATTGTTGAAGCTTTGCAGAATAAAGGTCATACAGTAGCAATGATGGGTGATGGTGTTAATGATGTTTTAGCTTTAAAAAAGTCAGATATTGGGATTGTTGTTAATGAGGCCAGCGAGGTAGCTAAAGAAACAGCTGATATAGTTTTACTAGATTCTAATTTTCAAACCATTGTCGCCGCTGTTGAAGAGGGTCGGGGAATTTTTGAAAACATTAAAAAAGTGGTCTTGTTTTTGTTATCAGATAGTTTTACTGAAGTGATATTAATTGGCGGGAGTCTGCTTTTGGGTTTGCCAGTGCCGCTTTTTCCGGCTCAAATTCTTTGGGTTAACCTAGTTGAAGATGGACTGCCAGGTTTGGCTTTGGCCTTTGAACCAAAAGATGATGATCTAATGAAAGAACTGCCAAGAAAAAAAGGCACCCCAATTATAGATAAAGAAATAAAAGTTATAATTTTTATTGTCGGAATTATGACTGATCTTTTTCTTTTTGGTATCTTTATATGGTTATTGAAACAGGAGATGGCAATGGAAAAGGTCAGGACCATCGTTTTTGCTGGTTTGGCGATAAATTCTCTTTTGTATGTTTTTTCCTGTAAAACATTAAGGAAAAACATCTGGAATGAAAACCTTTTTAATAATAAATTTTTAATTTTTTCTGTTTTTTTTGGGTTTTTGCTTTTAATTTCAGGCATTTATTTACCCTTGGCAAACCGGCTTTTAAAAACAGTTCCTCTTAATATTTCTTCTTGGTTTATAATAATAGGCTTAGGAGTGACTAATGTTTTATTAATAGAATTGGTAAAGTGGTTTTTTCTAAGAAACAAAAGTAAAATTAAATCTAATTCCCTAGCTTAATTTTTTTAGTTTATGGTATTATAAAAAAAATGATTTATTTAGCGATTTATCTAGGTCTTTTAATCTTTTTTTCTTTTTTGCTAATTAAAGCAACTGAGATTTTAATTAGTTCTTTTAATCGGTTATCAAAAGCATCTCATTTTAGCAAATTTGGCTTAACTAGTTTTGTTTTAGCTTTAGCCACTTCACTGCCAGAGCTTTTTGTGGGTATTACGGCCGCTTTGGAAAGACAGCCCAATTTATCTTTGGGTAATGTTTTAGGTTCAAATATTGCTGATCTTTCTTTAGTGATTGGTGGAGCCGCTATTTTTGGCGGTTCAATTGGAATAATTGGCGAATTTGTATTTAAAGATATTTTTTATGTTTTTTTAGCTGGTGTAATGCCTTTATTAATGCTTTTAGACGGCCGTTTAACCAGAGTAGAGGGTCTTTTATTGCTGGCGATTTATGGAGTGTATAATTTTACAGTTTTAAGAGGCAAAAGTAAGTTTAAAAGAAAATTGGGAATGAGAAAGTTTTTACATCGTTTAAATCACAAGGGAACAGATACTCAGATCGCCTGGATCTTTTTTGGGGCTGCTCTTTTGATTTTTAGTGCTGATGGAATAGTAAAAACAGCTAGTTTAATAGCTAGAAGCTTTAATGTTCCGGTAATTTTAATTGGTTTGTTTCTGGTTGCTGTTGGGACTTCTTTGCCAGAATTGTCTTTTGAAATAGCGGCGGTCAGAAAAAAACAAGTGGCGATGGTTTTTGGAGATTTACTTGGAAGTATTGTGGCTAATTCAACTTTGATTTTAGGGGTTACAGCCTTGATTCAACCAATTATTTTAGATGGTGGTTTTAAAGTCTATTTTTGGGCCACCATGTTTTTCCTGCTTTTGTTTTTCTGTTTTTGGTTTTTTGTTAGAACTAAGAGGAAATTAGAATGGTGGGAAGGCCTTGTTCTTTTAATTCTTTACTTTTTATTTATTTTTTTTGAGTTTTGGCGGGTAACCCAAAAGCCAGGGGAAATGCTTTTATCTACCCCAACAAATTAGAATTATGAAAATTGTTTTTTATACCACTTCATTTTTTCCTTATCTTTGCGGAGTTACAACGGCGGTTCTAAATCTTTCTTTGGGTTTAATTAAAAAAGGCCATCAAATTACTATTTGTGTTCCAAAAGCTAAAAGCCCGGTTTTGAACAAGGTAAGGAAAACGGGGATAGAAATAGTTTCTTTACCTTCTTTTAAAACTAAAATATATAAAGATGTTAATATTGGGGCTCCCAGTGCCAATTCTTTTATTAGAATTAAAAAGATTAATCCAGACATTATTCATTTTCATACGCCTGACCTTGTGGGAATGGAAGCAATTTTAACGGCAAAACTTTTAAAAAAACCCTTAGTTGGTACCTTTCATACTTACTTTATGTCACCCGAATACCAAAAGATTGTTAAACTCAGCCACTGGGGTGAAGATTTTATTGAAAAAGTATTATGGAAATACAGTAATTCTATTTATAACCGTTGTGATTTAATTATTACCCCTTCATTTTTTGCTAAAAAGGATTTAGAAAGACAGGGAATTAAAAAGGAAATAAAAATAATTCATAATTCAGTTAATCTTGATTTAGTTAAAAAAACCTCTTTAAATAAAATCACTGATTTTAAAAGCAGATATAGTCTAAGTAATAAAACAATTATTTATGTGGGTCGAACCAGCCGGGAAAAATCACTGGACATTCTTTTATTGGCTTTTAATCAAGTTGTGAGAAAAGAACCTGAGGCTAAGCTTCTAATAATTGGTGAAGGTCCAGCTTTAGGAGGGCTAAAAGAATTAAGTAAAGCCCTTGGTTTAGAAAAAAAAGTCATTTTTACTGGTAAAATAGATCACCAAAAACTTCTACAAAGCGGAGCTTATGAAATTGCCAGTTTGTTTGCCACTGCTAGCACTTCAGAAGTGCAACCCATGTCTGTTTTAGAAGCGATTGCTTTTGGTCTCCCTATTGTTGGGGTTAAAGCCAGGGGAATGGAAGAATTAATTAGGGGCAATGGAATCCTTTTCAACCCCGGTGATATTAATGGTTTAAGTAAAGGAATGATAAAAATCCTTAGAAATGAATCTTTAAGAGAAAAATTTTCCCAAAGATCAAAAGGTTTAATCAAAAAAGAATACTTATTGGATAATATTATTGAAAAATTAGAAAAAGCTTATAAAGATTTACTCCAGTAATTTAAACTAAGTTTTTATCTAACTACTTCCCAAGCCTGCCAATGTTTGTTAGTAATTTTATTATAAAGATTATTAAAGAGATACAAAAAAACAACCTCTTTTAGGAAAAACTTTAAAAATCGATTCTTAACTCGACGGTTGGAGGAAATAATTTTTAAACTAGGGTCAAAAACAAGTTGGCCTTTTTTTCTCAGTTTTTTTAAGAGTTGAAGCTCATCATGATAGGGATTTAAAAGATTGTAACCGCCAACTTTCAATAAAGTTTTTTTTAAGATGGCAGTATTACCTCCCCAGTAAGATAGAAGGTAGTTAAAGTTTTGATAAAAAAAATTAACTATTTTTATATTAAGATAATCAACTGGGTTTTTTTCATCCTTATAAGGAATATAGGGTCCGGTTAAAACAACTAATTTTTTATTCTTTTCAAAATGAATTTTAATTTTTCTTAACCAGTTTATAGGAACAAGGCAATCAGCATCCAAGTTAACTATAATTTTACCCCGGCTTTTTTGTAATCCTTTATTTCTAGCCATAACCAAACCCTTTTTTAATTCTTTAAGAACCTTAACTCTTTTAAAACTCTTAGCAATTTTAAGAGTTTTGTCAGAAGAATCATTATCAACCATAATTATTTCATAGTCTTTTTTGGGAAAATCCTGGCTTAAAACAGATTTCAAACAAGAAGACAAATATTTTTCCTCATTAAAGCTGGGAATAATAACAGAAATTATTGGACAATTTTTCATTAAACTTTGATTTTGAAAAAATGTTAAAATAGAACAATGAAAATTATAGCAGATCTTCACCTTCACTCTAAGTATTCGAGGGCTGTTTCTCAAAAAATGGAGCCGGAAACTTTAGGTTTATGGGCTCAAAAAAAGGGAATTGATCTTTTGGGAACATCGGATTGGACTCATCCCTTATGGTTAAAGGAATTAGAGTCATTATTAAAAGAAAAAGAGGATGGAGTTTATCAGCTTAAAAAAGACAATAGTAAAACTTCTTTTATCCTTTCTACGGAAATTTCTTCCATTTATTCCCAAGGAGGGAAAACAAGAAGAATTCATAATGTAGTTATGGCCCCTTCTTTTAAGACTGTTAATAAAATAAATAAGGAATTAAAAAGCAAAGGATGTAATTTAATGAGTGATGGCCGGCCAATTATTGGTCTTTCTTCAATTGAATTAGGAGAGCTTGTCTGGTCAATTGATGAAGATGTTTTAATTATTCCGGCTCACATTTGGACACCATGGTTTTCAATGTTTGGTTCCAAGTCTGGATTTGATTCAGTTGAAGAGTGTTTTGGGAAATTTAGTGATAAGATTTATGGGATTGAAACCGGTCTTTCTTCAGATCCAGCCATGAACTGGCAAATTAAAGATTTAGATAAACGGTCAATTCTTTCTTTTTCTGATGCTCACTCACCGGCTAAATTGGGGAGGGAAGCAACTGTTTTTCAAAGCCAAACAAAAAAAAGCTTTTCTTTTAATGATTTAACTATGGCGATCAAAAAAGATAAAAAAAGCCGTTGGAAAATATCCTATACAATTGAATTTCATCCAGAAGAAGGTAAGTATCATTATACTGGTCACCGTAACTGTCAGGTAAGGCAGTCGCCCAAAGAGACTAAAAAGAAAGGGACAATTTGCCCTGTTTGTGGCAAGCCCTTAACTTTAGGAGTCATGCACAGGGTTGAAGATTTAGCTGAAAGTAAGGAGATAAAAGTAATGGAAAAGGAGAATCAAGTCGGTCTAGTTGGTTACTATAATCAAAAAGATCCCCAAAGGCCTCCTTATGTAATGTTAGTTCCCTTACTAGAGGTTTTGTCCGAGAGTTTAGGAGTAGGACCTAATAGTAAAAAAGTCCAAACAGAATATGAAAGATTAATTAGTGTTTTAGCGCCTGAACTAGAGATTTTAACCAAAACTAGTTTAGATAAAATAAAAGAAATAGCTGGTGATAGGGTAGCTGAGGCGATAGAAAAAATGAGGAAAAGCAAGATTGTTATTGAACCTGGATTTGATGGTGTTTTTGGAACTGTTAAAATTTGGAAAAATGAAAAAGTAATCAAGTTAAACAAAAACTTAAACAAACAAGAACAAACTACTTTATTTTAGAAAGGAGGTTAAAATGAATAAAAAAAATAGTTTAGGAATGGATAAAAACATGGCTTCAGTCATTGCCTATCTAGGGGTCTGGGTAACAGGAATAATCCTGCTTTTAACTGAAAAAGAAGACGAGAAGGTAAGATTTCATGCGATGCAGTCAACAGTTGCTTTTGGAGCTTTAACAGCTTTAACCATGGTGCCATTAATAGGTTGGATCTTAAGCCCTTTTATTATTCTTTTCAGCACTATTCTTTGGATTTACTGTTTAGTTAAGGCTTTTCAAGGAGAAATGTTTGAATTGCCAATTGTAGGCGAGTTTAGTAAAAAACAGCTTAAAAGAGTGAAATAGAACAAGAATAATCTGAAATAGGGTTAATTAATGTTTAAAAATAGAACAGAGGCTTCAAAAAAAATAGCCGCTAAACTTTTAGAAAAACTTGATTTAAAAGAAAATCTAGTTGTTTTAGGAATTCCCCGCGGTGGAGTTTTAGTAGCTTCGATAGTGAGTCAATTTTTAAATTGTTCTTTTGATGTGATAGTGACTAAGAAAATTCCCAGCCCAAAGTCTTTAGAATTAGCAATTGGGGCTTTGGGAGAAACAAAAGGTTCTTTATATTTAAATAAAGATTTAATTAATAAGCTTAAAGTTAACCAGAATTATTTAAATACTAAAATAGAAGAATTAAAAGAAGAAATTAAAAGAAGGGAAAAATCATTTCGACAAAATAAAAAACCATTAGTTTTAAAGGGGAAAACTGTTATTATTACTGATGATGGGGCGGCTACTGGAGCAACGATGATTGCGGCTGTAAGAGAAGTTTGGAATAATGAACCTAAGAAAGTTATTATTGCCCTGCCGGTTTTAACTAAAGAGACTTTGTTAGACTTAGAAAAAGAAGCTGATGAAGTGATATTTTTAAAGGCTCCGAAGCACTTTTTTGCTGTTGGTCAATTTTATGAAGAATTTGAACAAGTAAGTGATAAGAAAGTTATTGGTTTATTAAAAGAATAAATGAAGCAAATTAAACTAATCGTTGGTTTAGGCAATCCAGGGAAAAAATATCAGCTGAGTAGACATAATTTAGGCTTTTCTCTAATTGATAAAATTATTAAAGACAGAAAACTAACAGAGTCAAAAAAATTCAACTCTTTGATAGCTAAGACTAAACAGTGTGTATTGCTTAAGCCTCAAACTTTTATGAATAAATCTGGCCTAGCGATTGCTAAAGCCAAGCAGTTTTATAAGCTTAAGCCCGAAAATATATTAATCGTTCATGATGATTTAGATATTCCTTTGGGAAAATATAAACTTCAGTTTGGGAAGGGCCCAAAGCTTCATAAAGGGATCCATTCAATTGAAAGACAATTAAAAACTAATAAATTTTGGCGTTTAAGACTAGGAATAGAAGATCGGAAAGCTGAAGACGATAATATAAATGGTGAAGATTATGTTTTAAATAATTTTTCCAAAAAAGAAATGAAAATTATTACAAAAGTATTTACTAGAGCGGCTATTAATTTATTCAAAGAAGAAGAAAGTTAAATGGCTAAAAGAACAAGGGGTTTAAAATCAATTTCTCAGCTAATAGCTGATTTTGATATTGATAAGAAAAAATATATTAGCCGAGAATTTCAAGACTATGGTTACCGTTTAGCCATGGAGCTTAATGATCCCAAGCACAAAAGTTTATATATTAAATTAGCCAAGGAGCTACCAAGAAATATGTTGGAACAAGCCAAAATCTTTGTTAAAGATGCTTATCAGGTTAAAAGCAGAGCTAGGCTGTTTATGTGGAAGGTAAAAGAATTAAGAAAAGAAGCTTTAAAAAAGAGAAATAAAAAAGAAAAATGATTATTGCTAAAAAAGTTCACATTAAGGGAAGGGTTCAGGGCGTCTTTTTTAGAGTTAACACTAAAAAAAAGGCTGATGAGTTAAGAATTAAAGGTTATGTTAAAAATTTAGATAATGGTCAGGTAGAAGCTGTTTTTCAAGGTCCTGAAGAAAAAGTAAAGGAAATGATTAAATGGTGTTATCAGGGTTCAAAAGATAGCCAAGTAAAAGAAGTTGAAATAGAGATAGTTAGGCAAGAAGAAAGAATTTCTAACTTCCAAATATATTATTAATTTTACCTTTTTTTAAAAAACTTGCTATACTTAAATTATGAAACGATTGGGTGGTAAGACTTTAATATTTTTAAGCTATTTTCTGGCTGCTTTTATTTTGCGAAAGATCCGCTTTTTTTCCTTGTCTTATGAGTTTATTGAGGCCAGTTTATTTGAATTTATTTTTTGGTTCAGTGGTATTTTCTTAGGTGTCCATTTTTTAAAATTTGATCAGTTTTTCCACGCCTATTTTACTCAACCTGACAAGCCTTTGTCTTTGGAAGTAAAGGCTTTAGTCCAGCAAAAAAAGATTGGTCAAGCCTGGGATCTTTTAAGTTTAAGGGAAGGAGAGCAGAAATTAGCTTTTAGAAGTTTTTTTTTCCAGATAGCTTGGGTTGGTTTAGCTATTTTTACCCTGACTTCAACTAGTAGTCTTTTTGGTAAAACTCTTTTAATGGCTATAGGCTTAAGGCTTTTATTAGAAGAATGGGAAGATATTTTACAAAAAAAAGATATTAGCTGGCTTTTCTGGCAAATAGGTAAGCCAGTTAGTTTAAAAGAACAGAAAAAATATCTTTATTTAATGACAATTGTTTTTAGTTTTTTAAGTCTGCTTTTAGCTTAAAATGAGATTCAACCCCTATGGGTTTTTCATTGCCTTAGGAATAGGACTAGCAGTCTTTGTAGTTGAGAAGACTAGAGCTAAGTTAATCAAAAAAAGAGTTATTAGCTTTGACTTTGATAGTTTTGATATCTTACCTTGGCTAATTATTCCTGGTTTAGTTTTTGCCAGGCTTTATCATGTTTTTGACTATTGGCTATATTACCGTAACAACTTAGTAAGTATATTCTATTTCTGGCAAGGCGGCCTGGGAATTTTAGGTGCTTTTTTTGGGGCCTTTTTAGGTATTTTTCTTTTTTTAAAATCAAAGCTAAAAGAAAAAGATTTGAAAACAGCTTTTTTAACCACCTTAGATTTAATTGCTTTAGGGTTACCTTTGGGACAAGCAATTGGCCGCTTTGGTAATTTTTTTAACCAAGAGTTGTATGGTTTACCAACCAACCTGCCTTGGAAAATATATATTAACCCAGAAAACAGAATAGCTATTTTTAAGAACTTTAGCTATTTCCATCCTCTTTTTCTTTATGAAAGCATTATTTGTTTAATAATATTTTTTATTCTTTTTAAACTTAGTAAAAGGAGAAAAAATATGGGCAAAGGAACCATTTTTTCCCTTTACCTTTTAATGTATTCAGTTTTAAGGTTTTTATTGGAGTTTTTAAGACCAATTGGCTGGGAAATGGGGGGAATAAGGGTTAACCAAATAGTTTCATTATTTTTTATTTTAATTTCCGTTTTGTTTTTATTAAATAAAGTGGTAAAATCAATCTTTGGAAATGATTGTTAAAAATAACAAGCGTTACATTCTTTCACTAGGTGGTTCTCTTATCGTCCCTAACGGTGGCATTGACGTCGACTTCTTAAAAAGATTTAATCAATATATTAGAAAAAAAGTGGCTCAAGGTTGCCACTTTTTTATTGTTACCGGCGGTGGGGCAAGTTGTCGTCATTACCGGGATGCGGCGGCTGAAGTCTGCGGCAAAAAGATTACCAGAGATGATTTAGATTGGTTAGGGGTTCATTCCAGCCGTTTAAATGGTCATTTAATAAGAACAATATTTCAAGATATTGCCTATAAACACGTAATTAAACATTATGACATGGTAGATAAAAAAGCAGTGGATGAGAAAATTGTTATTGGAGTGGGCTGGAAACCAGGTTGGTCAACTGATTATGATGCGGTTTTACTAGCCCAGGATTATCAAGTAGATAAGGTTATTAATCTAACGAGTATTGATATGGTTTATGATAAAGATCCAACTAAATTCAAAGATGCTAAGCCAGTTAAAAAAATATCCTGGAATGAAATGACTGATATTGTCGGTAGTCAATGGAAACCAGGTCTAAATGCTCCTTTTGATCCCATTGCTTCTCAGCTGGCCAATAAAATTAGGTTAAAAGTGATTGTTTGTAATGGCCGGAATATAGAGAATCTAGACAATATTATTGAAGGTAAAAAGTTCATCGGCACAGTTATCCAATAAAGAAAAAACCTTTTTTAAAAGATAACCGCTAAAAAAGCGGTTTTTTTATTTGCTGATAAGCTATTTTATTGTAAAATTACCCCGATGAACAAAAAATACACCATTATCACTTTTGGTTGCCGTTTAAATCAGGCGGAAAGCCGGATGATGGGAGAAAATTTAATAAAACTTTCTTTAACCCAAATCAAGGATTTTAAAAAAGCAGATTTAATCATTTTAAACACCTGTACAGTAACTCATAAAGCTTCTAGAGAAATTAGAAAAGAGATTAGGAAAATAAAAAGAGTAAACCCCAAAAGTTTTTTAATTGTGACTGGCTGTTGGCTTTACAAAATTAGAATATCAGGAGAAAAAAAAGACAAAGATTTTTTAAAGTTAATTAACCTTTCTTTATATAAAAAAGATCAGAAAAACTTAACAAAATTAGTAGAAAAACATTTTTTTAAAAATAAACAAGTAAAAAGCAAAAGGAAAATATATCAAGATAAATATTATCAATCTCAAAAAGCCATTATTAAAGTTCAAGACGGTTGTAACAATTTTTGTACTTATTGTATTGTCCCTTTCTTAAGAGGAAGATCTCAAAGCAGAAAAATAAAAAAGATTTTAAAAGAAATAAGAGATAAACAAAACCAGGGAATTAAAGAAATAATTTTAACTGGAGTAGATTTAGCTGATTTTAAAGATGGAAAAAATGACCTAACTTACCTAATCAAAGAGATTTTAAATAAAACTAAGATTAAAAAAATCAGTTTTGGTTCAATTAATTTAAAAATATTAAATCAAGATTTTATTAGCCTGTATAAGAATATGCAAAATAATAAATTAAGTAGCCATTTTCATATTCCGCTTCAATCCGGCTGTGATGAAACCCTAGAAAGAATGGGAAGAAAATATAAGGTTAAAGATTTTATTAAAAAGATAAAAGAATTAAATCAAAAAATTCCTAATTTTACCTTTTCGACTGATTTAATTTTAGGTTTCCCTGGGGAAACAGAAAAAGAGTTTAGAAAAACTTATAAAATCATTAAAAATCTAAAAAAAATATTAAAAAACAACTTTATTAAAATTCACCTTTTTAGATATTCTAAAAGAAAGGGAACAAGAGCCACTAAAATGGAAAACGGAAAAGTATGGAAAAATATTAATGATGCAGTTAAAAAGAAAAGAGTCAAACAGTTGAAAAAAATAACTCCAAATTTTTAAAACCAAAAAAATTTCCCATAAAACCTAGCTTCAAAATATTTTATTATCCTTGACAAATATGTGTAGTTAATATACCATAAAATATGGCTAGGAAAAAAGCCAGCTTTTTTTTACTAACAAATTATTTAAAATAAACGGCCTTTTAGGCCTGTTTTTATTTTTATTGATAATTTAACAAAATGATTATAGGTAAAGAACAAAGCCTCTGGAATTCTATACTTTCACCAAATGAATTTGTTCCAGGAACGTTCCAAAAATTAGGGGTTAAAAAGGAAGATAAACCGGATTTTTCAAGTCTATCAGGAATTGTTTTTCGGACAAGTAATTGGAAAGGCGAATGGCTGGGAAATCTTTTTCCTGATTTAGACATCCCTAAAGTTGTTTTTCCTCCAGAATGGCAAGAAGATAATCATAAAGGATATTTACCACCAGGCAAAAGAGCGGCTTTAAAGGCAGTTGATAACAAGAATGATTTAAGACAAGCAGTAGATTCTTTAAGGCCGTCTCAAGGAGTGGTTGTTGGTCTTAGTACTGATATTGATCTTATTAGCAATAAAGGCATTGAGTTAAGAAAATCCCCCCCAGATGCGAGTTATGCTGATATTGAAGCCATAATGAATAGAGAGTTGGGCGGTGAAGACTTTACTACATTTAAAGCAAGGGCAGCAATCGGGTTTTTCGGCAAAGATAATAGGAATGTTGATGATATTGGTTTTGGCTTAAGCTTGGTTGCTGAACTATCTTTTTCTGTTGCCCAACTTAGCCCCCAGGAAATAGAATTCTATATTCATGGACTTAAGGGAAGGGATAATAATTGCCCCGGGTATTTAAAAGAAATATTTGATTCTATAGACCAGGCGTTTATCTTGGATGAAAGTGAAAAACAGAGAATAAAAGAGGGTTTTCCTTTAAAAAGATTGAAAATGACAAATTTGTCATGTTTTTGGCCCCATCCTCTTCTTCAGGCTAAAATTAAAGCCATTGACGGAGTTAGTAAAGAGGGAAATAGGCAAGTTTTTGAAAGAAATTTAAGGCAGTTATATTTAACTTTATTAGGTGCCCCAGTTGAAGCAAGAGAAGGTTTAGAGCAATACTTGTTTTTTAGAAATAATCAAACATCTTCTGAATCAAGCCTATATACTGATTTACCTGGTCGTTGGGGTCAGATGATTAAATTAAAAGATGGTAGTTTTGTTACTGCTCAACGTATTGTTCCAGGAAACTATGAATCGGTTAGCCAGATGGTTTGTGATAACTTTAGCAGGTCAGATAATTTTAGAGATCTTAGAAATAATAATTCTCAAGCAGTGAAAGCTTATAAAAGAGCTAATTCATCCGATGGAGTGAAGGATACATGCAATCATGAAAAAAATATTCTTTGTTTGGTTTGCCAAAATAAATTGGGAGAACCTGTGGGTTATAGAGTAATAAGAGAAGAAAGACATCCTCATCCTGAAAATGATTCTTTAGTGGCCCACGGGAAAAGACTTCATGTAGCAAGAGAAGTTAAGGGATTAGGATTGGGTCGTCAATTGATGAGAATTTCAGAAGAAATGGCAAAAGAATTAGGTTATCAAACAATGGTTGTTCAGCCAAGCGGGAGTTCAAAGGGATATTTTGAAAATTTAGGTTTTTCAAGAGTTTTTTCTCATTCTCAAAAAAATGGAGTATTAGCTAACCAGGGAATTTCAGTAGAGATGGTATTAATGGAAAAAAGCCTTTAATATTGTACAATATAAATAGGAAGATTAATGGCCTTATTTACTAAATCTATTCAGTTTAAAAAAGAAAAAAAAGACGGTATTAGAATCTGTATAATGAGAAGGCCAGGGGATTTTGAAGATTTTGATATTTGGATGCCAGTTTTAGCCCCATCTCATAAATTATTAAATGACTCTCATTCAAAAAAAATAAACTGGCTTCAATACAAAAATAGATTCAAAAAAGAAGTTATTTTAAATAAAAGAGAATACCTGAATGTTTTAATAGATATTGCTTTAAAAAAGGACGTTACTATATTGTGTTGGGAAAAAACTCCCGTAAAATGTCATCGTCGTTTAGTAGCTGAGGCCTGTCAAAAGATTAATCCCCAATTAAATACACTTATTAAATAATCCATTTTATCAGTATTTATCTGATTTTAAGAATACTATGCCTTGATTTATTTCTGCCTTTTAGGATATACTAGGGGGGAGTATATGAAAAAAAATAGTAAAGATTTATTAAATAGGATTAGCAGAATTAAAGGTCAGCTTCTAGGAATTGAAAAAATGATTAAAGAAGAAAGAAGTTGTCTTTCTATAATTCAGCAAATTAAAGCAGTTAGAGAAGCTTTAGGAAAAACAGCGGCTATTATTTTAACTCAAGAATCATGTCAGTTAGAGAAAAACAAAAACACCCATGATTTTAAAAAGGTAGTTGAAGAATTGGTTAAAAACATTTAATAATATATTATCTTAAGATAATATATTAAAGGAGGTTTAAATGAGTGCTTTGCATTTAAAAAAAGATGATTTTAAAAAAAAAGTTTTAGAATCTAAAATACCTGTTTTTATTGATTTTTTTGCTCCCTGGTGTGGTCCTTGCCGATTGGCTGGCCCAGTAGTTGATGAATTGGCTTTAGAATACAAAGATAAGGTGGCAGTGGCTAAGGTTAATGTTGATGAAGAACAGGAATTGGCCCAAAAATATGGGGTGATGAGTATTCCAATGGTAATTATGTTTAAAGATGGTAAAGAGATAGACAGAAAAACCGGCTTTCCTGGTAAAGATGGATTTGTAGAAATGATAAAAAAGGCTTTATAATTTTATAGTATATATAATAAGAAATTAATGACAGATAATATATATGATCTTTTGATTATTGGAGCTGGGCCAGCTGGTTTAGCGGCTTCAATTTACTCTTCTCGTTATAGATTAAGTAATTTGGTTATTGGTAAGCTTTTAGGTGGAGAATTAAGCCTGGCTCATAAAATTGAAAATTACCCGGGCTTTTTAGATATTTCCGGTTTTGATTTAGCCCAAATTTGGCAAAAGCAGGTAGAAAATTTGGGAGCTAAAGTTCTTTTAAAAGAAGTTGGCCGGCTTGAATTAACAGGAGAGGGAGAAAACAAAAGTTTTAAAGCTTACTTTAGTAAAAATGAGTATTATCAGGCAAAAGCTTTAATTATAGCCACAGGGAGTGAAAGAAGAAGATTAAATATTCCCGGAGAAGAGGAATATCTAGGTAAAGGAGTTTCTTATTGTCACACTTGTGATGCCCCCTTTTTTAAAGAAAAAACAGTTGTTATTATTGGTGGTTCAGATAGTGCTGTTTCAGGGGCGGTTCATACAGCTGAATTTGCCAAAAAGGTCTATTTAGTTTATCGAAAAGATAAATTAAGAGCTGAGCCGGCCTGGATTAATCAGTGGCAGCAAATAGAAAAACAAGCTAAAGGAGAAACAATATACAATACTAATGTAAAAGAAATTATAGGTGACAAGACTAGAATAACTGGAGTTAAGTTAGACAAGCCTTATAAAGGTCAAGAAATTATATCAACTGATGGAGTTTTTATTGAAATTGGGGGGGTGCCAGGAACAGCTTTGGTGGAACCTTTAGGGATTAAATTAGATGAAAGAGGTTATGTGATTGTCAGTGAGCAAATGGAAACCAATATCCCTGGCCTTTTTTCTGCCGGTGACATGACTAATAAATCAGCCAGTTTTAAACAAGCAACTTGGGCAATTGCCCAAGGAGCCATGGCAGCTGCCAGTGCTTATAAATATTTAAAAAACACAACTGCCCCTGCCATTCGTGGTATTTAAAAGGAGAATAAAATGATCAATCCTTATAAAAGCGCCCAAGAGCAACTTTTTAATGTGGGAAAAATCCTTAAACTAGAACCAAGGATAATTGATAAATTAAAATCCCCAAAAAACATAATTAAGGTTGATTTAAAAGTTAAAATGGATTCAGGTAAAATTAAGACTTTTAAAGCTTTCAGATCCCAACACGATGATTCAAGGGGTCCTTTTAAGGGAGGGATTAGGTTTCATCCAAATGTAACTGAGGATGAAGTAAAAGCGTTAAGTATGTGGATGACTTGGAAGTGCAGTGTAGTTGGTATCCCTTATGGGGGTGCTAAAGGCGGGGTAATCTGTAATCCTAAAAAAATGAGCCAAAAAGAGATAGAAAGATTGGCCCGATCTTATATAAGAGCAATTTCTCCTAATATTGGTCCTTGGCTTGATGTGCCGGCTCCAGACGTGAATACTAATCCTCAAATAATGGCTTGGATGATTGATGAATACCAGAAAATTCAGAAGGAAAAAAGAAAAAGCCTTAAATGGAGTAACTTGGGAGTAAATCCGCTGGCCACTATTACTGGTAAACCTTTAGAATTAGGCGGCAGTCAGGGAAGAACAGAAGCCACTGGTCAAGGTGGAGTATTTATTTTGCAAAATCTAGCTAAAAAGTTAAAGCTTAAACCTAAAGAAACAACCATTGCTGTTCAGGGATTTGGAAATGTGGGTTACTGGTTTGCCAAATTAGCTTATGACCTAGGCTATAAAATTAAAGCCTTAAGTGACAGTCAGGGAGGAATAATTATAGAAAATGGGAGTTTAAATCCAGAAGAAGTATTGGAGTTTAAACAAAAAAATGGTAGTTTAGTTAATTTTAAAGGGGCTAAAAAAGTTTCTAATGAAGAGCTTTTAGAAATAAAAGTAGATATTTTAGTTCCGGCCGCCTTAGAAAATGTTATTGATAAGAGCAATGTTAAGAAGATTAAAGTTAAAACCATAATTGAATTAGCTAATGGTCCAATTACTCCCCAGGCAGATAAAATCCTTCACCAAAGAGGAATAATTAATATTCCTGATATTCTGGCTAATGCAGGAGGGGTAACTGTTTCCTATTTTGAGTGGGTTCAAAACCTTCAGGGATATTACTGGGAAAAAGATGAAGTTGGCAAAAAGCTTAAAACAATTATGGATAAGGCTTTTGAGGAATTCTGGGACAAATATAAAGAACTTAAAGTTAATCCCCGGATGGCCGCTTATGCTGTCGCAGTAGAAAGAGTTAAAAAAGCCATAAAATTAAAATCTTCTTAACAAATGATTTATCTTAAAAAAGTTGATCCTCAAATAAAAGCCTTAATTCAAAAGGAAAAAAAGCGTCAGAGTGAAACCCTGATGATGATTCCTTCGGAAAACATGGTTTCAAAAGCGGTTGAAGAAGCAGTGGGTTCTTGTTTGGGCAATAAATATGCTGAGGGTTATCCTGGAAAAAGGTATTATCAGGGTCAAGAATATATCGATAAGATTGAAACCCTAGTAGTAGAAAGAGTTAAAAAAGCCTTTAAAGTTCCTTATGCTAATGTTCAGCCCTTATCTGGTTCACCAGCTAATTTAGCGGTTTACACCGCTTTATTAAAACCAAATGATAAAATAATGGGTTTAGAGTTAGCTCATGGTGGTCATTTAACTCATGGAGATAAAGTTTCAGTTAGTGGTCAGTTTTTTAAATCAGTTTCTTATAAGCTTGGTAAAGACGGTTTTTTGGATTATCAAGCCTTAGAGAAATTAGTTTTAAAAGAAAAACCAAAGCTTATTATAGCGGGGATTACTGCTTATCCCAAAATTTTAGATTGGAAAAAGTTTTCTCTTATTGCTAAAAAAGTTAAAGCCTATCTTTTAGCAGACATAGCTCATTTAGCTGGTTTAGTTTTAGGAGGCGTTTATCCTAGTCCAGTTTCCTTTGTTGATGTCATTACTACCACTACCCATAAAACTTTAAGAGGACCAAGAGGGGCAATTATTATGGTAACTAGAAAAGGCCTTAAAAAAGATCCTGACTTGGACAAAAAAATCCAAAAAGCCGTTTTTCCCGGGCTTCAAGGTGGACCTCATATAAACAGCATTGCCGGGATTGGGGTAGCCTTAAAAGAAGCGGAAAAAAACTCTTTTAAAAAATATTCTAAGCAAATTGTTTTAAATGCTAAAGCCTTAGCAAAAGAACTTAAAAAAAATGGTTTCAATCTGATTTCTGGAGGAACTGATAGCCATTTAATTTTAATCGATCTTTCTAGTTTTAAGATTACCGGTAATTTAGCCGCTGAAGCTTTAGAAGCAGGGGGAATTGTTTTAAATAGAAATTCCATTCCTTATGATAGCCGACCACCTTTTTACCCCTCAGGAATTAGATTAGGAACACCAGGAATCACATCTAGGGAAATGAAAGAACCTCAAATGAAAAAAATAGCTTTATGGATGAAGATAATTATTGAAGAAATAAGTGAGATTAAAAAGAAAATGAAGATTAGTTTCGAGTCAGAGAAAAAAAAAGAAACAAGAGAAAAAATTATTAAACAATCCAAAGCCATTAAAAGTATCATAGTTGAGGTTAAAAAGCTTTGTCAAAAATATCCAATTAAAGACTTTTATTAAAGTGACTTGCAAGTTATATCTTAATAAGGTAAAGTGATTTAGTTAAAAAGAAAAACTCTATATAGATATTTTTTATAAATATAAATTCTTTAAGGAGGCAAATTTATGACTAAACAAGCAATAGTTGATAAAGAAAAATGTATTGGTTGTGGGACTTGCGTTAGCTTAGCCGGAAAGTCTTTTAAGCTTGGTGATGATGGTAAAGCTGAGGCTTTAGTGCCCGCTGGAGATGATGAACCTACGGTTCAAAGTGCAGTTGATAGTTGTCCAGTAACTGCCATATCACTAAAGGAGTAAAAAATGGAATCTAATAAAATCACTCCCATATTAATCGCCGCTTTAATCTTTGCCGCTTTTGTTTCTGGGAGCCTTTGGAATAAAGTTAGAAATCTAGAAAGCGAAAAAGAAGAGCAAAAGGCAGAAGAAATGGTTCAGGCGCCTGAAGCTGCCCCAGAAGAACCGCAGGTTTTGGGAGTTGAGGATCAGGCAGAAATAGTCGCTGAAGCAGCGGCTGTTAAGGGTCTTGATGGGGCCAAGGTGACAATAGTTGAATTTTCCGAATATCAGTGCCCTTTTTGTAAAAGATATGTTGATAGTGCTTATAAAAGGATTTTAGATGAATATGGAGAAGAGATAAGGTATGTTTTTAGAGATTATCCTTTACCTTTTCATCCAAATGCTCAAATAACATCAGAGGCAGCCAGGTGTGCCGGAGAACAAGGTGATTATTGGAGCTATCATGATAAGCTTTTTGAAGATCAAGAAACTTGGTCCAATCTCGATAGTCCTAAAGAAACCCTAGTGGGTTATGCTGGAACACTGGGTTTAAATCAAGCTAATTTTCAAACTTGTTTAAATAACGGAACCTATATTCAAGCAATTAAGGATGATGTATCTCTGGGTCAAAAAATGGGTGTTTCAGGCACGCCCACTTTTTTCATTAATGGCCAGAAGTTGGTTGGAGCTCAACCATTTGAAAACTTTAAGACCACAATTGATCAAGAGTTAGCGAAATAAAAAGAGATTAGTTTTAATAAGAATTTAGCTTTATCTAGTCAAAAATCTTTCAACTTGATATAATAATTTCAATGAAAAAATTAATTGGTATTTTTATTGGGTTATTTCTTCTTTTTTCATTTTCTAAATTTCCAGTTCTGGCAGAAAAAGAAGGGGAAGATTTAATTTCGCAAACTGCTACCGAGGCGGCGATGGCGACCACTTCAGCAGAAACAACAGGAGAAGTAATTGAGGAAAAGGAAAAAGTAGAGAAAAAAGAAGATATTACTGAGTCTACTCCAGAAGTTAAAGGAAAACTAGAAAAGTATTTAATTAATCATTCAATTGGGTCTTTAAGAGTAACTAATTTTTTGCAGCATGCTATAAGAAGAGCGGTTTCTCAGGGGGTGCCAGCCAATACCATTGTTTTAATTCTTCTTTTTCCATTAGTAGTAGCATTAATTGCCGGTTCCCGCCATATTGTGGGGATGAAGGGTTTTGGGATCTTTTTACCGGCTGTTTTATCAGTCGCTTTTGTGGCGACTGGGATTTTTGAAGGTCTGTTACTGTTTTTTACCATTATTCTGGTGGCCATGGGAGCGAGAATACTTTTTAGAAAAATGAAGCTTCAATATTTGCCCAGAATGGCTTTGCTTTTATGGTTTGTTTCCTTAGCTGTTTTTGGCCTAATGTGTATTTCTCCTTCTTTGAATCTAACTGCGATTACGAATATTTCTATTTTTCCTATTCTAATCCTTATTCTTTTGGCAGAAAGCTTTATTAGTATCCAAATTGGGATGTCTATGAAAAGAGCTTTAAGAATGAGTTTTGAAACCTTAGTAGTGGCTTTAATCTGTTCATTTGTTCTTCAGCTGGAATTTTTGCAAAAATTTGTTATTTTAAAACCTGAAATTAGTGTTTTAGGGGTGGCTCTTTTAGATATCTTTATTGGTCGTTATGCTGGTTTAAGGATTTTGGAATACAAAAAATTTAAAAAGCTTTTGGAATGAAAACCCGGGATATTTTAGGATTAAATTCTCGTAATGTTCTTTTCTCCTCAAAGTATAACAAAAAAGGGGGCAAACTTATTGCCAATCATAAGCTTCTAACTAAAAACGTTTTAAGAAAAGCAAAACTGCCTATTCCTAAGCTCTACCGCGTTTTTAGAAGATTTGAAGACATTGATAAATTTAATTTTCTTAAAAAATTACCAGAAAGTTATGTGATTAAACCAGATAATTCTTTGGGAGGAGAAGGAATTTTAGTAATTGAAAGACAGGGTCGATATGCGGGCGAATGGATTACCACAACGGAAGATACAAAAACAGTAAATGATTTAAAGCTTTTACTTAGAGAAATTATTGAAGGTCGGTTTTCCATGAGGGGTCAGCCAGATTTTGCTTTTGTAGAAGAAAGAATTAGAGTTCATCCCATTTTTGAAAAAGTTAGTTGGGGTGGAACCCCAGACATTGGAGTAGTGGTTTTTAACCGAATCCCGGTGATGGCTTTTTTAAGACTGCCCACCAAAGAATCAGGAGGTAGGGCTAATATGCATCAGGGTGCAATTGCCTGCGGCATTGATATTTCTTCTGGGATTACTATTGGTGGGGTTAAGGGAAGTAAAGAGATCGATTTTTTTCCCGGAACTAGAAGGAAATTAAAGGGAATAAAAATACCAATCTGGGACGAGATTCTTAAATTAGCGATTAACTGTCAGCTTACTGTGCCCGAACTCAACTTTATGAGAGTAGATATTGCTCTTCAACCGTCATTAAAAAAACCAGGTAAAACCTTTCCTAAGGTTTTAGAGCTTAATGCTCAGCCAGGCTTAAAAATTCAGTTAGCTAACAAAGCTGGTTTAAGAAGAAGATTAGAAAGAGTTGAGGGCTTAGAGGTAGATAGTCCGGAAAAAGGAATTAAAATAGCCAAAGCCCTTTTTTTGGATCCAAAACTTAGAGATATAGTTACCGGTAAAAAAACTGTTAATGTTTTTCACCAAGTAGAAGTACAGTCTTTTTTAGGAGATAGGATTTCAGTTCAAGCAAAAGTAGATACTGGCGCTTATACCACTTCAATTGATAGAAAACTGGCGCAAAAACTTGGGCTTTTACACCCGGAAAATATTCTTTTTGAAGGTGTCTATAAATCAGCCTTAGGAAGGCAGAAAAGACCAGTTGTTCCAGTCACCTTTTTCTTAAGTGGCCAAAAAATAAAAACCACGGCCAATATTTCTGACAGGTCGAATCTTAAAAGGCCGATGATTATTGGTAGAGGAGACCTTAAGGGTTTTTTAGTTAGTTCGGATATAAAATAATTTTTTCTGTTTTTAATTTAGGATCTAAAGAATCTCGCTTTTAAGTGAGTTTTTTAGTTTTAAATATGATATATTTTTTAATATGGATGACTATTTAAACAAACTTAAGTCTTTTCCTTATCCTTTAATTGGGGTGGGTATTACTGCTTTTTCCAGGATCGGGCCAGGCTTGGTTTTACCTAACTACCAGCTTTTATGTGTTAAAGACACTTTGGATAATCAAGTAATAGGAAAAAAGATTAAAGTTCTATCGGTAGAAAAGGATTTTTTAAAAAAAGGAGAAAAGGTTGGGAAATATAATACTTTGGCTTTACTAAAAAACCGTCAGGTGCAAAAATATTTAGCTTCTTTGAGATTCCCTTATTTAGTTTTATATCACTCAACTAAAAAAGTAGAAAGAATTTGTGATCGGCTAGGACTGACTATTGTAGCTAATAGGGCCAAAGTTAGGGATGTTTATGAGAATAAATGGCATTTTAAAAGAATGCTTCAAAAGATTGGTTTAGAAACCATTCCTAATGAAACTTTTAAAATTGAAGAACTAGATAAAAAAAGACTAGAAAAATATTTAAAGCGGTGGAAAAAATTAGTCTTAATTTTACCAGAATTAACCAAGGGTGGTGGTAATTCCTTGGTTTTCATTAAAACCCTTTCAGATTTTAAAAACTTCACAAAAAAAGCTAAAAAATATAAAAATACTTTTGATTTAAAAAGGGTTATCCTCTATAAATTTATTACTGGTGATTCTCCTAGTATTACCGGTTGTATCACCCGCCATGGAGTTTTAACCGGCATCGTCCAAAAACAGATTTTAGATCAACCTTTGGTAGTCAACATGAATAAGGGGAGTGGTCTTTATTGCGGTCATGATTGGAGTTTTAAAACCTATTCTTCTAAAATTCAAGCTCAAGCTGAAAGTTTAGCCAGATCAATTGGAAGCTATATGGGGGCGAGAGGTTATAGGGGGATATTTGGAATAGACCTTATAATAGATAAAGAAACAGAAAAGGTATATGCCTGTGAATGTAACCCTCGATATACTGGTGCTTTTCCAGTTTATTCCATGCTCCAAAAAGAAAATAAAGAACCGCCTTTTGATGTTTTTCACCTTTTAGAGCTTTTAAATATAAACTATCAAATGAATTTTGACAGAGTTGATAGAATTTACAAAAATTCAAAAAAAGGGAGTCATTTAATATTAAGTAATAAAGTGGCTAAATATCGAAAGACTAAAGGGGAGATTAAAGCTGGAGTTTATCAATTAGGTAGTCAACAACTTAAATTTATTAGAGAAGGTTTTACTACAAAATCAATTAAAAATCCCCAAAAAGAATTCCTTTTAGTAGATGGTGTTCCTAGGACTGGCAGTACAATTCGTCCTTTATTACGAATGGGTCATCTAATCTTTAAAAAAAGTATTCTCAAAAAAGATGGCCAAAGACTTAAAGATGAGGTTAAACAAAGTATTAGATTAATATATAAAGGAATAGGGTTTTAAAATGAGCGAAGAACCTCCTGTAAAGAGACCCGAGAAAATTAGACAAATAGTGGAACAGCTAAAAGATGCTGGAATAACTGATAGAGGAGAAAGAAGAGAAGGGGTAATTGATATTCATTCAGTAAGAGAAGAAGAAGAAATATGGCAACAAAAAACAGTTAGAGGAAGACCTAGGCAAGTTAGAGTAAAAGAAGGTAAAGCCTTAATTGACTTAAATGAACAACAAGCTAGTCAGATTGAATCAGTTGCTAAACCTGACGCTTCTCAAGAAGATGAAAAAATTAAAGAAAGAGCAATTAACAAATATTTAGAAGTTAAAGATGGAAATCTTCCGATTGTAGTTGATGCTGTTCATGAACAGCTGCCAAATTCTGCTGAATTATGGCAGTTAATGAAGCAAAAATATCCTGACTTGAAGATTAATGAGATAGAATTATCTTTAGAAAGAATAAAGAAATTTGAAAAAAAAGAAACAAAAAGTTTAGATTACTTTGATCAAGAAGTTTTAAAGGTAAGAGATCTTTATGATCAGGATACTGGTCTTTTAGCTAGACAAGTTAGTCAGCTTTTGGATGTTAATACAATAGTAGCTAAGAAACCGCGCCTATGGGCTGATATGAATAGAAATTGGTGGGTTAGGGGAATGGCTGAATTGGGAGAAAAACAAATTTTTTCCCGGGAATATTCTCGAAGCAGTCGGGCAGCTCTTTTTTGGGGACTAGAAAAAATAGTTAAAAGAACGGTTGGTTTAGATGAAGACGGTAAAGTAAAGGGACCTTTTTTAAGAGTTGCTTTGCACGGAATGGCCAATAGAGAGGGTTTTGATATTGCCATTGCCGGGGCTAAAAATATTGCCGATCAGGATTTACGAAATAAATTTATTTCTCGATTACAAGAAGAGATAAAAAATAAAGGTTTTATGGTTGGAGAAAATGAAGTTCCTCAGGTAGTTTTGGCTATCCAAAATGATCCAAAGACTAAGGCATTTGCCGGGACAGAAGTAGGCTTAAGTATATATAGAAGGAAAATGATAACTCATAAAAACCAACACCCACCTTTTGGGGAAGGTTTTAATATTATTCAGATGGAGATTAGTGCTAGGATAAGAAAAAATAAGGAGAAAAGAGACGCCTTTGCCGGAATTTTAGCTGAAGTTTTAAAAGACTATTCTTAAAAGGTGTAGCTTAATTTGATAACTTTTGCTACAATTAGGCACTTTTATGAAAGAAGTAAAACTAAAAAGAATTGGTATAAAAAGCTATGACCGTTTCTACCCGGTTTTTAGAAGAGCCTTATTGACCGATTTTCTTCATCTTCCCTTGAGAAGAAAGAAATATTTTTTAAGAAAAATTTGGAGTAAAAAGAATTTTAAAAAAAGGTTTAAAAGGGGTAAGATTGGGATTTTTAGCGTTAGAAAGGATAAAACAATTGCCTTTATTGTTGTTTCCTCTGAAATTGGAGGCATTTCTTTACTTCGCTGGATTTGGGTAGATAAAAACTTTAGGAATAAAGGGATAGGTAAGAGATTAGTTAAAAGAGGGGAAAAATGGGCCCAGACTAAAAACTGCCATAAATTAAGATTTATCACTGATGGTCGAAATAGGGGTTTTTATTTAAAACTTGGTTTTGTTATAGAAGGAATTAGAAAAAAAGACCGCTATAAAAAAGATTTTTACCTTTTTGGTAAGTTTATTTAACTTCTTCTGAATTTTCTTTTAAAGAAGAAAAGATAATTAAGTTAAAGATTAAAAGTATTCCTGATTGGAAGAAAGGAATTTTAGGTGGGGCTCCGAAAGCTTGAAAAAGAGAAACAATTATAATGGGTAAAGTAATGGCATGAAGATTAAGCTGGATAGCTTTAGAATAATTGACTTCTTTATTGCTAAAAAGTCGGGCAGTAATTAAAGTAATAAGAGAGAAAAACATAAGGAAGAAAAACTTACCTATTAAAGTAAATAAAGGCACAAAAATAATTAAAACAATAATAATACCAGGAATAATATATTTAAAATAGGGAACAATCATACCCCAACCTGTTTTAACTATTTCTTTGTCTAAATGGAATTCTTTTATTTCCTCAAGGGTTTGGATTCTTATTTCATTATTGTCACCTAATATAGCTAAAGAATCTCTGGTTAAAAGAGCCACAGTTTGATATTTTTTTATTTCTGAAGCCGGAACTGAGGTATCAATTACCAGGATGTTTTGGATTGGCTGTTTTTCTAAACCCATTTTAATTTCTTCAGGAAAAAGACTTGGTTCAAGAGGAATAAAATATGGTTCTAAAACATTAGTAGAGACTAAGCCATTTTTAATATCCAAAACTAATTCAGTTGGATAAAGTTTGGGAGCATCATTTTTAAATTTTTCTAAAGCTGGTTTAAAATCAGTTATAAGGGGATAGGAAATACTAAGAACAGTAATAAAACTTAAGAATAAAAATAAGAATACAAAATATTTAACAGAAAAAGAAAAAGGGGTTTTTAAAATATCAGCATAATATTTTGGTTTAAAAGCACTATTTCTAAAAGCATAAAGAAAAGTTTTAAATTTATTCATATAAAAAGTATAGCATAAGTATTTTAATTTTCACAAATACTATACGCAATATATGTAAAAAGGTATTTATTTTATAAATATCTAAATTCAACTTCTGGAAGTGGTTTTTCTCTTGTATGGCGAGAGTAAAAACAAAGTAATTTTTTAGCTTCACTTAAAGTCTTTTTTAAAGTCCTTTTTTGATAAGTTCTTACTAAAACTAACGGTCCAGTAAAAGACTTAAGTTCAAACAATAAATCACTCTTTTGAGTACATTTTTTCAATAATTTATTCTCTTTATCATTTCGACCAACTACAATTAAATTAGAATCTTTCCAAAAATGCCGGCCAAATTTTAAAAGCAGAATATCATTTAAAGAAGCGAAAGAGTGATACTTCAAAAGATTTTTCAATCTTTTTCCAAACTGAGGATCAGTTAAAATACAGGCTGTTCCTGGAGTAGAATAACCAGTAAGTTTAAACTTTTTCCTTAACTTTAACTGAATTTGACGAGAGCGGCCGGAAATATCTAAAAGCTTATCTCTATTAACCCAGCCTTTTTTTTCTGGAATAGTTTCCTCTAAAATCTGGGCTGATAAAGGCCGCAATATTAAACCCTTAAGATTAGCTTTTTTCTCCAGTAAATTTAAGGAGTTTTTATTTTGGGAAAAAGGTCTTTGACCTAAAACTTCACCCGTAATAATAAAGGAAAAACCAGGGTTTTTGATTAATTTTTTAGCTTCTTTTAACATCAATAAATGGCAATCTAGGCAAGGATTCATGACTTTACCGTAGCCATATTCAGGTTTTTTAACTATCTTTAAGTGTTTTTCAGAAATATTAACAATTCTAAGAGGTAAATTATATTTTTTAAGAGTCTTTTTAATAGAAGAGGGGTCAAAAAAAGCGCTTTTAAAAACTAAACCAGTGACTTTAATTCCCTGTTTTTGGATTAAAAGAGCCGCTAAAATTGAATCAAGACCACCAGATATTAAAGCTAAAGCTTTTAATTTCATCGTCTAATTATATCAGGAAAAGGGTTAAGCTGACTCTCCAGGTGAAGATATAAATATGGGGACATCAAAAACAAAAACTTGAGTTGAGGGATTACGGTGACTAGAATCCATTGCTTGCCAGCCTTCATCTATATTAATAATTTGGCCAAAGCAGTAGACTGAAGGGTTATCCCATCTATCTTTGACATATAGCCTAATTTCTTCATTAGAACCAACTAAATGGGAAACAATAATTGGGCATTCATCAGGATTCTTAATATCAATAAACTTATAATTTAACTTGACCATGTTTTCTTCAATCCCTTTTTCAATATTTTTTCTTTCAATTCCCTTATAATAGATTTCAATCCTTGTTAGGTTATAGTCAAGACTAAATTTTGGAGAATCATCATTAGTAATAGTTTTCCATGTTTCAGGATGACCTGGAATAGATATTAATTCTGAAGCTTCTTGAGAAGAACATCTTGATAAAAGTAAAGCACTTGCGTCAGTTGCAGTAAGCTTTAAAAAATCCCGTCTAGATAATTCTATTGGTAATTTTTCATTCATAAGATATATTTATATTTTAATTATAATTTAAAAAAAATAAAAGACAGCAGGGTTAGGGTTAAAAAAAAGATTTGATTGGTGAAAATGGGGGATGGATCTAAAAGATCCATCCTTTTTTTTGATTCATCTTTTTTTGTTTTTTACCAGTTAAAAACTTGGTGAGTTTGGGGTAGGGTGGCAGGTGTTGAAAACCTGGCACCAAGAATAAAATACTCCATGGTTGTTTGGTTCGCCTTTAACAAAGGCGACTGGGTCAAATGGATCAGCCAAGCTGATCAGACCCACCAAAGCGAAAATCACCACCAAAATCATAATAGTTAAAACTACCTTTTTCATTTCCTTCTCCTTCAACATGTTAGTTTCTGCTGTCTTTTAAAGAATTTTAATTCTTGAGGATGTTAAAGACTTAAGGCTAATATTTAAAGATATTTTAGCAGCTTCAGGACCTGAAGTTTTTACAGCTGTTAATGGAGTAGAAGAACTAAGGTTTTTAAATAAAGAATATGAAAAGGGAGAAAAAGAAGAAACTAAAGAAATTGATTTAGTCATTACTGATTTAGCCATGCCTGAAATGGGCGGTTATGGTTTTATGGAGGCAGTTCGAAACCATGGCAATAGTTTAATAAAAAAAATACCCATCCTGCTTTTTACTCATCTTCAAAATCACGAGGAAGTAATAGAATCAATGAGAAGAGACTTTGGAGTTTATTATTTAAATAAATTAGTGACCCATAAAAAAGGATTTATTGATGATTTTCCCACAGAAATAGCAGGAATAATTCAATCCCTTGAGGAAACTTCTAAACCTTAATCCGATAAGGTTTTAATATTACTGTTCCATCTTTTAAAGTTGAGACAATTGATAGTCTGGCATTTGATATATTTTCATGGAAATTACAAACATTGCCTGAACAAGTGCCAAAAAGAAGTTCTTTAGTGCTAGAATCTCCTAAGATAATTGAACCCCCGGCTCCTTGGGTAACCCCATTAGTATCATAGATAAGTTCATATCTACCTGACTGTAAATTTTGAAAGTTAGAAAAGTTTAATAAAAGACCCAATCTATCTGGTCTAAATTTAACTCGGCTTACAACTCCTCTAGCGGTATAGGTAAGTTCTTTTTTTGGTTTTCTAGTTCTTTGTCTGGCAGCTTTAGTTTTATGAGGAAAAACAAAGAAAAAAGATAAAAAGAGAAATACAATTAAAAATTCTTTTTTCATGGTTTTAGTATAGCAGGTTTTTAAAAAATGTTATACTAATTCTACTATGAAGAAAAAGAAAAAAGAAAGAAAAGATTATATTTTCTGGGCTTTAGGGATTTTGGGAACTTTTGGGATTCTTGTTAGTATATTTCTAGCTTATAAAGATGAAGTTTTTCAAAAACTTTTTCCAGCTGAAAAGCGTTCTCCTTTAGGTTTAAAAAACAAAAAAGAAGTTTTTAACTTTACTTGGGGAGTTTGGGAAGACCCAGCTGGTTTTTCTTTTGAATACCCCAAAGAAGTAGAAATTGATGTTCATTCGGAAGATGAGACTAATTATGCCTTTTTAGAGCTTAAATCAAAAGAGAGAGAAGGTAGCATTACTATTATTTGTACTGATAGCTTATATCAAGATATTAATGAGTGGTTTCAGAAAGATTCTTTAGTTAAGCAGGGAAACGCTTTAGAAACCCAAATTGCTTCAGTCTCAGCCCAAAAAGTTTCTTTAGGAGAAGGAAGAGAAGTAACTGCTTTTATTGATTGGGACCAGGTTCTTTATCAGGTCGATAAACAGTCAGATAAAGAATTAGATTATTGGAATCAAATCTATGATAGGATTCTTAATTCTTTTAAGCTCATTCCTTTAGAAGGTGAATCAGAAGCTCAATTTAATGAGTGGCTGGAGGATTTTAATACGGCTGGCGCTGATGTAGTTGAGCCGGTAGAAATTATTGAATAAATTATGTTTAAAGAAAGTTTATCTAGAAAAAAAATAGTTATTCTTTCTTTTTTAAGCCTTTTTCTTATTATTGGGTTAGTATTTTTCCTTTTAAGTCAAAACAAGTCTTTTACTTTTCTTTCCCCATTAGCTAAAAAATCTAAAACTGAAGAAATAAAAGAAAAACCTTTAGATAAATATACTTTTAAAAGGCTTAAAAAAAGAAAACCTCAGGTTAGTGAGATTACTTTGGAATCAACAATAAATGAAACCCCAGACTTCACTTCCTATATTTTTACCTTCGAAAGTGAAGGGAGAAAGATCAGTGGGATGGCTAATATTCCTTTTGGAGAGGGACCTTTTCCAGTAATTCTAATGCTTAGAGGCTATGTTGATTTAGAGATTTATCAATCAGGAATGGGGACTCAGCCTTCAGCTGAAGTTTATGCTCAAAACGGTTATCTTACTCTGGCTCCTGACTTTTTAGGCTATGGTAGTTCTGATATGCCTCCAGATGATATTTGGGAATCCAGGTTTTTAAGAAGTGTTAATATTATTGATCTTTTAAATTCTATTAAAACATTTCCTCAGGCTGAGGTAGATAAAATCGCTATCTGGGGCCATAGTAACGGCGGCTTATCATCTTTAAGTATTTTAGAAATAACTGGCGGAGAATACCCGACTACCTTATGGGCGCCAGTTTCTCAATTCTTTCCCTATGACATTTTGTTTTTTACCAATGAATATGATGATAAAGGTAAAGGGATTAGAAAAAGTTTGGCTGAATTTGAAAAAGATTATGATATTGATCTTTACTCTTTTGATGAATATTTAGATTGGATAGAAGCTCCGATCCAGATTCACCAGGGAACAGCGGATATTTTTGTTCCTTTAATTTGGAGCCAGAATTTGGTTAATAATCTTAATGACTTTGATAAAGAAGTTGTTTTCTATACTTATCCGGGCGCTGATCATCAACTTAATGGAGCCTGGGATTTAGTGGTCCAAAGAGACCTTAATTTTTTTAAAGAAAGATTAAAATAACTCCACCTTGAATGAAACCTTTAAGATCTTGAGAAGTCAATTGATTTAAGTTACTATTAATTTAGTGGAAAAAACAAAACTTCAATTAATTATTTGGCCATTATCAATTATTATTATTCTTCAATCAGCTTGGATTGGTTTTAGACTTTATCAGTTAAATCAAAAAGAAAATAAGGCTTTAGAAACCCAAAAACAAAGAGTTATTGATCAAGAAGAACAAGCCAAAAAAGATTTGAAAAACATTCCTGAACCTGAAATTAAGGAAAAACTTTCTCAAGGTGGAAGATTATGGTTTGAAGAATATAAGGGTGAGTTTAATCAAAAATTAACTTATGAGATTTGGGTTCAAACAGATCAGTTACTTAATCAAGTAGATCTTAAAGTTTTTTATCCCCTTGATTTGCTTCAATTAGTTGGTGGTGAGTGGCAAGATTCAGGTGGAGTGGCTTCTTTTTCCATTCGACCCAAATCAACTGAAGGTAAATTCAAAGTAACAGAAATCTCTTTTTTTGTTTTAGAAAAAGGAGAAGGTAAACTGGAATTTGATTTTACTAAGCAAAGCCTTTTGGATTGTAATCTTTTAAATATAGAAGGAGAAGATATTTTAGAAGCAGTTTCTGAAATGGAATTTAAACTGTAGGAATATGATAAATAAAGAAAAAATTATTATTAGTTTTTTTACATTAATTATTCTGTTTCTTTTTGTCCCTTTTTATTTAATTGAAAAGGAAGTAAAAGTTAGAATTCCAGAAACGTATTTAGCCAGACCTTTTCAACCAGCGGATATTATTGTTAATATTCAACGCAATTATGGTTCTATTCCTCGGACCTGGCGAGCCCTAGCTCAAGGAGGAGAAGAAGCTTCAGGAGCGAGAATGATTGAAGCTACAGTGAACCAAGTTAAAAAGCTTCAGCTTGATTATATTAGATTGGACCATATTTATGATGATGATTATTATGGTGTAGTTAAAGGTCGGTCAGGAGGTAAACTTGATCTTGATTGGTCTAAACTGGATGAAACAGTTGATGATATTAAGGCCACTGGAGCTAAACCCTTTTTCTCTTTAACTTATCTACCAGAAGAAGTTGGTCCGGGCAAGATAGGCAAACCCAATAACTGGGCTGACTGGCAGGACTTAGTTAGACAGACAATTGAACACTATTCAAAGGATACAGAGGAAATATATTATGAGGTTTGGAATGAACCGTCTTTAGAATGGTTTGGGGGTTGGAAAATGTATGGTGAAAAGAACTATTTAGAATTATATAAATATTCTGTTTTAGGAGCTTTGCAGGCTCAGGGAGTCAAACCTTTTAAAATTGGAGGCCCTTCTATTCCTGAATTAGATCCGGTTTGGATTAGGCTTTTATATGATTATGTTTTAGCTAACAATTTGAGGTTAGATTTTGTTTCCTGGCACCGCTACAGCTTTTTACCAGAAGTATTTTTAAATGATGTATATCAAATAAATGTTATTGAGAGTCAACCTAAATACAAAAAATTTCAAAATACAGAAAAGCTTTTGACTGAATGGGGACCTAATTCAGAAAAAGATACCGCTTATTCCAGTTCAATCGCTGCCTCTCATGCAGTTCATATTTTAAGAAAGCTTTTAGACAAAACTAAATATTGTTTTGCTTTTGAAGTTAAAGATGGACCTAATCAAGGTCAAGAAGCCTGGGGTCTTTTAACTCATGAATTGACAGAGGGGGGAGTCAAAGAAAAACCTCGGTATTTACTTTATGATTGGTTGGCTGAATTTGAAGGTAACAGAGTGGAAGTTTTAGGTGAGGGGACCCAGATTACTGGCTTTGCTGTTTTTGATAATCGGACTACAATCTTAATTCTTTCTAATTATCAAGCCCAAAACCCTTTTGAAGAATCTTTTAATATTAGTTTTGGAGGGATAAAAGATGGCCAATATCGACTGTTTATCCAAGAGCTTTTTTCCCAGCCTGAAGAAAAACAAGTGACTGTTAAAGGCGGAAGTATTGTTTTAAATCAGAATCTGAAACCTTACCAAGTTTTAAGAGTAAAACTAACTAAATTATCTTCTTAAGATTTTCTTAGAATACCTTGTTTCTGTAAAGCTTTAAGATATAATGAAGGCTGATGAGAAAACAAAAGCTGATTATTATAACCATATTCCTTTTTCTTTTTCTTAATTTATTTTTAAGTCCAGCTTGGGCTAGTAATAACAAAATCGGTATCCATATTTTAGAAACAACTGAAGTTGAAGAAGTGGCTAAGCTAGTTAATTCTACTGGTGGTGATTGGGGTTATGTGACTATTGTTTTAAGAGACGATGATTTGGAAAAAGATAAATGGCAGGATTTTTTTAATAACTGCCGAAAACTTCATTTAATTCCTATTATTAGATTAGCTACTCACCCGGAAGATAGTTATTGGGCTAAACCTAACCCTGATAATTTAGGAGAATATGTGGGGTTCTTAAATTCTTTAAACTGGCCAGTTAAAAAACAGATAGTGGTTTTTTTTAATGAGCCCAATCACAAAAAAGAATGGGGTGGAGAAATTAATCCCCAAGAATATGTTTTAGTTTCAGAAAAACTAATTACTTTATTTAAACAAAGTAGCCCTAACTTCTATATTTTACCAGCTGGTTTTGATCAATCAGCTGATGGTAAAAACGGAACCATGAAAGAAGAAGAATTTTTACAGGGAATGATTTTACAAAACCCTAATGTTTTTAGTCTTTTTGATGCTTGGAATTCTCACAGTTATCCCAATCAAGGCTTTGTTGGTTTACCTACTGACAATGGAAGAGGAACAATTAAAGGCTATTTATGGGAGTTAAGTTTTTTAAAGAATTTAGGAGTAGAAAAAGACTTTGGCGTTTTTATTACTGAAACTGGTTGGCCTCATCAAGAGGGAGAAGGAAGAAGCGCAGGCTATTTTAACCAAGAAAAAACAGCTGTATTTTATGAACAAGCTTTTTCTATCTGGCAGGCTGATGATAAAGTTTTAGCAGTGACTCCGTTTGTTTTAAATCACCCAGCTCCACCTTTTGACTATTTCTCTTTTTTTAAAAAAGATGGTAGTTTTTACCCACAATATGAAAAAATATTGGGCATCAGTAAGGTTAAAGGTGAGGTAGAACAAATTAAAAGCTTTAAAGTATCTAGTTTTGAATTAGCTGAGATATTACCGACTAAATATGAGTATCAGGGAAAAATAAAAGTCAAAAATACAGGTCAGTGGATTATGGGTGAAGACAAAGACTTTTCTTTTTTAATTGATCAAGAAAGGCCTTATCTTAACATTTCTTCAATCAAGTTAAGCCAGGGAGACTTGATATATCCTAATGAAGAAAAAGAAATAGATTTTTTAGTAAAAACTGGAACTCAATCAGCGGAGCATAGATTAAAAATGGGGGAAATAAAAAAAACCATTTATGTTTTTAAACCCTTTGATTTTAAAAATAAAAAGGTAAATATTTTTCAACAAATTTTGACAAAAATTAAACTTTTTTTGTTTGATCTTTAAGGAATTAACAGGGTTGACTTTTCCCCCCTTATAATATATATTAACTTTTAGGTGAAAGAAAAATTTAAAATGTAAATTTTTTAAAGCCGGAGAATGGATAAAGTCCCGCTCTTTGGCGGGTTTTTTGTTGCTCTTTGACAACTAAATATTTTTAGAATTGAATAAATTTGGAGAGTAAATTTAAATTGACAACTTAAGTAGTGGTAGGAAATTTTTTTGAGAGTTTGATCCTGGCTCAGGATGAACGCTGGCGGTGTGCCTTAGGCATGCAAGTCGAACGTTAGTCCTTCGGGACGAAAGTGGCAGACGGGTGAGTAACGCGTAGGAATCTACCCTCTGGTGGGGAATAGCTCGCCGAAAGGCGAGGTAATACCGCATAAGAACCTTAACTTAGGTTAAGGTTGAAAGGGCGTAACTGCCCGCCGATGGAGGAGCCTGCGTTCTATCAGCTTGTTGGTAGGGTAATGGCCTACCAAGGCAATGACGGATAGCCGGTGTGAGAGCACGACCGGCCACAATGTTACTGAAATACGGAGCATACGTCTACGGACGGCAGCAACCGGGAATCTTGCGCAATGGGCGAAAGCCTGACGCAGCGACACCGCGTGGGGGATGAAGGCCTTCGGGTTGTAAACCCCTTTTATTTAGAAACATAATGAGGGTACTGAATGAATAAGCACCTGCAAACTACGTGCCAGCAGCCGCGGTAATACGTAGGGTGCAAGCGTTATCCGGATTTATTGGGCGTAAAGAGTATCGTAGGCGGTTTAGTAAGTTATTCGTTAAAGACCGAGGCTTAACTTCGGAAGGGCGGGTAATACTACTAGACTAGAGCGCAGTTGGGGATATCGGAATGTCTGGTGGAGGGGTGAAATCCGTTGAGATCAGATAGAACACCAAGGGCGAAGGCAGATATCTAAACTGTTGCAGACGCTGATGAACGAAAGCTAGGGTAGCAAAAGGGATTAGAGACCCCTGTAGTCCTATGCTGTAAACGATCCCTACTAGCTGGTCGGGTTTTTAACTTGACTGGCGTAAGCTAACGCGTTAAGTAGGGCGCCTGGGAAGTACGGCCGCAAGGCTAAAACTCAAAGGAATTGACGGGGAGGCGCACAACCAGTGGAGCATGTGGTTCAATTCGATACGAAGCGTAGGACCTTACCTGGGCTTGACATTTTGCTGCAAGCCTGAAGAAATTCAGGCCGCCTTCGAGGGAGCAAGACAGCTGTTGCATGGTTGTCGTCAGCTCGTGTCGTGAGATCTCCGCTTAAGTGCGGTAACGAGCGCAACCCTTGTCCTGTGTTGAATATCACAGGAGACTGCCTTAGTTAAACTAAGGAGGAAGGAAAGGATGACGTCAAATCAGCACGACGCTTACGTCCAGGGCAACACACATCCTACAATGGCTAGTACAATAGGTTGCGAAGCAGCAATGCGGAGCTAATCCCTAAAACTAGCCTCAGTTCAGATTGTGGGCTGCAACTCGCCCACATGAAGTTGGAATTGGTAGTAATCGTGGGTCAGCAGACCGCGGTGAATACGTTCTCGCCTCTTGTACACACTGCCCGTCAAGCGAGGAGAGTTGGGGGTACCCGAAGTTGTTCTCTTAACCTTAATTTATTAAGGAAAAGGAATACCTAAGGTAAACTCAGCAATCAGCACTAAGTCGTAACAAGGTAGCCGTTCTGGAAGGAGCGGCTGGATCACCTCCTTTCTAGGAGATTTGGTTTCTGATACACGATCAGATTTCCAGACCAAGAGTAATCTTGGTAAAAAGTACATTTTTAATTCCTACCACTATTTAAGATTGTCAAAAAGGGCTGTTAGCTCAGTTGGTTAGAGCGCTGTCCTGATAAGACAGAGGTCCCAGGTTCGAATCCTGGATAGCCCACATTGACACCTTAAAGTATATCTGTTAAAATTCAATTTAAAGGAGTTTTTTTAAACTTAATGAGTAGAAAAGCCCATAACATTTTCAATGCCATAACCGGGCAACTTTTTGTGGCTAGAAAGGCGTTTTTTTAAGGCTTTTTCTCATGAGTTTAATGGGTCTCCTTCGGGAGACTTTTTTAGTATATGGGCCCATGGCGCAGTGGAAGCGCGTCTCGTTTGCAACGAGAAGGTCGTCGGTTCAATCCCGACTGGGTCCACTAGCTCTTTGAAAAGTGAATAGAAAAACGATCTTTACAGCTTGAAATAAAGCAGACAATGGATGCCTAGGATCTTTGGGCCGAAGAAGGACGCGGCAGACTGCGATAATCGTCGGTGAGCTGTCAACAAGCTTTGACCCGGCGGTGTCCGAATGGGGCAACCCATCCTTTTGGATATCTTAAGGTGAATACATAGCCTTAAGAAGGGCACTTGGGGAACTGAAATATCTTAGTACCCAAAGGAAAATAAATCGAATGAGATTCCCTTAGTAGCGACGAGCGAAAGGGGAAAAGCCTAAACCTAAAGTTTACTTTAGGGGTTGCAGGACCTCAACATGGGATTTTTAAAGGATAGAAGAAGTTGTTGGAAGACAACACCAGAGAAAGTGACAGTCTTGTATTCAAAATCCAATAAAACCCTAGAGGATTCCTAAGTACCACGGAAGATGCCACTTTTGTGGGAATCTAGGGAGACCACTCTCTAAGGCTAAATACTCAAAGATACCGATAGTGAACTAGTACCGTGAGGGAAAGGTGAAAAGACGGGTGAGACACCCAGTGAAATAGAACCTGAAATTGTCTGCTAACAAACAGACAGAGCTGGCTTTTGCCAGTGATGTCGTGCCTATTGAAGAATGAACCGGCGAGTTTCTCTCTATCAGTTTAGATTAACTAAGTTATCTTAGGTAGTCGCAGTGAAAGCGAGCCTTAAATGGGCGTTGATTGATAGAGGAAGACCCGAAACCGGGCGAGCTACCCATGGGCAGGGTGAACCTTCTAGAGATAGAAGGGGAAGCCCGAACCCGTATCTGTTACAAAAGGTTGGGATGACCTGTGGGTAGGAGTAATATGCTAAACGTGCCCGGAGATAGCTGGTTCTCCCCGAAATATATTTAGGTATAGCGTCTTTATCGTAATTCTATTGGGGGTAGAGCACTGAATGGATATGGGGAGCTTGCTTCTCATATTTAATCAAACTCCGAATACCAATTAGGATGATAGAGGCAGTCAGCGGCTGGGGGCTAAGCTCCAGTTGCTAAAGGGAAACAACCCAGACCCTCATCTAAGGTCTCTAATTTTTAGTTAAGTTGGAAAAGAAGTTTCTAATCTTAAACAGCCAGGAGGTCGGCTTAGAAGCAGCCATCCTTGAAAGAAAGCGTAACAGCTCACTGGTCGATGATTAGGGGCGCTGAAAATTTAACGAGGATTAAACTAAAAACCGAAGATAGGGACTTAATTTTATTAAGTGGTAGGGGAGCGTTCTATGGTCAGTGAAGCTGGACTGTAAAGTCTAGTGGAGAGCATAGAAGTGAGAATGCCGGTATGAGTAACGAGAGTCCGGTGAGAATCCGGACCGCCGAATGTCCAAGGTTTCCTCAGCAACGTTCGTCGTCTGAGGGTTAGTCGGTCCTAAGGTGAGGCCATATGGCGTAGCCGATGGATAACAGGTTTATATTCCTGTACTAGCTTTTAAGTTTATGTTAAAGGAGGGACGAAGCTTGACAAGTTGAGCGTCTTATTGAATTGACGTCTAAGCAACAAAACAGTTTCAACCAGAAAATCTATTGAAACAACGTTGAGTTGTGAGAAAGTCTTAAGTTCGCTTAAGGCAATTCAACCTCGTTAAGCTTCCGAGAAAAACTTCGTTAACTTCTTTTAAGCTAACCGTACCGCAAACCGACACAGGTGGACAAGTCGAGTAGACTAAGGCGAGCGGGAGAACTATCCCTAAGGAACTCGGCAAATTAGCTGGACGTAACTTAGGAAGATGTCCTTCCCACTTTATGTGGGACGCAGCAAACGATTCTCAAGCGACTGTTTAACAAAAACACAGGTCTCTGCAAACTCGAAAGAGGAAGTATAGGGGCTGAAACCTGCCCAGTGCCGGAAGGTTAAATGACTGGGTGATATCTTTGATTGAGCCTGGAATTGAAGCCCCGGTGAACGGCAGCAATAACTATAATTGTTCAAAGGTAGCGAAGTACCTTGTCAGGTGAGTTCTGACGCGCACGAAAGGTGTAACGACTTGAGAACTGTCTTGGGGATAGACCCGGTGAAATTGAAATGGCTGTGAAGATGCGGCCTGCTTACTGCAGGACAAAAAGACCCTATGGAGCTTTACTGTAACTTGGCATTGAGCTTAAGTTATTAATTGTCGAGAATAGGCGGGACCGAGCTTGCTCGGGCCAGTGGAATACCGCTCTTTAATAATTTAAGATCTAACCTTTGAACCCTGAATCGGGTTTGGGGACAGTGTCTGGTGGGCAGTTTGACTGGGGAGGTTGTTTGCTAAAAAGTACCGCAAACGCGCAAAGGTAGCCTTAACTTGGATGGAAACCAAGTTGGACGTGTAAAAGCATGAAGGCTGCTTGACTGTGACACTTACAAGTGGAGCAGGGACGAAAGTCGGTTTTAGTGATCCTCGGATGCCGTGTGGAAGGCACCGAGCTTAACGGATAAAAGCTACCCTAGGGATAACAGAGTGGTCACGCCCAAGCGTCCATAGCGACGGCGTGGTTCGCTACCTCGATAAACCTAAATAGTTATGTCGCTTCTTTGAGTAATCAAAGTTGAAAAATCTGGCTAATAACGGGGAAACCCTCTTGATAATTTTTAGTATTATCAAAGGGCAATCTCGTGGGAAGTCCTATAAATAATATAGTGACCCCGTAGAGACTGAGGATTAATCCAAAATAGCAGCTACTATCACATATAGTGATAAATCTAAAGCTGTTATTATACGCCGGACCCCTTTATTTAATATAAAGGGTGATGATATAGTCCGTGCCATTAGAAACAATGGAGAACTCACGGTCGGCTCAGCGCATCCTGGGGGTGGAGAAGCTCCCAAGGGTTGGTCTGTTCGCCCATTAAAGCGCTACGTGAGCTGGGTTCAGAACGTCGTAAGACAGTTCGGTCTCTATCCGCAGTAAGCGTTGAATACTTGAGGGAAGTCGTCCACAGTACGAGAGGACCTGGATGAGCTAATCCCTGGTGTGCCAGTTGTTGCTGTCAAGCGCATAGCTGGGTAGCCACATTAGTTACGGATAACTGCTGAAAGCATCTCAAGCGGGAAGCCGTTCCCAAGATTAGGTATTCTTGTTTTGAAAAAACTGAAGGTTTCTGGAAGACTACCAGATATATAGGCTGGAGGTGTAAGGATAGTAATGTTTTTAGCTGACCAGTCCTAATTAACCAAAACAAGCGTAAAGGTCTGATTTCTATTCACTGTTCAGAGAGTTAATATTAAAATTAAATATTTCCCGGTTGTTAAAGCGAGGTGGAACCACTCTTTCCATTCCGAACAGGATAGTTAAACGCCTCAGCGGGGACGATAGTCTGGCTTCTCAGCCACGCGAAAATACCTCACAGCCGGGGATTTTTATGCTCCTTGATTCTTTTTTTAATTTTTACTATTATAATATTTGGATGACAAAATATGATATTGTTATCATTGGTGCCGGACCTGCCGGCCTTTTTAGTGCTTTAAAACTTTCAAATAATCCCAAACTAAAAATTCTTCTAATTGATAAGGGTAAAAAAATAAAGTCAAGAAAATGTTCTCAAAATTCTAAAACAGGTTGTGTTAAATGTCAGCCCTGTAATCTTATCTGTGGTTGGGGAGGTTCAGGTGCTTTTTCAGATGGTAAACTTAACTTTACTCATAAAATAGGCGGTTGGCTTGGAGAATATTTAACCCCAAAAGATTATGATAACTTAATTAAAGATTCAGAGAATCTTTGGCTTAAATTTGGAGCGCCAAAAAAAGTTTATGGCCAAAACAAAAAAGAAGTTCAAAAGATTATTAAGAAAGCCAAAAAAGCAGATTTAGAAATTATTACTTTTCCTATTCGTCATATGGGATCTGATGGCGGTAGGGAAATACTAGAAAACATGTATAAGTATTTAAAAGATAAAATTAAGATTAAATTAAATACTCAAGTTAAGGATATTATTGTTAGAAATAAGAAAATCAGCGGGGTTGTTTTAGACAATGGAAAAAAAGTTTATGCTCAGAATGTAGTTATTGCTCCGGGCCGAGCTGGTTCTGATTGGCTTTTAACCTTAGCCGCTAAATATAAACTTGAGCCGCAATGTAATCCAGTTGATTTAGGAGTTAGAGTGGAGATTCCAAGCAAAATTTATACTTCGATAGCTAAATATCTTTATGAGTTAAAAGTTCACTATAAAACTAAAACTTTTAGAGATAATGCTCGGACTTTTTGTGTTTGTCCTAGAGGAGAAGTAACCATGGAACAGCTAACTGGACAATTTCCAGTTACAACTGTTAATGGTCAGAGCTTAGCTAGAATAAAAACCAAGAATACTAATTTTGCCATATTAGTATCCACCAAATTTACCTTTCCTTTTAAAGATCCAATATTTTATGCTAAAAGCATAGCTAAATTGGCTAACCTTTTAAGCGGTGGGGTAATGGTTCAGCGCTTAAAAGATTTAGTTTTAGGCCAGCGTTCAACAAAGGAAAGAATTAAGAGAAATTTATTAAAACCAAGTTTTAGGTCAGCTAACCCTGGAGATTTAGCTTTTGTTTTACCTTATCGTTATTTAAAAGATATTTTAGAAACTCTTCAAGCCTTAGATAGAATTATTCCGGGAATTTGGTGTAATGATACTCTTTTATATGGAGTAGAAATTAAGCTTTATTCTTCAAGGATAAAAGTTAAGAATAGTTTAGAGACTAAAGTCAAAAACCTTTATGTAGCTGGAGATGGAGCTGGTCTAACTAGAGGTTTAGTTCATGCTTCTGTATCTGGCTTAGTGGTAGCTAGGAGTATTTTAAAAAAAATAAAATAACAGATTAATATTTGCCTTTTTTCTTTATAATAGCCTATAGCCAGTTTTAACTTATAGACTTTCCCTTGATTTCTTTGTATAATTTCAATATCTATTGAAAGCGAGGTTATTAATGAATGACAAAATCAACTACTCAATCTTCTTTTAAAAAGAAAAAGTCTACTCAGAAGAAAAAGATTCCTTTGGGGAAAAAACCCTCCCCAGCTAAAAATATGGAAGAACTAATGGCCCAGAGCGGCATTAAGCTTCATGGTTTAAAAAAGGGCCAAGAAATTGAAGGTACAATTACTGATATTATTAGGCGAACAGTCCTGGTTGATATTGGGGCCAAAACAGAAGGGATTGTTATTGATAAAGAATATGAAGTAATTAAAGACTTTTTAAGCACAGTGAAAATAGGTGATAAAGTTAAAATAATTATTGTTTCTCCAGAAAATGACAAAGGCCAGATTCTTTTATCTCTCCGCCAGGCGGCAATGGAATACAAATGGGGTTTTTTTGAACAATATTTAAAAACCGGTGAAGCAGTTGAGGTTAGAGGCCTAGAAGTTAATAGGGGCGGCTTAATTGCTCGCTTAATGGGAGTTAGAGGTTTTGTGCCTGCTAGCCAGTTGGGAAGAAAATATTTAGGTAGACCTGATAATCTTCAAAATAAAGTATTCAAGGTTAAAATTATTGAAGTTGATAGAGAGAAAAACCGCCTTATCTTTTCAGAAAAAGAAGTTTCTGAAGCTGAAGCCTTAGCCGCTAAAAAAGAATCTTTAAAAAATGTTAAGTTAGGTAAGACTTATGAAGGCAAAGTTTCCGGCATCATGCCTTTTGGAATCTTTGTCCAGGTGGAAGATAAAGAGCTTTTTTTAGATGGATTAGTTCACATTAGTGAGATTTCTTGGGAAAGAGTTGATAATTTGAACAATCTTTATAAGGTTGGTGACAAAATTAAAGTTAAAGTTTTGGGAATTGATAAATCTAGTGCTAAACTTAATTTGTCAATTAAACAATTAGGAGGTGATCCCTGGGAGAAAATTGCTAAAAATTATCCTAAGGATAAAAAAACCAAAGGTACAGTTAGTCGTTTAGTGGCGTTTGGAGCCTTTGTTAAACTGGAATTAGGGATAGAAGGTCTTGTCCATATTTCCAAGATTCCGGCTGATTATAATATTAAAGTTGGGGATAAAGTAGATGTTTATGTTGAAGAACTCAATTTAGAAAAAAGAAGAATGAGTCTGGGTTTAGTTTTAAAGGAAAAACCAGTAGGATATAAATAAAGGAGACAAAAATGAATAAACAAAGAATGATTGTTACTGATGAGACAATTTTGATTGACTTTAGACTTCTTTTTAAAGCCATTAGAGAAGAAAAAGGAAACTGGAAAAAAGTAGAAAAAGAAATGGAAGACTATTTAAAATCTTTTTCCGAAGAATAAAAACAAAATTTTATTTTTTATAAATGAATAAAAAAGCAAGAGATAAAACTATGGAAATTTTATCAAATAGAGAGAATAAACAAATTTTTTTAATGAAATGTCTTGAAGAAGTAGCTCAAGAAGAAAATTTTCCTTTAATAGACCTTGAAGAAAAATACAAACCCTATTTTGTTTCTTTTGAGTCTTCTGATGGAGATCGTTGTGTTGATGATCGCTATATTTTAACTGGTTTAAGTGAACAATACCCCTATGATAAAACCCAAAACAGTGGGTATAAAGGAATAGCTTTACCAGGGGGAACTTTTGGCTTCATTGATGCTTTAAGGTATGTAACCGAGATGAGAGAAGATGAGGCTCAAAATTTAGTTATGCAAGTTTATCAAGAGAATAAATGGTTAATTGGTGATCATATTGATGATGAACATGGCCAAATTAGTGACCCAGAAATATTAAAACAAAGGAATCAAGGTTGCGGTGATCAGGATAAAAAAAGAGCCGGTTTAATTCCAATGTTAAAAGATATTGTTACTTCAGATGATGTTGATAGCCGTTTTATTTGGATTAGAAATAAAGGTTTTCTGCCAGTTTTAGCTGGAGAACATAGAGCTAAAATAGCCATTGTTAATCTTAAAGAAGGAGAAACTTATTGTAATGAAAAAGCAGTTAAAGATGATAATTATGCTTTTAATTTTGATCTTGCTGAAGTAGAAAAAAGAGCGGCTGTATTTGGCCAGGCTTTAGAAGATCAGGATAAGTTAAGTGGGGAAAAGAACCAATTTATTGAAGAGATTGTTAGAGCAGTTTTAAGAAACTATTTTCAAACTTTAAAAGCCCTTAATGGTCCAGCAGAAATCCAAGTTAGAAAATAAAAATAATGAATTATTGAAAAGCCCCTTTTTAGAGGGGTTTTTTAATATGTTAAAATAGTTAAAATGGCTAAACAATTAAGTCATTATGTTTGTCAGGAATGTGGGGCCGAATTTCCTAAATGGCAGGGTCAGTGTAACCAGTGTAGTAAGTGGAATACTTTAGTAGAAACCGCGGTGGCTTCAGAGAAAATTAGCTCGTTTGCCAAAAAAGGAGTTAGCGGCCAGGTAGTGGATGTTTTTACTTTAAATTCAGTTAAATCAAAGACTTTTTCTCGGGACAAGACAGACATTTCTGAACTAGATAGAGTGTTAGGTGGAGGGATTGTTCCCGGTTCTTTAGTTTTTATTGCCGGTGAACCAGGAATAGGTAAAAGTACTTTATTAACCCAGCTAGCCTTAAAGATTTCCTTAAGGAAGGAAAATAATAAAATTCTATACATTTGTGGGGAAGAATCGCCGGAGCAGATTAAATTAAGAATTCAAAGATTCAACCCTTCTTCCAAAAATTCAAGTTATAAAAGCAACTTTCATTTTTTAGCAGAAACAAATTTAGAAAATATTTTAAAAACAATTGAAAAAGAAGGCAAAGACTTTAGTTTAATTATTGTGGATTCAATTCAGACTATTTGGACCCAAGTTCTAACTGGAGCTGCCGGCTCAGTCGGTCAGGTAAGACAAACAAGTAATATTTTACTCAGCTTAGCTAAAAAAACTAATATACCGGTATTTTTAATTGGTCATATTACTAAGGAGGGAGCCATTGCCGGCCCAAAAGTTTTAGAACATTTAGTGGATACGGTTTTATATTTAGAAGGAGAAACAGAGCATGATTTTCGGCTTCTAAGAACGACTAAAAATAGGTTTGGAGCAACTGATGAAGTCGGTATTTTTAAAATGACTGGTAAAGGAATGGAGGAAGTTAAAAACCCCGGTTCAATCTTTTTAGAAACTGAAAAAGGAAAAATTGAGGGGAATGGGAGAGCGATTACCGTTAGTCTTCAGGGAGTCAGGCCAATTCTGGTTGAAATCCAGGCTTTAGTGGTCCCAACCAAAATTGTTATTCCCAGACGGGTGGCTTCAGGAATAGATTATAAAAGACTCCAGGTAATCTGTGCTATTTTACAAAAAAGACTTAATATTCCTCTGTATTCAAGTGATGTTTTTCTTAATGTGGCTGGCGGTTTAAAACTCAAAGAACCGGCTTCAGATTTAGCCGTTATTATGGCGATTCTATCTAGTTTCAAAAATAAAGCTTTAATTAAGAAAGCCGTTTGTTTAGGAGAGGTTGGTTTATTAGGGGAGATAAGAAAAGTGGGTTTTATGGAAAAAAGAATTAAAGAAGCTCAAAAATTGGGTTATACCACCATTATTGGTCAATCAGAAAAGCAAATCTTCCAAACCTTAAAGTATTTAAAATAGGCTTTACTTTAATCGGTTTTGTGGTAGAATACCCCATAATATAAATATTATGGATAAGGAATCCTGGTTTAAATTACTTAAATCAGGT